>NZ_CP054719.1:695655-1043483 GCF_014896945.1 Candidatus Bodocaedibacter vickermanii
AACGTATCCTAGAAATCGGAACCCATGCGGGATATTCAACTCTGTGGATGGCAATGGCGCTCCCCCAAGATGGGCGCATATTTACAATTGAGAGAGATCAAAATCGCATTCGCATGGCCAGGGAAACCTTTCAGCACTTTGAACAGCACAACTCCAAAATCACGCTTCTTGAAGGCAAAGCGCTCGACGTCCTAAAAACCCTAGAAGATCACCCCCCCTTCGACATGGTGTTTATTGATGCCGATAAGCTTAACTATTCAAACTATTTAACGTGGGCAGAACACCACGTCCGAAAAGGCGGTTTAATTATCGGAGACAACACGTTTCTGTCTGGCGCAGTATACGGAGAACCCACAACAGATCGCATCAGCCCATCTGCATTAAACTCTGTCCATGAGTTCAATCAACGACTGGGCAATCAAACAACTTACGCAAGCACAATGCTCCCCACAAAAGAAGGCTGGACAATGGGAATAAAGCTATGAACAACTCAACAGCAAGCAACGTGCCGTTGCATCCGATAAGTCAGATCCAATTTGCACAAACACGGATTACAAAGCAGCGTGACGCTGCATCCTATGGATAGATCCGATGTGGTCTGACACGGATTACAAAAACACCATCATCCTTCAAAAATATATTGACTTCTCAAATTCGCTGTGTATACTAATAGCTAGAATTGCGAAGAGGCTACCCAAAAACCTGGGTAGCCTTTTTTCGTTCTACGTCTTTGAAACACTCAAGGACAAAACACCGAGCTGAATCCCCCAGTACAGGAACTCACACTACCCGATCAGTAGTCACAGCCCTGTAAAAACCCAGAGCCAACGGGCTCGTAAAACACGACTTTGTGCCTATCAATAAAGTCCGCCTTTCCCCGTTCGTGTAAGAAATGGGGTTCTTTTTGCACGTGCGGGTTACTGGGGATTCTCTCGGTTTTAAACAACGGCAACCTGAGGTTGCACCAGGGATGATCCCTGGACCCAATAGATTAGATCCAGTGTAATCTAACATGGGTTTATATAACTTAACTTTGAAAGTCTCAAAAACACAGCACTTTCAAACAACAATAAGGAACTAAAACACTACCAAACTCAAAAACATCTCAAAATCATTTTTCACCCCCAATGATCCTGCGCCCGAAATGGGTCAAAGCTGGGTCAAAAATCCCATCCATTCTCTCATATCTCAAATCTCCCTCAATCTAACCTAGCGGATGCAACGGCACGTTGCCTAACGAGTCCAGCGTCACGCTGGCGACACGTTGCCTAAAAATCTAACTCGGGATAATGATCGGCGCGACGGTGGCCTGCAACAATATCTTCCAATAGCGACCTAAATGTTGGACGGCTTTTTAATTTCATATACCAATCTTTGGTGGCGGGATATTTATCCCAGGGCACATCGCCAAAATAATCCAACGTGGATAAATGTGCTGCCGCCGTTAAATCTGCAACGGTTAGGTTACGCCCTGCTAGCCAGCTTTTTTGCTCAACAATCCAGGCAATGTAATCTAAATGCATTTGGATATTTTGTAAGCCTTCGCGAATTATGTCTGTGGATGGAAACCCATTTTTTAACAATCGTTTTTCCACACGTTCACCGTACACTTTTTGGCTAACTTCGTGATAAAACTTTCCATCAAACCAATGAACTAAACGACGAATTTCTGCACGCTCTTGCAAGGTGCGTCCAGTTAGTCCCTTATGTTGTGGGTATGCTTCATCTAAATATTCTAAGATGGCATAATCACCAACCACAACAGCTTTATTATCTTCTTCTAATACGGGAACAAATCCCCCTGGATTTAAACGCAAAAATTCATCGTTTTCTTCCCAATATCGAACGGTTCTTAATTCAACTTCTAATGCTTTTTCAGCCATCACCAACCGGATCTTGCGTGAAAATGGGCACAATGGATAATGATGTAATATCCGCATTAGTACCTTACTCCTAATATATCTTGCAACCAGGCAACGCCATGGTATACAAACCAGCCAATCGGATTAATGCGCCAACCAAATTGTTCGCTGATTGATGGCAATGCCAATAATCCCAATAAAACGACCATGCCAACGCGCTCTAACTTCATAAACTTTTTATCGAATGGAGGGGGCAATAAAGCAGATAACACCCGCCCTCCATCCATCGGCAATAAGGGAAACATGTTAAACACGGCTAATACTAAGTTTATTTGAACTGAATACGCCAACGCGGCAACCATATATGCGGGTTCGGGGTAAATAAATACATAAACACTCCACGATAACATCGCTAATAAAATATTCATGAATGGTCCAGCTGCTGCAACCAATATCAAATTTGATCGATAATGAAAAAACTGATTTGGGTTGATGGGAACTGGCTTTGCATAACCAAACATAAAGGGAGACTTCAGCAACAACAATGCGGCAGGCATGATAATCGTCCCAAATAAATCCACATGTTTAAAGGGATTCAGCGTCATACGCCCCATTCGCTTAGCCGTAGTATCCCCACACACATACGCCATAATCCCATGGGCAGCCTCATGGAACGTAATGGCAATTATTAACGGAATGGCAACGATTAATACTTCAGTAAGGGTCATCGATTCACTTTCTGGATAATGCCATCAAAGTTTTTATCTTTTAAAAATTTTACTGTTTGTTTTGCTTTCGACAAACTTGTAAACGCACCAATTGTTACAACATAAAATATGCCGGAATCGCTCTCTATTTTTTTTACTAAACGACCGACTCCATTCAATGCCGTTCCCAATGCATCAACGACGCGCTGCAATTCTCGGTCTGCGGTTTCTTGTTTTCTAAACGATGCAATACGAATAGCATATACACCCTCGCTTAAGCCTTTTACAGCTTTGGGTTTCTCTGTCGCTTTTTTCTGAACAGCAACGGGGGATTCCACAACAGACTTTTCTTCCTCTACCACGGGCTCTTGTTTTTTTTCAGAAATAAACTGCTCATTCACGGCAGGTTCTGGCATTTTTACGCCAACACTTTCTGTAACTTTTCGCAATGAATTCGGCTCGTCCAAGCCCTTCTTTGCCTCAGGCTTTGTGGTCTCTGGAAACTCATTGGTCTCTAAGGGCTTTTCTTCAGGCTTAGCAACCGTCGCGCTGGCTTCTTGATCTTCAGACTGATGTTGCCCCAGGCGTTTATATACTTCTTTGTCTTGGTTCTCAACGCCTTGATTTGTGGATTCATCTGGTGCTTCTTTATAAGGAACCCCTTCAGATTTTATAACCATCACTCCATTTTGAACATCACCCTGTTTTGATGAGGGAGCTTTAAACACAAACCACAATCCAATGATGATGATAATAGCAACGGCAATCATAATAATGACTCCTAAAGGGTTTTGGAAAATCCACCACCACTTTTCGTCTTCACCATAAGACTCGCGATCTTCAAAGAACATCTCATCTTTAAGATTTGGCTTTTTATAATTCCGCGGACCTAGATTATCGTAATCCATTTATCGCATCTCCTTTAATGGCTCTACTCCAAATAAGTTTAATCCACTGGCGATTATCGTTGCAACTGCTTTCAACAGTGCCAACCGCGCTAGCGTCACTTTCGTATCATCGACAATAAATCGCAAGGTTGTATCTTCTTTTCCTTGGTTCCACAACGCATGAAACGCACCAGCAAGTTCATATAAATATCCACCGATACGGTGTGGTTCACGATGAATCACAGCACCTTCAATACAACGCGGCCAGCTTGCTAACACTTGAATCAATCCAATTTCGTCATCTGAATTTAAACACGTAAAGTCTGCATTCTGTAATTGAACTTCATCAATCTGCCCTATCTGAGCTTCCGCCTGACGCAAGACTGAATACACGCGGGCATGGGCATACTGCACATAAAACACGGGGTTGTCTTTTGATTGTTCCTTAACCTTATCGAAATCAAAATCTAACATTGCATCGTTGCGGCGCATCAACATTACAAAGCGAATAACATCTTTACCGACAGCTTCAACAACATCACGCAAGGTTACAAATGTTCCAGATCGCTTCGACATTTTCAACGGTTCACCACCTTGCATCAAATTCACCATTTGGCAGGTTTTAATGTCTAACGTCACTGTATCATCCGACAGCGCTTTGACTGCGGCCAACATACGCTTAATATACCCCGCATGATCAGCGCCCCACACATTAATTTGATAATCAAACCCACGTTCAAACTTATCAAAATGATAGGCAATGTCTTTTGCGAAATACGTCCACTCACCGTTTGTACGCTTTAACACACGATCCACGTCGTCTCCAAATTGAGTCGACCTAAATAACAATTGAGGTTCCGCTGCCCAATCATCAACTTCAATGCCTTTGGGAACATCTAACACACCCGTATAGATCAGCCCTTTTTCTTCCAGCATATCCATCACATCTTCAACGGCACCTTCATTAACGATTGCCGTTTCAGAGGTAAACACGTCATGCTGAATGCCGATCAGATCCAGGTCATCACGGATCAAATCCATCATCGCATCAATGGCATAGGTTTCAAAGAATGGTAAATACTCTTCTTCCGTCTGATCTTTAAATGCATCACCATAGTTCTTGGCGATCGATTCACCCACTGCCTTTAAATAATCGCCCGGATATAATCCAGAAGGAATTTCACCAATGTCTTGACCCAATGCTTCTAAATATCTTAAATAAGCAGACCGTGCTAATGTTTCAGCTTGAGCCCCACCATCATTGATGTAATATTCACGGGTAACGTCATACCCACCTTTTTCCATCAATGCAGCCATAGCATCACCCACGATCGCCACGCGACCATGCCCCGCGTGCATCGGTCCTGTTGGGTTTACAGAAACATACTCCACATTCATCGCATGCCCTTGACCAATGTCACTGGAACCATAGGCCTCTTTTTCTTTCAGAATCGTGCTTAAATGCGCATACCAGAAACTTGGATGTAATCGCATATTGATAAATCCAGCGCCTGCAATGTCTGCAGTTCGAACTTCATCAAACTCTTGAATATGGGTTAAGAATAATTCAGCAAGCACTCTTGGCGGCTGACCTACCGCTTTGGCTAACACCATCGCAACGTTCGTTGACATTTCCCCATGATCTCGGGATTTGGGTGGCTCAACTGTAATAGCATCCACTTTTAAATCAGCTGGTAAACCACCGTTGGATTGAAGCTGAGTAATAACAGCAAGTATCTTCTGTTTAATTAAAGTATAACAATTCATGAAATTAGGCCTAATATTGTGTTTGCCTTATTAAGTACCAAACTTCTGACAAAATAGAAATAAAAAAAGCGGAGCCGAAGCCCCGCTTTTTAAAGTTACAGTAATTATTATTGACTTACAGCTAAACCTGTACCAACGATAATGTTCTTTTGGCTATAACCAGCATCTTTTGCACCTTCAGTCGTGTTGCTTTCATCAAGCATTGCGAAAGTACCTTCTAAGAACCAACGGAATCCTTCACGAATGTTCAAATCAACCGCTCCAGAAAATGCAAGTGTTTGATCTTGGTTTGCAAAGTCATTAGCTGCATCAGATGTATTTTTTCCATTCTTCCAGCCCCACATAATGCCAGCAGACACACGTGGTTTCCAAGCTGTTGAATCAAATTGGTAACCCAATGCACCATGCAATACTTTACCAGCATTTTTATCCTTGTTAACCTCTGCAAATCCAGTGCTACGGTTATCTAACCAACCTAGACCAATATCAAATGTCTTCCAAGAGAAAATACCGCCCAAGCGATACGTAAAGCTTGTTGCTGCCTTAGCTCCAGCAGCAGTCGATCCATCGCTTGCACCGTATACACCACCTGCTGATGCACGAACACGAATATCACCAAATGAGTTATCATAGTTTAAACCTAATGACACTGTGTTATTAATCACACCAGGCGCCAAAACTTTTGTACCATCGCCATAAGTTCCTAAACGACCATTGTATGCACTGCTTGGCTGCCAGTTAGCAACCGCTTGAATTCCAGCCATGCGAACAGTACGAACTTCAAGTTTGTTTGTAAACCAAGTATCGTTAGCATGCGTTAAATCCATAACCCAACGCTCTTTTCTAATCACGCCATCAGCATCTTTTGAATTCTTTAACAAGTTGCTCCAGTAACCATTATACCCACAAGTTCCGCCCATTACATCAGCGCCATCAACCAATGAATACATTGCATCACGTTGAGATCCAATACGAACTTCAATCATGTTACCAAAACGTCCGAACACATATGTATCGCGGAAAAGACCTTTAATATCTGCAGATGCTGCGTTAGCATCTAATTTTACTACAGCACCAAATGCAACCACTGAACAACCACCTTCAGTTTTGAAAGTCATTTTTGCATCAGAAAGTGCTACGAGTTGACGTCTTAAAATATCATCCTTATCAATTCCGTCTGTAGTCTCACTACCATCTTTATTTGGAACTGTGTGCATAACGTTTGCCCACCAACCAGCAGCAAAATCAGCATTGATTACAAATTTACCATAAGCTGCTTTTTCAGGAGCAACGGCAGTAGATGCCTCTACAGCTGCACCTGCTAATAATAATCCTGCGAACACTGAACTTAAAATTAATTTCTTCATTATTTTCTCCGTTTGTTAAAAACTATGCTCAAGGCACTTTTCATAAATAATATTATCGCACTTTTTTGATATGCTCAGTTTTTTTAAAAAATTTTGGTAAAAGTTTTCAGGTGTGTTACCGTTACGCAACACTTTTTGAATCTATTGCTTCATGGGTTAACAATGTCTGTTTGATATTTAGTCCCCAACGATACCCACCAAATGAGGCTAATCCAAGAACTCTATGACAGGGAATGATCAATGTTAGCGGGTTTTTTCCACATGCTGTTCCAGCAGCTCTTACAGCAGCTGGACGCTGAACAGCTTCAGCTAATTTAGTATATGTAAGTGTCTGACCTTTTGAAATCTCATTGATAGATTTCCACACTTTCATTTGAAACTCAGTTCCAGACAGCGCCATCGGTAACGGCAACTGATCACAATCAGAGTCTTCATACCTCGCACATATTTCTTTAGCTAAGGTTTCAGAATCCCGACTTGGATTTAACGGCATTACTTCTTTGGGAAGATCGTTTGGTGAAAAAAATCCTGAAAAAATCAGCTTCGTATCATAAACAACACTGAATTCAAAACCTTGAAATTGAGTCGTACTTATTTTAACCATACTAATCTCGATAATGTTTTAGATACACTTTGTATACCGCCCACACGCACACTGCAATCGGCGCACCAACAAACAAGCCATACCTCTGAATGCGATGCATATTTTCCAAAATCACCTCAAAGGTTCCACCGAAAAAATATCCAATCCACGCAATCACGATCGCCCAAATTAATGCCGCTGGAAAGTTTAAAACCGTAAATCGCTTCGGGCTTAACTGACTGGCTCCAATGATCAAAGGGCTTGCAATACGTATACCATACACAAATCTAAAGGTCATAATAAAAAGGTTTTTATACGCATGTAACAACCTAAATACCTTTTCCGATTTCTTTTTCAATTTTGGAAATCGCTCTAATAACCGCGGACCATAATATCGCCCGATAAAGAAACACCCCTGATCAGCAATCAAAGTTCCTAAAAACGCAAACACAATTACCCAGCTTAAATCCAAAACCCCCATGTATGCAAAATACCCAGCCGTCATTAGGATCAACTCACCCTCGATGGTTGACCCTAAAAAAACAGCAAAATACCCATACTTTTGAATAAATGATTCCATCGTCATTACGCCTGCGGTGTTGGCTCAATATCTCCACTCACTGGAGGTAACGTTTCATCAACCTTTGGTTTTGTCCGACGCTTCTTGGGTAGTTCTTCATTTTGACGAATGACCTTCCCCTCAATTACATCCGCAATTTCGGCGCCTGTAAGCGTTTCATACTGTAACAAAGCTTCAGCTAATCTGTGCAATACATCCACGTTTTTCGTTAGAATATCTTTAGCTTTTGCCAGCCCTTCAGATACAATCTCACGAACTTTGTGGTCAATCATCTCATATGTTTTTTGAGACACCTTTGCAGATTCATATCCTTGACCATTCAAATTATAATGAACAGTACCAAGCTCTTCGGTCAAACCAAACTCTGTCACCATTGCTTGAGCAATCCGAGTCGCCCCACGAATATCACTTGATGCTCCAGATGTTACTTTGTCTTTTCCAAAGATCAATTCTTCGGCAACTCGCCCCCCCATAAAAATAGCGATCTCTGATTTCATTTGAATATAACTTCTCGAAATCTGATCTTTCTCTGGCAATTGTTGCACCATACCTAATGCACGCCCACGAGGAAGAATTGTTGCTTTATGAATAGGATGAGCACTATCTTTTAAGATATAGGCCACCAACGCATGTCCACCTTCATGATATGCTGTCAAGCGACGCTCGTCCTCAGACATAATCTTGTTCTTACGTTCAGGCCCCATCAAAATCTTATCGCGAGCTTCATCAAACTCCACACTTGTCACAGCTTTTTTATTATGACGAGCCGCCAATAATGCAGACTCATTGACTAGATTTTGTAAATCGGCTCCTGAAAATCCAGGAGTACCGCGAGCCACCACATTCAAATCCACATCTGCGGCCAATGGTACGCGTTTCGCATGTACATTTAGAATTGCTTCACGACCTTTTAGATCAGCTAAATCTACATTCACCTGACGATCAAAACGACCGGGACGCAGCAATGCTGGATCCAACACATCTGAACGGTTTGTTGCCGCAATAATAATGACGGTATCATTTTCTTCAAACCCGTCCATCTCAACCAACAGCTGGTTCAAAGTCTGTTCACGCTCATCATTGCCTCCACCGTAACCCGCTCCACGATGGCGGCCCACAGCATCGATTTCATCAATAAAGATAATACACGGTGCACTTTTACGTCCTTGTTCAAACATATCACGAACACGACTTGCACCAACGCCCACAAACATTTCTACGAAATCAGATCCAGAAATACTAAAGAATGGAGCATTCGCCTCACCCGCAACAGCACGCGCCAATAACGTTTTACCCGTACCGGGAGGCCCCACCAACAACACGCCACGGGGAATCTTTCCTCCAAGCTTTTGATACTTTGCTGGGTTTTTCAAAAACTGAACAACCTCTTCCAATTCTTCTTTTGCTTCTTCTACACCAGCAACATCAGCAAAGGTTACCTTTTTAGAATTTGAACTTAGCTTTGCCTTCGACTTACCAAACCCCATTGCTTTATTGTTACCGCCTTGCATCTGACGCAATGCAAAAATCCAAATAGCAATTAAGATAATCATCGGCAGTGTATGAGCCAAGAACGACCAAATATTCCAACCATCATCCATAGGCTGTTCTTTAAACGGAACCTTAGCCTTTTGCAAACGATCAATAATATTTTGATCGCGCAAGCTGTATGACTTAAAGACAGATCCATCTTCTAAAATACCAATAATGGTCGCACCTTTAATAGTGACTTGACGAATTTGGTTGCTATCAATGCGTTGTAAAAACTCAGAATATGAAAGCTCTTGTTGAGCTTTTTGCCCACCACCATCACTAAACAAATTTAATACAATCAGCAGCGCCGCAACAATAACGACCCACATTACAAAATTTTTACTTAATTGTTTCACGATTATTTCCTTATCCAGGTATTTTAGTTAGTCTATACGGAACTTACTTACAAAGTATTTACAGACTTCAAGACAATCTCATTTTCTCAAAATACCATAACGATTCTTATGAAACAATAATCATCTGGTTCTTTTTATAAGTTCACTTGGCTTGAGGCAAATTATAGCCAAACACGGATAAAGCGGGCATACAACATTGAAAGGTCACCTTACTTTGCAAACAATGTCTACTGCCCATCAACCCGCACCCATCTCTTTTGCAAAAACTTCTCTACGATTTTCTCATTCTATGCATGGCGCATGCTTGCTTCTGGCAACGTGCCGTTGCATCCGTTAGGTTAGATCCGATTCGAACAGACACGGATTTCAAAAATACAACATTGCAACAGTTCAGAAATCTCATTTCTTACAAGGTGTCTCAAAATACGTCCAATCTAATTTATCGGATCCAACCGCAGGTTGGCATGTTGCGAATTAATAAAGGTTAATGTTTTTTTAAAATTTGATTTTCAGCGCACCCCCCGCCCTAATCACCACAACTGTTGAAAGTGATTTGAAAAAGAATGTTTTTGACAGCAAATCAATAGAACAGGTGAAATCATTGATAAAACAATTAATTGTGTCAATGATACAGAGATGTATGAATTAAGCAATAGATATGCGACTAATTTACACAATATAAAGCTTTTTATAATATTCATAGCTTGGTGTTTAAGTGGGTGATTTTAATATCGTTAAACACTTCTTCGAGTCACTTTCAACAGTTGTGCCCTAATCACCCTCAGTGATCTTCGGGTGGGGGGGATAAAACCCACTCCCTAAATCGATCCACTCCGACTTCCAACCGTCACATCCTTCACAATCGCTAATGCTGCTCCTGCATTTCCTGTTAACAAAAAAGACCCAAGATGTAAGCCTGGGTCTTTGGTGAGAATTAATTGAGCTTATCGATTGGTATAATACCCATCGGGTTTTAGCATATCTAAGAATTCTTCAAAGCTGTTGGCTAAAAACACTAAACCGCCCTCAATATCAGAATATTCATGTGCCCAATAATACACTTTAGGTTGCGGATCATCTTTTCCATTTTCATAGAAAAAGAAAAATTTATCTCCATTCCCTGTGGTTCCAAAGGGGACAAAACGTTCGTCCTGCGGTTGATGTTCGGGTTTATATAAATAGGCTCCAGCAATATAACTTGATTCGGTATCATCAAATGATAAAAATGCTCCTAACGCATTAACGTCATGCCCCCCCCCCCCCCTGGCATAACCAGATTAATTCTATTATCCTTGGGAGATCCTCTGTCGTAATCTTTTACAAGCTCATATAATGGATATGGAAACTTTACGCCGATAACTTGCTCAGCTTTTTCAAAACTCTCTTTCCTAAGTGGATTGGGATAATTATCTTCCATAACTACGTTTTTGTATCTCATATTTATCTTCCTTTTATTAATGGATCGCGTGGCCATATTGAATTTCCACCAGAATGTCGGACTGTGTTATGAATCCAATCCGGAATTAACTCCATACGTCCAGTTTCTTGATGATGATGCTATGTAAAACCTTCGATTTAGTTTACTTTTCTATAAAATAATAGGTTTATTTTTTTCTCTTGCAAGCCGAAGTATTTCTTTAGAATCTATTCTTTTTTCTAAAGCAAAAATAACCTCCGCTATACCTGTTTGGTAGTTTTCTAATCTATCCCATATCAAACTTCTTTCTTTTTCAGAAGTTTGAACACCATTGTATAAAGATTCTATCAAACTAATTGCTTCATTATCGTTAATAATCTTGTTCATTTCTTTACTCTCTTGTAATGGTACCCTTTTTCAAGAACTTCTTTGTGATACTTGGGAGTACTGATTAATAAGTTAGACATATCATAAACTGCGCCTCCATCATGAATGGGAGTCATATGGTGAAGTTCGTACGATTTTCTTTCTCCAAGCCATTGGCTTGGGTGTGCATCTGGAGCGTTTCCTAAACGCATAGATCTTAAATTTACCTCTTCGAAATCTCTTGCATAACTTGATTTTGACATTTCAATCCAAAAAGCTTTTTTTAAGCTATCAAAAGTTTTAAAATTTTTTCCTATTAATTTTTCAGCTACCTCTAAAGGTATTTTCGCAGCATTATTATGCGTCCCCCTCATTAATACAGGTGGGTTAGTTAGCTCAAAGCTCATTATAGCCTTTCCGGGTAGATACCGTCCACTCTCAATGTATGGTAAACTTAAAGGTCTATTACTTACGACAGCTTCTAAACAATCAACCTCGCACTTTTCTCTCACCGCAGACGTTTTAGGCACACTGGAGGCTCGGGGTTGCACAGGACGTTCAGTAGTGGGGCGTCCCCGTGTTTGTGGCGCTTCTGCTGCAGCAGGCACAGGGCGTGTCTGCGTTAACACAGGCTCATTGGTACCGAATCGCACAGGATGTCCAAGTGCTCCACCACGTTGCGTTAAGGGTGTTGATCGTATTCCCGGCCCATGGTGAACTGCGGGCACATGCCTTACGGGTACCAAATACCCAGCTGGCATCGTCGTCCGCGCAGACGGTGCCGTCATCTGCACACTCCTCGGTGCAACCTCCATCGGTTGTCTCCATTCGGCGGCGGCTGAGTTTGCCGCAGGCACCGTCCGTGCAACATGCGGAGCAGCTATAGATCTTACTGCAGCTCTAGGTTTTACTCCAACGCTCGCATTGTATCCACTACGTGGCGAAGTGTGCAACGTTAACAAAAAAGACCCAAGATGTAAGCCTGGGTCTTTAGTGAGAATTAAACGAGCTTATCAGCCAGTGTAATAGCCATCGGGTTTTAGCATATCCAAAAACTCTTCAAAGCTATTAGCTAAAAAGACTAAACCACCATCAATGTCCGAATATTCATGTGCCCAATAATATACTTTGGGTTGAGGATCATCTTTTCCATTTTCATAGAAAAAGAAAAACTTGTCTCCATTCCCTGTTTCTCCGAAAGCTACATACCGCTCATCTTGGGGTTGGTGTTCGGGTTTATATAAA
This sequence comes from Candidatus Bodocaedibacter vickermanii, assembly GCF_014896945.1. GTDB lineage: Bacteria > Pseudomonadota > Alphaproteobacteria > UBA6184 > UBA6184 > Bodonicaedibacter > Bodonicaedibacter vickermanii. The sequence continues at coordinate 708,326 of NZ_CP054719.1, forward strand.
TAATCACTAACTATATAGCTCATAGTTCTTGGGTTAAATGATAAAAATGCACCAAACTGATTAACGTCATAATATTTTTGACCAGGCATAATTAGCTTAATCTCATTATTTTTAGGGCGCCCTCTATCATATTCTTTTATAAGGTTATAAAATATACAAGGTAGCTTAACCTTCATCAATTCTTCAGCTTTTTTAAACTGATCTATAGTTATATCTTGAGGATACCCTACAACAACAAAACTCTTATTGCTCATAATTATCTTTCTCTTATTGCGGGATTAATTGGCCATATTGAATTGCCCCCACTGTGTTTTACAGTATCGTGTACCCATCTGGGAATTAATTCCATTCGACCGGTTTCTTGATGATGGTGCCACGTAAAGCCTGGTATTTGAGTTTCACCTCTAATAATTGCATCTTTAACCATAGCCACTTCATTAGCTAATTGGCTTGCACTTAACGTTTCACCTCTAAGTGCATGGCTTTCATGAATCCAATTGGCTAAATCTCTTTCCTTAAGCGCTCCACTTTCTAAAGCCTCTTTCACTTTAAGTGTTGATGCTTTCATGTGGTCTGGACTTTTGTTATTATACCAAACCTCATAGGGTAAATGAACTTCAAACTTTCGTACAGCATCAAATGTTGCAAAACTCCTATCGCAAAGTGACGCTGCATCCCCATTAGCACAATTCGCCCCAGTGTGCATGATGGCATTGTGGAGCGAAATGCGCTGGAAGTTTACCAGACCCAATAATCGTAATATTCTTTGGGTAGGTTTAAGGCATCTAATCGCAGTCTTAATTCCTTCATAAATGTTTCCAAGCCTTGTTCGCCATTCATTTGCAATTGATACTTATTGGCACAAATAATCAAAAACGTTTCATAATCAGGGGCCACTCGCTTTATTGGAATGGACTTATCTTCATAGCATTCATGATCAATTGATAAGATTTCGCCTTCTTTATAATCACTCTTAGTCCCCGCCACAAAAAACTCATCAAATCCATCGCTACCAAAGTAAACAAGATCATGTCTTTTAGAAATGGGATACCTCCTTTCGGTAGCTCCATTCCAAAAAATCATTTCTCTAGCGAAATTATTGCTTTTTTGATTGCAAACACTTATTTCGTATCCAGCAAGATCTATTTGCTTTACATCATACTTTGTAATAAAGCTTAAATATGAATTAGGTAATGTGGGAAATGCCTCAATCATTCTATTGGTTTCGTCCGTTGATATACCAGGAGCAGAAATCATTATGTCTTCTGCTATTAAAGGTTCCTCTTTTGCGTGTTTTTTCATAAATTGAAATAAATCTTCAAGATTCAAAATCATTCTGCTACCTCTTTAATAAATTTTTCAAGATGATGGTTCATAGTATCGAATAAACCCGTCCTATGCATTGTTTTTGGAAGTGGAATAGCAATATTTCCATGATTAATATGGTGATGTTCTAATTTATCTTTTGCGTATTTAGCATGTTCTGGAAAGTATTTTAACCATGCCTCATCAACTATTGGAGCTTTCCCTTCCCGAAGTTTGATTAAATTCGTCTCACTCCAAATTTCTGGAAATACAGTATCATATTTTTCTCTAAAATGTCTCCAAAACTGTACTTTATCTCTAAGCGCGCCTGTCTTTGTGAACGTAGTAGAGCTCAATGTTTCAAAATTTGAACAATTTATCGATACGGGACCTGTTCCAGTTACTGGACATATGCGACCCGGTGTGCTTAATACTTCTATAGCTTCTTGCGTTAATCCTACCGGAGCTTTACTCACGGAAGCTCCAATTGCTTCTGCGGCAGCAGCACGGGCTTCACCTGCGGTTACAGTAGCTTCCGAAAAAGATGGCTCTACCATCTCTCTCGAACCAGATGGTCTTGGCACACTTGAAGCTCGGGGTTGCACAGGACGTTCAGTAGTGGGGCGTCCCCGTGTTTGTGGCGCTTCTGCTGCAGCAGGCACAGGGCGTGTCTGCGTTAACACAGGCTCATTGGTACCGAATCGCACAGGATGTCCAAGTGCTCCACCACGTTGCGTTAAGGGTGTTGATCGTATTCCCGGCCCATGGTGAACTGCGGGCACATGCCTTACGGGTACCAAATACCCAGCTGGCATCGTCGTCCGCGCAGACGGTGCCGTCATCTGCACACTCCTCGGTGCAACCTCCATCGGTTGTCTCCATTCGGCGGCGGCTGAGTTTGCCGCAGGCACCGTCCGTGCAACATGCGGAGCAGAGGTTGACCTTACAGCCGCCGCTCTAGGTTTTACTCCAACACTCACATTCCCAAACGCAGTGCCCGCAGCCAGTCGATCAACCCTGACATCTAATCGGCTTACCTCAGACACAACGCGACTTCCTGCGGTTCTTAAGGTGCGTCCTGTTGTAATCACAGCGCGATCTGCCAATGCTCCGACTCTTCCCCCAGTCATTAAGGGTGTCCAGGCTCCTACAACTGCCGCAATATCAGATGCAGCTTCGTGACTGCAACCCGCTGCAAGCAACGCTGCTTCTGTCCCTCGTTCCGCTCCTACCGCTAACACCGTTTCAACCGCAGTTACAATCGGGGCTCTCACACATCCTACAGCTCCTCCTGCTATGATTGCCGCGATCATCCCAACATTTTCAGCAGTTGTCTGATCCGCTCCACACGCAATTGCAACCTTCTTACCAGCGTAATTGGCACCTACTGAAAGTGCTATCGATGCTCCTGCAACCAAAGGCGCTGCAACTATCCCAGGCGCCATAGCTAGTCCGATTGCCACACCAATTAATTCTTTATGACTTATATTCGTTGCCCACTGATCTGTTATGAGTTCGCGAGCACACGCTAAGCCTTCATGTTCCATGAATGTTAACGGACGTTCTTTTGCTAGCCCTTCTAATCGCTGAATTTCCGATTCCATTTTTGCAGCAGCACTCTGCCTAAGATCCATTGGTTTCGCCGCCTCTACGATTCCATGTAATTGAGCAGGCGCAAACATCGTTGCTAAACGCTTTTTAACCTCTTCTTGTTGTCGCAAAAATTGCACCACTCCCATTGAATCCAAAGCTTCTGGATCTACCGCCGCTTTCCCACTCGCCACTGCAGGCAAGGTTCCGAGAGCTGGACCCGGCGTTGGATCTTGATCTTTCTTCCTCGATTCCGCCGCCGCTTGCCGTGCCGCTGCTTCTCGTTGTCGTTGGGCTTCTTCTAAGGCTCGCTGGGCTGCTATAGCTGCCTCATTAGCTCGACCCTTTGCAATATCTCTTTCTGCATCAGCCTTTATTCCATCAACGATCGCTTGTTGTCGCCTTGCTTTTTCTTCTGGGGTTTCGGTCAAACGTTGCTGCTGCTCCGCTTTTCTTGCATTATCTGCAGCAATTTGAGCCTCATAGCCATCCAGCCTCTTCGTCTCCTCAGGTGTTAACGACAACCCTGCATCGTGCTCAGATTTTAATCTAGAATAGTCTCGACTGTTAAGACCCTCCAATGCTTTCTTATCTGCTGGCGTCCAATCCCCCATCCGATGCTTATCGTTTAAATGCTGCATTCGAGAGATTATCACCGCTTGTTCTAATGCCTTATGCCGACCCAATTTCTTGATATCATCCGTGGACAACTCTCCTCCCACATCCAACTCTGCCTGTAAGTGTGCCACCTCCCTATGCTCTATGTCTCTTAACTCTTGTGCTTCTTCTGAGGTTAAAGAGTCTCCTTTTGCTATTAACACTTCTTTACGATCCTGCTCTCTGAGTGAGCTTAATGCAGACGCACCCCACTTAATAAATTTAGATCCCAATTGTTGTGCCTGCATTCCAATGCCGCTGTTAATTTTTCCTTCAAGTGCTCCCGACGCTAGTTGAACCCAAATTGACTCTTCTTTCGTTAACCCATTTTGATGAGCGCACACCGCAGCCTCTATTAACCGTTGTGCTAACTTCGTTAATGGATGCCCTTTTGCAGACTCTCCGTGTATGCCTAAAGATTCAGTTGCTTTTAATATTGCAGACAATGCTTTTTCAGCGTTAAGTTCCCCCACCACAGTCTCTATGGTATAGGGGTGAGTACTCTTAAATAAGCCGGAACCTTGAAGGCACTCGATCCATTTAGAGACCTTTTCCTTGGATAAACCAGATACATCCATCGCTATTTTTTCCAATGCATGAAGCTCAGAAGCTTTTCTTATAATCAATTGTTTCAATTCTTTAGTATAGTTTTTTAAGAAATCAAGTGTTGATGCTAAATTGTAAGCAGTCGTCGCTCCGTATGTCACCATTTCCAAGAAAGAAAGTAACTCAGATCGTCGGGCACCTTGTAATGTGCTTAAGATATTGGAAATGCTCGCTAAACATGTTGTACTGTTGTTTTTTATCCAGCTATCCATGTGCTCGCGTATGTTTGCTTGGAACTTATACCTACCCTCTGTCCCACTATTGAAGACTAATAATTGATTTAAGGCTGCTTTAAAGTCCTCCTCTTCAAATAATGGACAAATATATTCCATTGCTTTTTCTTGCATCTCTTTTTGAAAACTAGCTATTGCTTTAGATCTTAAGTATTCAAGCCCTTCACTCAGCACAATATTAAGTGCTGCACTTTTCACAGCACTAACGATTAGATCTGCGGCCGTAGCTTGGGTTACTTCTTTTGCTGCTAGTTTTACACCTTCTTTTGTGATTTCCTTTGTCGCTTCTTTCGTGGCTTCCTTAACCGCCTGTTGGCTGGCAGTCGTTCCCGCCGTTAATTTTGACCACGCAGACCCAGCTACCATCATTAAAGCCGAAAACCCTTTGTTTAACCAATAACTACCCCAATCAATTGCTGTGCCCATCCATCCAGATTTCATACCTTGCCATAAGTCTTGTATCCCGTCAGAAAGCAGACTGAACCCTATAGATCCACCAATACCAGTTGCTGTTAAAAGCCCTCCGACTATAGCTTGACCAATTCCCAAAACAACCATTCCTGCAATATCGTACCATTCGGGCTTCGGCATTGTTTCTTGCAAGGCGTACATTGCAGGCACACCATTTGTTTTTATTGCAGACTCATCTTCAGGTAAGACGCCCATCTTTTCAAATTCAAAAGGTACAAATGAGCCGACCGTAATTATATTGCCGGATTTACACGTATCAATAGCGCTAATATTAGTTTCAATATTTTGTGTTAATTGTCCCTCGTAACACAGTCGACCAATAATTTGTTTTTCAAGGACTGTACCCGCTTGAGGTTGCGTCCACATACTAATCAGCCTCCATGAAGATGCGGGATCTGCTAAATACTCCTTAGCTTTTTCTAACATCAAGCGAACTCTTTCCTTACTACTCTGTTTTAGTACTAATTTCCGCGCATGAGCGTAATATGCAATATAAAGCGCATCGGGGACATGTGTAAGCGCTATTTCTAACATCTCTCCCCACTCAGTCCATTTTAGCTTATCAACTACCTGCATTAGATCTTTCATAGAAATTGCAAGCCCTCTTGGCTCTGCAAACAACTTTTTTATAGTGACAATAAACTCTTCCAATACTTTTTCTTGAAAGTCTTTTTCATGGTCGAAATAGGTTTGATAATAGCCCCTTTGTGCGTTCTGATATTCTGCCTCCAAGAAGTTATGTTCATCGCGTGTTAGTACGGGGATATTCATAGTATCATCAAAGACACTTATCACTGGTTTAGCAGCCTTCATTAGTATTTCATATGAACTGCGATCTTGAGGAAGCACTCGAACATATCGTTTTAATAGATGGCGCGGGGATTGATTCGGCACACGTTGCGCCTTTAATTGACGGTAGTGCGGAATTAAATCAAATATAGACGGAAGAACAGCGGCTTTGACGTCTGTTTTAGGATCCGTTACAACAGACATAAAATGATTTGCCTTCCGTGCCAATTTATAAACGGTCTGATCCTTGGGCAATTTGAACTCAGGATCTGATGCTTTTAATACCTTGTACTCGCCCTTATCATAAAAGTGATACGTATAATCACAAGAATTTCTTTCTTTTGACCACATGTGTTCATGGGTAACAATTGCAATTATACAGTTATGCTTCTTTGCAAAGGCTTGTATATCTTCATTATCTCTCCAAACCCCATTATCATCTTTTTTATGTAAATCTGTTCTTAGATCGTAAAATAAAAACTCTTTCGAAGCCCACTCATGGTTCGTCAGTTTAAATTGATGTGCCATTGCCCTAAAGAAGCAATTACCGTCATCTAATACGTCCGAAACGACCCATTCATTTCCTAAGTTTATCTCATCAAATGCATTAGCACCTCCGGTGAGTTCACCCAATACGATAGGATTGTATTGAGGATTACCGTATGCCTTAATTTCTCCTTCTTGAGGTATACTCAACCACTACCAGCTGAAGCTGGTAGGTTGTAATTACAGACTGGAAGTCTCTGACTACTCTAAAGAGATATTAGAAAGGTTATTTGACTGGAAAGAGTCCGTATGATTGTTGATGTAGGCATTAATGATGTCATCAGTAACATTGCCGCTCGTTGAACTAAAGAACCCTCGCCCCCAGAAGTGTCTTCCCCAATATTCTTTCTTGATATTAGGAAACTCCTGCTGAATCTTTCTTGACGATCGTCCCTTTGCTATTTTTACAAATTCACTGACCGATACGTGGGGAGGTATTTCTACAAAAATATGCACATGATCTGCTGACAACACGCCATTGCAAACCTTAACACCCAGTTCATCAGCAACCTGTGCGATCACCTCACGCACTCGTAATCTTAATTCACCACTTAGAACTCGTTTACGATACTTGGTGATCCATACTAAGTGATATCTATGGTAAAATACGGTGTGGCTGGTTTTGCTATAATCTGTCATATGATACCCGTCGCGTTTCTCAAGCGCTAGCGCTTGAAGACTAAGCTAGGGTATCATATTTACTCCTTTTTTTCAATACCTCGCCTCTTTTCCTTTACCAAGGACTGAAGTCTTTTTCGCCTGGAAGGCGAAGGTTTTAACCATAAAGGGGACTATAAAAACTCGTTTAGAAAGAATATGTGAAAAAGCTTCAAACAATTCCGGAGAAGCATCATTATATAAAGGTATTAGTTTTTGGAATTCATCCAAGTTATGTTTTGCTTTATGATGCCATACATATTCTATTAAACGTTCTTGCGCTTCAAATTCTGTCAACTCAAAACCATCAACTAATAATTCAATGATATGATTAGGACGATTGTGTTTAATCTCCTCTGACATATAAAAACTTAATTCGTCTATGCGATCTCTCAATTTATGTGTTTGATGAACATAGATACTTTCGGCATAGCTATGCATTAATAGATGTTGTTGCGCCCATAAATCGCTGACTTGATTAAACTTACCTTGTTCTAGAATTTTTGATGAAGACTCCAACTCCATTAAAAAGGCCGGAATTGGACGTGGAGCAGTTGCAATTTCCACAGAAGTTGACGTTCTTAGCTGCAGTATCATAGATTTTATTCTTTGAAAGATTTGATCTTGCATCAAGGCTTCTGGATTATTATATGTTTGTATATCAGAAAGCTTTTTCTGCTGAACTAACACCCGATGTTTGTTTCGAATATCACTAATATCATAAGGACTGTGATATTCGGATTTCTTATCAATATACGCATCGTTCAAATCTGCTGCACAGATTAATAACTGTGCCGTTCCTTTCTTTCCTTGACGCGCGGTACGCCCAAAGTTTTAGGCTTCAACACGTTCGTTTAAAGGCAAAAAAGTCGTACACACATGAAGACCCCCACAGGCATCCACTTCGATGGCAAGTTCAAGATCAGTCCCTCTTCCTGCTAAGTTTGTTGCAAAGACAACATGCCCGCCTAACAAAGGTTTTGGTAGTTCCTGTGTTAAATCATTTCGGAAATAACAATGAATATTTTGACTTGGAAAAATTGGAATGTGCTTCTGAAATTCATTTTTAACTTTTTCTAAGTTTTCTTTTGTTTCAAACAAGACCAACACACTACGACCACTCGAGGTCTCATCTACAATAGATTGAATAATTGCATCACTCCAACCCCCCCGATTATCCAACACTTTATGTTCGTATTCTTTAAGCTGCTTGGGTCTATAGGACGGTATTGAAACAAAATCTACATCGTAAACACTTCTCATAAATGACTGTGTAACTTCATTTCCCAGTGTTCCAGTCAACCCAGAAATATTGCCCCCATAGCGTTTAACGTAACTTAATGGGGAAATAAAAGATCCGACAAAGTTTTCAGCGGTTAAATAACTTTCTGCTTTTAATTGTAAAAACTGATGCCCTCCGTCACTAAACACCTGATTGGTATGTACGACCCCTGTGTTTTGATAGTCTATGGGGCAAATTGCTCCGTTATCTGCTACAACGTGATCTTTATCTTGACGATGATAAAAATTTGCTCTAAGCACACTTTCAATCCAAAGTGGTACTTGATAGCGTGCAAGCTTCCTTAAATGTTGAGGGATTTTTAAGGTTTGATCACTTTCGCCTCCAAGTTCATACTCCAGATAAACAAAGGTTTCTTCTCGAATTGTTTCGATATTTTTTCCTTCTTTAAGCGCATCTTCTACTCTTTTCGATACAACGGCAAGTAAAGGCAACATGCTTTCCATCCCTGACATGGGCTTGGATAGTTGCGTATAAACATCAATTTGATCTACCAGTGAGCTATCAGCCTCATCTATAAACAAAACATCGAAGGCTCTTTTGCCTCGTCGTTCTTTTCCTTCAAATTCTTCTAAAAGGACATGGGCGCTAAATGAGTGTATAGTCCCATACACAACATCTGCCAAATATGCTTTTTGAAGAGCGACTTCATCGTCTGCCACAGCATCAGCGCACGTTACATCTAAAAGATCATAGATACCCTTTTGTTCCTTTGCATCACGGCTGCTTAATACTTCAGAACTGGACGCTATATCTACCTTATCACCCCATAGCGCCCGAACACTCGCAATCATAGCCGTTGTAATTGACTTACCTTCTCCTGTTGCGATTTGTAAAAGTCTTCCCTTTTTATCAACGGTATTTAAAGAACCAAGAGCGGAAATTATTTGCGTTGCACGCGGGATATATCCTTTTTTATTTGCTAATTCTACAGCACGCATAACAACTGCTAAAATTGGCACTATTTTATTTTCTCTGCCCACTCGGGTAGATATGGCTTTTATCCCACCACTCCATTTTTTTACTTGTTCTTTAGTCCACTCTGATACGGGCAGGTCACTTCCATCTAATGATTTTCCGAATTGATCTAATACATCATAAAGTTGTGTTTTTATTAAATCGCGCAGTTCAAGTGAGCTCTTGGTATTTAAATTATTAAAGGCTTGAACCACTTCGGTAACACTTAAATCGGTTACATCCTTTTTAAAAATAACGGAGTGTATATATGCATCAAGAATACCTTGCCAATTAGTTTCAAGCATCCCATCTAAGCTCAAAATTCCTTCAATAGAAGTGGCCGCTATTCCATAATTGCATATCTTTCGAACGCTTCTACTAAAGAGTGTGCCTAATTCGACATCATCAAGCTTTCTTTTTGCGTCAGCAAATACTTGCGGGGTCCAACCTAACTTAACCAGTTGAGATTCATCCCATTCTACTGGACTAAGTTTTGCTATCTCCTCATGTTCTACAATTGCTTCAGGCGTTAGTTGATCGTGAGCTAGATAAGGCTGACTCATTAGCGCACTTCTTGTAATATAAGCAGGTGACAAATCGTCTGATTGAACATTTGTTACTGCAAATAATGGGTGTACTGTATCCTGCTCTTCTGAAGTATCATCAGCTTCAAATTCAACCTCCGTACACTCCCTCTCAGCAGGGTCATATATAGTCGCAGCATAATAGCCATCTCTGGTTGACAAAGCGACTTCTGTTGTACCTTGTGCTTCTACCGCGTTTCGTTCTTCTTCCTCACGCTTCCGTCTTTCTTCTGTTTCTCTAAGCTTTTGAGCGTTTTCTTCCACCTCTTTTGCTAAGCGTTCTTTTTCTACTAGTGCCTCAGCTTTTTGTGCTAAAAGAGCTTCTTCTACTTTTAATTCTTTAATCGCATCCCCATAAAATGCATTGAATTTTGCAAATCTCGGATCATTGCAATCTTTAATGCCTCGACGATAAGCTTCTTGACAGTATCTTTGAGACTTTTCATTTGAATATAGAAATGATGGGCGTACTAGAACATCTCCATTTTTTAAAACAGAAGAAAGCTCAAAAGACGATGCCCAACAGCTACGTCCACCATAGAATTCTGCTTGAGCAAGTAAAAGTGTAGCCTCTACATCTCCTTGTGTATAAGCTTCTAATAGAAGCTCCTTTCCATAGACGTGATCGAATCGATGATATCTATTTTCTTTTTTCCCCATCAAATAACACATCCCAAGCTCTCTTAATTGTTGGGCATTCTTTCCCTGTTTTTCTACTACTCGACGTGCATTTTCAGCATCCCTTTGACGGATAGTCTCGTTGCGTTGCTCACGTGTAGCTGATTCCCATGCTTGCTGAGTGACTGAATCCATATTATTAGGACAGGTGTGATAGCTTGAATAGGCCTGTTGAAAATATTTGGCTGCTTCGCTGGAGTTCTTAAGCACTCCACCTAACCCTAGGAATAAATATCGCCCTACATGAAAGCAGGCTTCCCCTTTTTGATAGCCATATCCTCCTTGTATATCTACTGCTTTTTTAAACACCGCATACGCATGCTGTAAGTCTTTTACCTTTCCGTTCGTTCCAGCTTCATAATCTTTAGCAAGCGCTGTTAATGCTTCCGCCCCTAACCCTTTTATCTCTTCTTGCAAACGCGCAGCTTCTTGTTCAGCCTTAGCTTCTAAACGTTTTCTATCTTCTAATTGTAGATCTTTAGTTGCTACATTCCAATATTGGAGATTAACGGGAGAAGCTCTTAAATCTAGTCGATCACCACGTTTATAGGCTTCTTGCAAAACTCTATATCCTTCATGAACGTTTACACACTCACCATACAAACCCTGTAAATGTACTAAAGCAAAATTAAGAGATCCATCTAAATTACCCGCCTGATGAGCCAAGCGAAATAAGCGAACTGCATGACTATGATCCCTCTTCTGAGGCATAGGGATATCTTTATAGTAAAGTCCTAATTGATTTAACTTAACTCCATCATCCTTTGCCTCATCCATCTCCTTCATTCGTCTTCTGTGTTCGCTTAGAAGATTAATATAATTATTATAATAATCATTAAATTTTGAGGTGTTAGGATGAAATGATCCAGGATAGCCGTTTTCTAAAGCTATTCTAATATTATCGCCCATATATGATATTTTTTCATCTCTAAAAGAATATTGCTCAAGCTCTGGGGCTCCTCGCAATATAGACGCTAAGTTCAACCCCCCATAAAATTCCATTTTGGCCAGCAGAATGCAGGCTTCAGCATCTCCTTTGCTCTTAGCCTCTTCAAATAATTTTGTTGCAAAAAAAGAATTTTCTTGCTGTCCATTTATACCCAAAAGCTTACTTAAACCAAGCTCTCTTAACCCGGCTGCGTTTAACCCTTTTTTTTCATCTTCTCTCTGTTTAATTAGAGCTTCTTCAAATAGCTTCTTTTGGCGAATAGCTTCTTGTCTTGCTTTCATGTTTTCTATTTCTTGTTTTGCCCAAAGAGTTGCCTTTTTACCTTCCATTAAATGCTTATGCTGTTGTAAAATTCTAGACTTAAGTTCTTGGGCAAAGTATAAAAGCATTGAAAGCTTGTGAGTCTTTTTTACTGCATCCTTAGTGGTTATGATCTCCGTTTTATATTCTGTGAATTTCGCCCTAACCCCATAATTTGAAAACAGTCCCCAACAATCATGATCTCTTTCAAGGTAATTAACTTCTATATTAGGGTTTGAATATAACTCTCGCTCCCAACTTTGTAACACTGCCACCGCATTGCTTTCTAGCCATCTTGAAGATGTCCATTTCTCTGATTTAATGGGCGTCTTTTTTTGTTTTGTTTCTGCCGGAATATCTTTTACTAAAACTCTAGGAGTAGCTCCATCTGATATTGAAAGCTCCGTGTTAATAAGTCGTTCAAGTATTTCAAGAGCAGCTTCAGGCGTGGTTGCCTTAACAACTCCCTCTATTTTCAAGACTATGTTTTCAGCATCTTTTGGAAAATCATTTTGTAATGGTCTTGAATATTGCATTATTTTAGATAATTGCTGATTTAATTCGTATTTTCTGTTTGACCAAGAAAATGCCTCAGATCCAAAGTTAACTGACAGCGCGGAAATACAAGAGGTTAATAACAAGAATTTTTTCATGATAAAACTCCTGAATTAGACAAAAAAATATTAAAAGAGGGAGATTTGTGGAGAGTTAATTGAAAACATTGCATAAGAAATCCTTTGTTTAATAACACGTTAAGTCCATCAGCTTTAAACAACAAATTTCTTATTAATTTTTTTATAATATATTTATACAGACACAGATTGTTAACAAACGCAACACAAATTATAAAAATGCCCCTGTGATAATTTACAGTTTACTCCCTGTCGTTTCAGACGAATTACAAAATGTTATTAGAAGCGACCTTAAGATTATTTGTAAGTACTATTAAATTCAGCACTCCACCTGGCAACTATTTGATAAGACACTTTACGTCTAAGGGATTTCATTTGAGCTCACCTCTTCCCGATAGGATTAAAATCGGGAGAATAAAGTGGCAGGTATAGCAGAGTATGCCCCGCTGTGGTGAGAGCATCTTGCATTTTGGATTACTTTTCAGGGGCTAGGCCAACGTTATAGCCCCCACTATTTTCCACAGCTTATAAACAAAAGCCCCCAACTTGGGGGCTAAATATTTTATGCTAACTGTGCCAACGATGCGTCAATTTTTTGAAGCCGTTCATTAAAGTCAACTTCACGCTGTTTATTTTCATCAATGATTTCTTGGGGCGCTCTTGCCACAAAATCAGCATTCGACAACTTGCCGGTTACCACTTTCAAATCAGCCAATACTTTTGCTTTTTCCTTTTGCAATCGCGCATGTTCAGCTTCCAAATCAATCACATCGCGAATGTTCAATTGAAACACTGTCTTTCCAGCAATCACATTCAACGGTTTTGAAACAGAGTCCGTCAACGTAATTCGCGCCAAACGTTCAACCAAGGATTGATTACGGTTCAAATAATCTTGTTCAAGTTTATCATCCATTGATACGCTGGTTTGAACAAACGTTGCAACAGGAACGTTCAGCTCCGCCCTTGCTGCACGAATCGCAGTGATCGATTCAATCACCCAATTCATTTCCGAAACCGCTGACATATCCGGATTTTCAGAAATCGGCCATACATGCTCTAACAGAAATTCAGCCGATCCTTCTGGTTTAAATGCAGCCCAAATCTCATCCGTCACAAACGGCATCATCGGCTGCAATACGGTCAACAATCGCTTTAACGCCCATGCCATTGTGGCACGCGTTTCTGACTTTGTAATCTCATCTTGACCATTTAGAATCGGCTTTGTAAATTCAATATACCAATCACAAAACAGGTTGCGAACCGCCGCATATAAAAGGTTAGCTGCATCATGCAAACGGTATTCATCCAATGCCGCTGTCACGTCTTTTGTGGTCACCTCTAACGCTCCACCAATCCAGCGATTCACGGTTAGTTTTGCATCACTGGCCGGGTTAAATCCTGGAACTAATTCGACATTATGCATCTGCGCATACTTTGCCGCATTCCATAATTTCGTCACAAAGTTTCTGGAACTTTCAACCTTATCCATGGACATTCGCACATCACGCCCATGAACCGCTAAACTGCTTAGTGTCAGTCGCAACGCATCCGCACCGTATTGTTCAATCACAACCAATGGATCAATCACGTTACCTTTTGTCTTGGACATTTTTTGCCCTTTTTCATCACGAATCAATGGGTGGATGTAAACAACTTTAAATGGAACCTTCCCCATAAAGTGCAACCCCATCATCATCATTCGGGCAACCCAAAAGAAAATGATATCAAACCCTGTCACCAATACATCAGTACTATAATAAGTATCCAACTCTGGCGTTTGTTCTGGCCAACCTAACGTTGAAAATGGCCACAAAGCTGATGAAAACCACGTATCCAACACATCATCATCCTGAGCCAACTCAACCGCATGACCGTAATGATCTTTAGCCTCAATATGCGCAACCTCTGCAGAGTCTGCAACGAACACATGTCCATCAGGACCATACCAAGCAGGGATGCGATGACCCCACCAAATCTGGCGAGAAATACACCATGGGCGAATATTCCGCAACCACTCAAAATACGTATGTTTCCAGTTATCGGGAACAAACACCGTCTCACCTGTTTCAACGGCCTCCAATGCACGTTTTGCAAGAACAGCGGCATCCACAAACCACTGATCCGTCAACCGTGGTTCCAGTGGTGTTCCAGAACGATCCCCATGAGGAATCAATTGCTTGTAATCTTCGATTCTATCTAAACACTCAAGCGCCTCCATAGCCTCAACGGCTTTCTTGCGTGCTTCAAATCGATCCAATCCTTGGTATTCAACTGGACAGTTTTCATTCATTTTTCCATGAATATCCATCACATTAATCTTTTCCAGACCATGACGCTCACTCACTTCAAAGTCATTAAAATCATGAGCAGGAGTAATCTTTACCGCCCCAGTTCCTTTTTCAGGATCAGGATATTCGTCTGCAACAATTGGAATCTCTCGACCATTTAATGGAACACGAATACGCTGACCAATCAGATCTTGATAACGTTCGTCATCCGGATGCACAGCAACTGCAACGTCTCCAAACAACGTTTCAGGTCGAGTCGTTCCCACCACAATATATTGAGTTGCGTCAGACACCAACGGATACCGCAAATAATACATCTTGCCGTTTGTTTCTTTTTCTTCAACTTCTAAATCCGAAACCGCGGTCAGTAGTTTGCAATCCCAATTCACCAAACGCTTGTCGCGGTAAATCAGTTTTTGAGTGTACAAATCAATAAACACTTTACGAACCGCATCCGACAATCCCGCATCCATTGTGAATCTAGAACGATCCCAATCCGCAGTGATCCCCATCTTTTTTTGT
Source organism: Candidatus Bodocaedibacter vickermanii (assembly GCF_014896945.1). Lineage (GTDB taxonomy): Bacteria > Pseudomonadota > Alphaproteobacteria > UBA6184 > UBA6184 > Bodonicaedibacter > Bodonicaedibacter vickermanii. Next base: position 723,390 of record NZ_CP054719.1, read on the forward strand.
TGATCAACAATGGCACTGCCGTACTTTTCTTTCCACGTCCACACATGATTCAGGAATTTTTCACGTCCCAATTCATGGCGATTAATTCCTTCAGAATTCAACTGACGTTCCACCAACATTTGCGTCGCAATTCCTGCATGATCCGTACCAGGTTGGTATAAAGTATCCTTGCCTTTCATCTTCTGATATCGCAACAACACATCCTGAATCGTGTAGGTTAACGCATGTCCCAAATGTAAATTTCCCGTCACATTGGGTGGCGGCATCATAATCGTAAACGGCTCTTTTCCGCTTTTAGGATTACATGCAAACAATCCTTTTCTCATCCATTCTTCATACAATTTTTCCTGAGCAGATTGATGCTGATAATTTTGTGAAAGTACTGACATTCTATTTCCTGTGTTAGACGTATATAATTTGAATTTGTTATACCATAAAATAATCCATCCAGAAATAGCTTGGATTTTTTATATAGGTTCATCACCTGGCTTGAGACAAAAATAACCAATCACGGCAGCATGATGCTGCACCCATTAGGTCAGATCAGATCTGATACGGATTACAAAAAACACCATCATCCTTCAAAAATATATTGACTTTTCGAACTCACTGTGTATACTAATAGCTAGAATTGCGAAAAGGCTATCCACTAAACAGGTGGGTAGCTTTTTTTCGTTCTACGTCTTTGAAACTTTCAGAAAAAGTATCTGAACTTTTATTGAAAGACATAGACATGCCGAACTGAATCCCCAGTACAGGCGCTCCACTACCCGATCAGTAGTCACGAGCCCTGTAAACAACCCCTAGAGTCGACGGGCTCGTAAAACACGACTTTGTGCCTATCAATAAAGTCCGCCTTTCCCCATTCGTGTAAGAAATGGGGTTCTTTTTGCACGTGCGGGTTACTGGGGATTCTCTCGGTTTAAAAAACAAACTAAATAATTAAATACTTAAACAAATAACTTAACTTTGAAAACTGCATAAACACAGCATTTTCAAAACATAAACAAGGAACTAAACCACTACTCACTCAAAAATCATCAAAATCATTTTTCACCCTTACCCCTCCTGCGCCCGAAATGGGTCAAAATTCTCACAATTTTCTCATATCTCAAATCACTTTCAATCTAACTTAATGGGTGCAGCATCATGCTGCCACACCCAACCTAACCTAATGGATCCAACCGCAGGTTGGCGTCACGCTGGTGGATGCAACCGCAGGTTGTCAGCATCATGCTGCCTGCGGGATTTATTTACAGCTTTAACCAGCTAAGCCGTCGGCTTTTTCTTAAATCGTAAAATAACTCCAGGATCCAAGGACCTGTAATCTAAGGTATACTCTTCCGGTTTGGGTTTCAGTTTCATTATTTGGGCTAAAATAAAGGTAGACAACTGTTCTTCTGTTAATGGCTTTGTATGAGTCATCGCTGTCGTGCCCACCTGTATTGCCTGCAACCACCATCCATTAGCTTCCGCTACATTTCGAATAGCCGGCAAGCAAACACTTTTTGTCTGCATTTGTCCAAGCACTCCTGGAAAATGCTGAGCAGAAACCTCTGTATACGATTGATAGTTATCCTCATTAAACAAGATTTCTCCAAAATTAGGAGGTGTTAGCCCATGAGTTATAAAAAATATCTGCACTCTTGGATCCCAAAGCATCGTTGCAAAGGGGGGCGTTGCATGCATCACAATGCTTCCATTTTCTTCTGTTAACCTCGCACCCAATTGGAACAGCTCTGTCACTTGCGCATCAGAAAACAAATGAATGGCATCTCGCACCAAAATGCCATTAAACTTAAGCGCGCTTACACTTTGAACATCTCTTAACCATCCTTGACTTACTGACAAAGATCCATGGCTTGATCCATTATCACGAACATAAGTTGACCATGCGTTATTATAATACTCGGCATGTTCTGGCTGCATAAACGGATCAATTGCGATTATATTTAAACTACCTTTATCCATCTCTGCTTGCAAAATCGCATTAGCAGCCCATCGGCCTGGACCACACCCATAGTCCAGCACATGACAAGGTTGTCCTACTACAAACTCTCTTTTTTCAAAGAACTTATATAGCGTTCCATCAAACCCTGGAAACGTAAACCCTCTTAACTCTCCTGTTGGTGCAACAGGCTCAATGTGGAAAGGTCCTGCCTGCATTGCTCTATGCAATTCTTTTAACGCAGCTGGATATTTTTCACCACCCTGTTCTAGCCCATCAACATCACTGGACGCTTGAATTCCTGATATTAAATTAAAACAAATAACAATCTGTAAAAATATTTTCTTCATCTTGACTCCTAAAAATTATCCAAGTTTTACAGAAGTCTTTAGAAAAAATAAAGACAATTATTAAAATGTTATAAACAAACCCAATCAGGCTTGTACACTATTGCCCTATCATGATTAACGCCTACAGGCACTGTTGATTGTTCATGGATAGGAATCATATCAAGTCGCAACATCGCCAAGGCTAGATAACCATGCACTGCTTTAATCTCACCCACAGTTTGACCTTGATACATAACCGCATCACCGACATTAATCGCACCATGTGTTTCGTCAAATTGAACCGGCAATATGCGTTTTCGAACCTGACCTACATGTTTTGTACGCGACATCAACTCCTGCCCCATGTAACAACCTTTGGTAAACGAGATGCCATTCAACTCCTCAAATCCCCATTCTAAAATGATGGATCGATCCTTCTCGAAATCCTCGCTGTCTGGAACAGCCAAATGAAATCTGTTGTGCCGATATTCGTTAAAATGATTCGTTGCTTGCACAGCTTCAGACGTCACCAACCAATACCCAAGCTCTGGATGTCGGGGATCTTGAAACGATAATTCTTCAAACGTTTCAAAGGGTTGCAAGCTACCATATACATGACAATCATCCGCAGCTGTTTTAAAAGCAACATCTAACCTTAACTTATAAGGTTGAATACGTTTCAGCAACGCATCCGCATCGTGTGCAACAATCATCAATGTATCACCAAGGTTAACGACAAAGAAATCAAATTGATAACGACCATTTGGACTTAATAAAGCCGTATATATCGCTTGATGATTCGATTTTTCTAACACTCCCATATCTTGGGTGATCAAGCCGTTCAGAAAACGATATCGATCATTGCCAGAAATATAAAATACCTTACGATTATGGTCTATAAACATTCATTAACCCACTGATTGTACGCGCTGTTTAAGATAATCAAATTGCAAGGATATTCAAAGTGTTTTTTGAATTTAGAACACATGATGCATAATAACTTGCTCTAAGCTCAAAAATTACGACCACTCGACTTTAATGCTATCCAAGCAAATCAATAAGATAAGAAAAAGCGCGAACAACTTTACTCAAGATCGTTCGCGCTCATAATTAGTTTAGAACGTGTATCCAAAACCTAAGCTTAACGTTACACCGTGAGCAGATGCATCCACACTTTTAACGGCGTTGACTTCTTTTTCCCAATAATCACGAATGAAACGTTTTACTGACACAGGGAACTTGAAATCTTTCTCCAAATTATCTCCTTTAATGCTCAAATAATTATAATTTAACTGAGCTTGAAAAAAGGCTCCTTGTCCCAATGCACGTTCGTAAGAAATAGATGGTGTAAGTCCGAACAAACTGCTTATCTCAAGCCCTTTGGGTGCGGAAAGCGCTGTTGACATTAATGGTACACTCGCCCCGATCCCGACAGAAATTCTGTCCAAAGGCGTTACAAGATATCCATAGGAAAGCTTTACCGTTGGCAATACCCCATAATCAAAATCACATCCAAAAGATATGGTGGAATTATATCCAAACTCTGAATTAAACCCTAATGTCAAAGTATGTGATGGCAATGGAAAGACAATTTCATCTTTCGGACTTGAAACATCCGTACCGTCAGCATTAACAGTAATGGATCCTTTACCACTGATTATTTTACCACCCAATAATCCGCCCACAAAAAAACCATTCCACGGAGTTCTTGCATTGTTTGTTGCGGGTTTAGCCGCACATATTTCCGAAGAACCTAAGGCAAGCACCATCGCTGTTGTTAAACTTAATATTCTATTGTAATGTCTCATAATACGTCTCCTGTTATATATAATAGATTGAATTACTTGTTTATTTTTTCCAGATCTCACTGGATAATGCGTTTTCTATAAACTTCAAATGAAGTCTTTCCTCTTGAAGATTTTTTGTTAATAACTCTCTAGCCATAGGATTAAGATTATTTTGTAAGGCTTCCTCATAACGTTTAACTGTCATCTTTTCATTGGTTTGCATTGCTTCCAATGCTCCTTTAGTTCCCATCATGCTACGCACGGCGGTATAACCACTGATAAGATATCCTTTAAAATCTCTGGAATACTCTGGTGGCTTTCCTTCAAGCTCTTTAATAAGCTTTGAAAGCTCCAAAATATGCCGCTCATGATCAGATTTAAAAAGGGTAAACTTAGCTTTAATCTCTTCATCTCCTAAGTTGGAAATTGCTTGATCATAAGCATGAGCATCATCAATATCCAACTGAGCAATGGAAATCAAAACATCCAAGCTTTCCTTTAAGTTTTCTAAATTATTTGTCATTGTGCGTCTCCTAAGCTTTTAAATTAATCCCAATATTATTGCTCCAAGATACCCGCTTTATTTTTCTGAACTGTTTCAGAAATACTATAATTAGATACATACTTATTTGAATCAAACGTAATCACTAATGTTTTTTCGCTCGTATCCACTTCTGAAGAAAACAGATTAGCTATGGGCACGAATGTTCTAGCCTTTACATCTGTTTTTCGGAACACATATGTCCACACTTCATGACCGCTGGAATTATGCTCCACTCGCAACGGACTACCTAAATAGTTTCTAATATCAGTTGCGGTGGTAACATGACGTTTGATAACTGCATCCAAAGACCCTGGCGTAGTTCGTTCTAATTCCATATTGCCAGTTTTTGTGACACACCCAAGTAACGTTAACGCTATAACACATGAAGATAATATTTTCATTTTAGCCTCCTTTTTTTGCTAGTTAATAAACATCGAATTACTTTTGTTTAGAAAACGGCACCATGCCAGATAATAAACCAACCGAAAGACCGATTAGTATGGCAGCGAATGGATGCTGCTTAACTAAGTTAGTTCCATCAGTTTGGATTACTTTAACAAGATGTTTAGCTTGCTCTTCAAGAGAATCCGAGCTTACAGTTGGTGTCTTAGATTTTTGAAAGAAAGATATGATGCCTTGAACAATCAAGGTTAACACCCATCCTCCAATCGATAAAGTAAAACACGCACCCGCCATATACCCCTTTGCGTAAACAGGTGTATAGATGGTGTTGAAATACTCATACAGACCACTAAGAGCAAAAAAGACTCCCATCACAGTAATTAGCCAAAAAAGAACTGTTCCCATTTTTTGACTGCTGCGACACCACCCGGACGCAAAGGCACTTCCCTTAGCATCTAGGTATCCTTTTATAGCAGGAATTGCTACTGAGAAGAGCGTCATCTCCGTAACGCCCAAGAAAATAAAAGACCGATCCCAAACGAAACTGCAAGACTTTGTATGGGGTGCTCTTTTACAGTACTTTCTAAATCACTTGCATATTGCTGAGCCTTCTCCTTTGTTAGCTCATACTTGTGATTCAAAAAGTCACTCGCAGAACTGCTGATCCATTTATTAATATCAGAAGCTCTAGACGCGATGTTTTCTATTTGAGACCAAACTTCTCGGCCTGCATCTTTAGAAAGATCAGCCCCAGCACTTTTTGCATGCTGCAGAATTGTTTGCAAGTCCTTGTTAAGGTTTGCAAATTCTTCCCCAAAGGTGTGATATTCAGCCTCAATATTTTTCTGAGGGCGATTTGGTGAGTTAGTAGATTTTTTCATGATGAATCTCCTTTCTCATAAAGAAGAGAAAATAGGATTATTTTTTCTTGCTAATTTTAGACATACATCATCTAAAAATGTGATTCAATGGCTTTTTTCGTGGCTTTTCGATTATAAAAGGATTCAAAAATTCTTGAATATTTATATATAAACACAACATAAAAATAGCTTAATACGAAAAAGACAAAAAGAAATGATTAACTATTCTTTATACATAAAGGACGATTTCAAAAATCATTTGGACAGCCTTATTGTATATCAAAAGTTTAGAAAACTACCCTATAGAGCAAAGTTTTATACTATATTTATAGTAAAAAAAATTTTTAACCTTCAATAAAATGTGTGATATTTGTAACAAATTTGGCTCTCAAATAAAGTAATGAAGAAAAAAAACACCTAGTCGATGATCTAGGTGTTTTTTCAAGAAGGATTGGATTTTACCACAATCTTGGAAAGCTTCCCAAAAAGCTTGATTTAGAAGAAGACTTTTCTGATGCAACATGCAATTCAGTACAAAAAGTGTTCGCTTTATTTAAAGTTAAATCTTCTACGGCTTGACCCTCTCCTAATGCAACAGCTATGTAAGCAGCCATCTTCTGACAGTTTCCAGTTCCTGGCATTTGGATACCAACTGGGTTGTATTCTGTTGTTAAGTTTTTGGATTTTAATCCTGCAAACGCTTCTTCACACAAAGCACGTGCATCGGATAAATACCCTCCACTTAATGCTGTTTGAGGATCTAGAATTTTTACAGATGTTGCAATTCCTGCATCATTATAAACAGCCTCCAACGTAACGCGATGTATGATTTTTTCACCCGACACATAATTTGTTAAATAAAGGTTTAAAGGTAAATATACCTTTTGAGTCTTAGTTTCTCTTTGAAGCGTATTTGCCTGTTTAAGCATACCGCGTAAAGTAGCACTTTCAAACCCCATAGAAAGGGTCTCAATCTGAGGAGGTGTTGAAATAACACTTTCGCCGTTTTTTCCAAGCAAAAAATGCTGCTTACTATTCACACGCCAATTTTCCCCAATATTCTTTAACTTAGTTAAAGATGTCCAAGATTGACACGAACCACTTTCAACACCTGTTAATCGGTTCGATCTTAAATATTGATACGCGACACCCCCGACTCTCCAAGCTAAACGCTTGCTATAAGCCCACCAACTTTCTTTGGGAGGGTTGGTAATCAAAGACTTACTCATCTGTTCGGTCTCAACAGCAGCAGCTTCTTCTAAAGGGTGTAACTGTGCTACATCTTCATTTTGATACGATGCGTGTGGCATCACAGCCTCTGAAAAATGATCACACGTATCTGGTCGTAAAAACGAACTAACCGTGTCTGTTTCTATCAAAAATGAGCTTTGTGAATCTGCGAAAACCACAGACAATGTAGCAATACTTGCTAATAAACATAATCTCATTTGAATCTCCCTGCCGATTCTTATAGTGATTTTTTTGCAACAAGTCAAGAAAGATTGTCAAAAAAAATAACATTTTATTAATAATTTCTTGTATTGCTTTTTTCCAAAGGCGTCTTTCACTTCCTATCCCGATTAAAATCGTTTATAAAAGGACAGAAACAATCAAGGCGCACTCATGACAGACACTCAAAAAACACTCTGCTTAATTGATGGATCGGGATTTATTTTCAGGGCATTTTATGCGCTCCCACCTCTGTCACGTCCTGATGGTACGCCAGTGGGTGCAGTATTTGGATTTACGTCAATGCTAATGAACTTGATTGAAACGCATAAGCATGATTTGTGGGCGGTGATCTTTGATGCAAAACGCCACAACTTTCGCCATGAACTTTACCCTGATTACAAAGCAAATCGCGCATCCCCACCTCCAGAACTTATTCCTCAGTTTTCGTTGATTCGCGATGTTTGTAAAACCTTTGATGTTCCATCGATTGAGATGGAAGGCTATGAAGCCGATGATCTAATCGCAACCTATGCTCATCAAGCCGCACAGGATGGATATAAGGTAACGGTCGTATCGGGTGATAAAGATTTGATGCAGTTAATGAATTCTGATGTAGAGCTTATTGACCCTATTAAAAATCGCGTTCTAACGCATGAAGACGTTGCAAAAAAATTTGGAGTCTTACCTGAAAAAGTCGCAGACGTTCAAGCACTTATGGGAGATTCCACAGACAACGTCCCTGGTATCCCAGGCATTGGTCCAAAGACAGCCTCTGAATTAATTACAACGTATGGCGATCTTGAAGCCTTATTGAAAAATGCTCACACGATTCCGCAAGTTAAACGACGTGAACTGATTCAAACACATGCAGATGCTGCACGTTTATCAAAACAACTTGTCTTATTAAAAGCGGATGTTCCCGTGATCGTCCCCTATCAAGACTTAAAACCTAAACAAATGGATTATAGCAAAGTCATAAACTTTATTACGGAACAAGGCTTTCATCGCTTAAAATCAAGAGCCCTTAATTTCTTTGAGAATCAAGCTACTCCACACATTATCGCAGAGGCATCTACATTAAAAGGAAGCTTTACCTGCATTCAAACGCTTGATGATTTACAACACGCCATAACAGCGATTCAATCTTTGGGATACGTTGCCATCGACACCGAAACCGATGGATTAAGCACCAGCACCTGCAACCTTATAGGTATTTCATTAGCATGGAATACTGAGGGCGGAGTCTATATCCCTATCCATCACAAAAATGCTGAGGGCGTTCGCATTCCAGATCAGCTGTCTCTTGATGACATTCGCCCTATTTTATTACCCATCTTACAAAATTCTGGAATCTTAAAGATCGGGCATAATATTAAATTTGATGCGGAAGTATTAGCGAATCACACCCTCCCCCTAGATTCTACAATTTCTGACACCATTGTAATGTCGTACACTTTAGACATGGGGCGCAACAATCATGGATTGGATGAGCTAGCCTTAAAATATTTCAACTATTCAATGGTGTCGTACAAAGAAGCTATTGCAACAGCACCAAGACTGAATCGAAAAGAACCCACGTTTGACTATGTATCCATCGATACGGCGACAACCTACGCCGCAGAAGATGCATGGATAACCTTGATGTTGCATGATACGTTAAAGAAACGCCTTGTGGATGAGAAGTGCACGGGGCTATATCACTCATTAGATCGCCCATTAATTCCTGTCATCATTGCTATGGAATTAGAAGGTGTTAAAATTGATATCGATTACTTGAATCAATTGACTGAAACTTTTGAAAATAACTGTAAACAATTAGAACACCACGTGTTTCAATTAGCGGGTCAGGAATTCAATTTAGGGTCTCCCAAACAATTGTCAGAGATTTTGTTCGAAACCTTGAATTTGCCGAACGATCAGAAAAAAGGAAAGTCTGGTCATTACAGCACCGACAGCGACGTTCTTGAAAGCCTTGCATTTCAGGGTCACCAAATTGCAGAACACTTATTGTCATGGCGCCAGTATAACAAACTGATCAACACCTATACGCGTTTACTGCCTGAAAAAATCAGCCCCAAAACAGGTCGCGTTCATACGAATTTTGGATTGACCATTACAACAACAGGGCGGTTATCATCTTCGGATCCAAACTTGCAAAACATCCCAATTCGTACTGAGGCCGGACGATTGATCCGTAAAGCCTTCATCGCAGATCAGGGATATAAAATTGTATCGTTTGACTATTCTCAAATTGAGTTACGATTACTTGCTCATATCGCGGATATTCATGAATTAAAGGAAGCATTTCATCACAATCAAGATATCCATACATTAACGGCATCTCATGTGTTGGGGATCCCCGTTGATCAAATCACCCCCGATCAACGTCGCAGTGCAAAAGCCATTAACTTTGGAATCATTTATGGTATCAGCGCCTTTGGTTTATCCAATCAGTTAGGAGTATCCAAATCACAAGCTCAATCGTATATCGATGCTTATTTCCAACGCTATCCAGGGATTAAAGCCTATATGGACAACACCATTCAACACGCCAGAGCTCATGGATACGTAACAACATTACTGGACCACAAAGCTTATATTCGGGGACTAGAAGACCGCAACTATTCAATGCGCAACTATGCCGAGCGTCAAGCCATTAATGCTCCGATTCAAGGCTCCAATGCGGACATTATCAAAAAAGCAATGATTCAAATTTTTGATCAAATCACAAAACACAAGATGTCTGCAAAAATGTTATTGCAAGTTCATGACGAATTGATCTTTGAAATCCCAGAGCAAGCCGTTGAGTCAGAAGTTCCTCTCATTAAATCAATTATGGAAAATGCTGCAAAAATCAGCGTTCCTATTGTGGTAGACTGCGGTGTCGCCGACAATTGGGCAGACGCACATTAGTTTACTTGTTCCAACTCTTGTAACTTGGTATCACACAATAGTTTCAAGACTTCTGGATTCGATGCTAATCTTGCTACTTCAGCATGCATGCTAGTTACTAAAGCAATCGTCTTAGCATTCATAGTTTCTTGAAATGTTCTTAGCTTAGTAACGGCTGCTTTATACTCAGAAACTTTAGCTAACTTATCCTCAAAATTTTTCTGGCTACGTTTTAAGATCATCGCTAGATCAGCTTTATCGTCTTCACTAGAAATGGCAATTTGATCCTGTAAATTTCTTACGAAAGTTTCATGCTCTTTCCGAACTTGTTGCACTGCGTATTCATTTACTACATTCACATCGCACACATATTGCATGCAAAATTCTGGAGGATTATGAATGCCTAACTCCTTTTCGTACTTAACTATACTTGCGCTTGTTACATTAGAAACTTTTGCGAAAAATTCTTTTGCGACAATCATACTAACCTGCTCAGCTTGTTGAGGCATGCGACCAACAACATTTTGTTGAATTTCCTGCATTCGTGTTGCACATGCATCCAGATTAGCTTTCAAACGCAATAGCTCTGCCACTGCAGCTTCATATTGATACTTTTTTTCCATTTCGCTATCAAAGGCTGCTCTCAGTTCTACTAGACGACTTGCTAAATCTGCTTTTGTTGTTTCATCGTTGATGCTATCATGAGTATCCTGAATGTATTCTATTTGTGATTGCACTGCTTTTATTTGCACAACATTCTCTACCTTAGGATCCCCAGTAAACATCAAACAAAAAATGGGTGGGTTACTGAGACCGGCGGTTCTTTCATGTGCTATTACTTGATCATGCAGAGTTTGAACCGTTGATTGAATTTCGCGAAGCTCCGCTGTTAAGACGCACAGCTCAGACACACTAAGCGCTGATCTTTCATCCCTGGTATCAGCACCACATACTGTCGTTAACATGTGTCCACACACAACCACTAAAGTTAATATTTTTTTCATCACACACCCAATATTATTTTCTCAATAATATTGGGTAGGAAGTTAATAAACTATTAATTACTCTGGCGAAAATGCCCCATATTCTTCAAGCCAAACTGCCAAGTCAATGCGAAGCAGTTCTAAAATTTCGCAGGCTTTTTCAAATGACAAATTAAGCGTTGGATTAGCAATACGACATTCATCAGAAAATGTTTTTTCTTACTTTTTAGCTTAAGTGTTGATTAGACTTAGGCAACGTGCAGACAACCTGCGGCTGGATCCGTTAGGTTAGACCCGCCAACGTGATGCTGGCAAGGATGATTGCGGCGGCAGAAGTTTGCTCGTTTTTTGTGCAATACGATATATTTGAATTGAATACGCATTCAATTCAGCGTTCAAAAACAGCAGTTTTTTTACTGCAGATTCATATCGAGACTTTTTTTCCATCTCATCTTCAAATGTCGTCATTAGGTTTGTCAACTGTACTGCCAACTCAGCTTTTGTTGTTTCATCGCTGATTGTATCATGGGTATTCTGAATATATGCTATTTTTGATTGCATGTCTCTTATTTCACCAACTTTCGCTACTCTAGAATCACCAATAAATTTCCAACAAAACAATGGCGGAGTGCTTAGACCTGCTGTATTTTCATGTTCTATTACTTGATCTTGCAGAGTTTGAACCGTTGATTGAAGTGCTCGAAATTCATCTGTTAAACTATCAATTTCAGATGCAGGAAAAGTAGATCTTTCGTTTTCCACATCAGCACCATATACTGTTGTTAACACATGCCCAACAACAACCAGAAAAGCTAATATTTTTTTCATCACACACCTAAAATGTTTTTTTCACTATATTAAAATAAATTATTAAACTATTAATTACCCTGGCGGAAATGCCCCATATTCTGCAAGCCAAACTGCTAAGTCAATGCGAAGCAGTTCTAAAATTTCACAGGCTTTTTCAAACGACAAATTAAGCGTTGGATTAGCAATGCGACACTCATCAGAAAACGATCCACCCAAAATATCTCCTAACTTACCCCATAAAGCTTTAACTTGTTTAACTTTTGCTTCTATATCTCTTGAATAGGTTGCGATAGTGTTAATCGCAATTAACAATGGTGTTTTCGATGTCGGAACAAGGGGCTTTAGCAATGACCCACATCGAATATATCCCTCAAATAAATTGCGGGTCGATTCAGAAACTTCAGCAAAATTTCCAACAGAGTATACTGCGGCTCCCTGCACATCTCCAAATATCCCCGTTAAGGCAAAGCATATTATGATAATTATTTTTCTCATCAAACATCTCGTTTCATATTTTGAATACAGAAGCATCCCTCGCTAAGTCAATAAAAGTTTTCAAAATCTTTGAATAATGTTACCTTATTTAAGAAATAGCGCATAATTATACACCTCATCAATAATAAAAATTCCTTAACTAAAGCACGATTTACCTATTATTTTGTAAAGGAGGTCACCATGCATACTATCTTAAACGTATTAAAGAAAGATTGGTTTGAAAAAACGACAATTTTTATAGGCATTCTTGGACAAACATGTCCCTACATACAAGCGTATAAAATCTTTTCTTTAAAATCAGCTTATGCCGTTTCACTTTTAAGTCAACTAATTGCTCTTCTTTCCGTAACGTGTTGGATTTTATACGGATACTCTCGAAATGTGCGTCCTATAACTATATCCAATGTCGTGGGTGTATTCGGTGTGCTCTTGGTGCTATTAGGAATGTGGATATATAGTTAGTCACAAATATCAAATTTAGATTAAATTCCGCGCTCGTACTGGGATCCATCTGACCACAGAAATCTTGATGACCCTGCCACTGCTTTCATCCGGGTATAGTTGTTATCGATTATACATACACTGCGTCTAGTCTAGATACTTTCGGAGTATGTTACGCACAAACCCAAGCAATCGTTAATACTTTGAACACTTTAAAGATTTTTTGAAAAACAATTCGAGGTTAGGTATATTAATGTAGTGAACGCAGGAACTATCATGATTTTTACAATTAATAATGTTATCAACGCACTATCTCCATTTGGGGATATTACTGCACGACGCATGTTTGGCGGTTATGGAATTTACAAAAATGGCATTATTATCGCATTAATGGATGAAGACGAAGTATATTTCAAAAGCATTCCTGCTACTGAACCTTTGTATCAATCGTTTGATTCGTACCCATTTGTGTATGAAGGGCAGCGACGTCCAGTAAAAATGTCTTACTGGCACGTCCCGCAAACTATATTCAACGATCCAATACTATTAGAAAAATGGGTGGAAACTGCCTATCATTCTGCACTAGCAGCTAAAGCAAAAAATCCACCCAAGCGTACGAAACGGATAGTCTCAACCACTACCAGCTGAAGCTGGTAGGTTGTAATTACAGACTGGAAGTCTCTGACTACTCTAAAGAGATATTAGAAAGGTTATTTGACTGGAAAGAGTCCGTATGATTGTTGATGTAGGCATTAATGATGTCATCAGTAACATTGCCGCTCGTTGAACTAAAGAACCCTCGCCCCCAGAAGTGTCTTCCCCAATATTCTTTCTTGATATTAGGAAACTCCTGCTGAATCTTTCTTGACGATCGTCCCTTTGCTATTTTTACAAATTCACTGACCGATACGTGGGGAGGTATTTCTACAAAAATATGCACATGATCTGCTGACAACACGCCATTGCAAACCTTAACACCCAGTTCATCAGCAACCTGTGCGATCACCTCACGCACTCGTAATCTTAATTCACCACTTAGAACTCGTTTACGATACTTGGTGATCCATACTAAGTGATATCTATGGTAAAATACGGTGTGGCTGGTTTTGCTATAATCTGTCATATGATACCCGTCGCGTTTCTCAAGCGCTAGCGCTTGAAGACTAAGCTAGGGTATCATATTTACTCCTTTTTTTCAATACCTCGCCTCTTTTCCTTTACCAAGGACTGAAGTCTTTTTCGCCTGGAAGGCGAAGGTTTTAACCATAAAGGGGACTATAAACTACCCCATATACATCCCGCCATTTACGTGCAGCGTATGCCCCGTAATATAGCTTGCTTCGTCACTAGCTAAAAACGCAACCGCAGATGCAATGTCTTCGGGTTGACCCATTTTCGACATCGGGATTCCAGATAGAATGCGTTCTTTTTGTTGGTCATTCAATGCATCAGTCATTGCTGTTTGAATAAAACCAGGCGCCACAGCGTTTACGGTAACACTGCGACTTGCAACTTCTGCTGCCAATGATTTTGTTAAACCAATTAATCCTGCCTTAGATGCCACATAGTTTACTTGACCCGGATTTCCCATGGCTCCAACCACCGATGAAATATTCACAATGCGACCATAACGACGCTTCATCATTGCCTTTACTGCCGCACGACACAAACGAAAGGCAGAGCTTAAGTTTACAGACAGAACTTGTTCCCAGTCGTCGTCTTTCATACGCATCGCCAAACCATCTTTTGTAATACCTGCGTTATTCACCAAAATATCGATTTGTTCATGATCATGTTCAGCACGATCAAACAATGCATTCACTGAATCGGCATCGCTTAAATCACATGGCATTATTGCTGTTTGCCCTTGTGGCAGTTCTGCTTGTAACGCTTCTAACTTAGACAATGTCGTACCGCTCATCACGACGAATGCACCTTGATTGATTAAAAAATGACAAATCGCTTTTCCAATTCCGCCCGTTGCCCCAGTTACTAAGGCCTTTTTTCCATCTAATCTAAACATGATAATTTCCTTACTTAATTTAGGGTAATTTACAACAATCTGTAGAATTTATCTAGAGGTTAGCTAATTTGATAGAGGGGTAACTATCTTAAACGAGACACGTAATAAAGTCCCCGGTCTAGGAAATACCCTGTCAATACTGAGCTTACTATAACGTCGACACTTGCGTATTCTACGGCGATGGGATTGTGAGCTGAAGATAGATACCCAAACACATACTTCAATAAGAAAAACGATAATAAGAAAACCAAGGTTATATAAGACCCTGGCAACTTAACGCTGCTAATTTCTTTCAATATAATTCCTGAGTTCTTTGTCGTAACCCAGAAACCTAAACCTGTACCACCACATATACTAAAACCGCATAATGCTGCATAGTCTGACAAGAAGACGTTATATCTTAAGGCTATCAAAATTATGGGAATGATAAATAGCTTTGAAATAGACACTATCCGTTCTTTAATAGCTTGGATTCCAACATACACTATGTAAGCCAAAATCCCCCATACCCAAATGGGGGTTCCTGTGATGATAGCCATCATATTAACATTAACTCTCTATCACTGTTGTGATGGAGTATTTGGCTTACAAACAATATTAACTATTTTTATCTTTGGCTTTTTCTGATTTGAATTTATTGATATTTCAATTTGTTCAATCTCTTTTTTGTGTGATTTTTCTGAAACTATTATCAAATAGCATACTGGTTCAAAAGGGAACTTATGTAAGTGCGGAGACACATATTCATTAATTTGTCCGACTGCATCTTGTATTAACTTATCTAAAGACTTTTTTGATTTATCATATTTTTTCCATTCTGTAAGAACAAACGTTTTTTCTGCCAGCTCCCGAATGTTAGAATACTCTTCTCCAATCGCATCAATCAGAATTAAATCTGTCCTGGATTTTGATGCACAAGCCTTGAAACTCCAAATGCGATGCAATAAAAATTGAGCGGCACCAAATTTTTCATAATGATTCTCATTATGTCCCCAGTCCCAGTTCTTTCGATATTGTTCATCGCCTATAGTGATCATCAACTGAAGATGTGCCAACGAGTCATCTGTCTTTGTAATCACATATCTTGTATAATCAGCAAAATACTTATTAAATAAACTTTTCACTTTGCTCAAATGATTCGGCAATTTTGATATGAACATCTGGTCTGAGTGATTTAATTTAATAGCTTTTTCTATTTGATCACTATCGGAAATTAGTTTAATTATTTCCGTTGCATCACCTACAATTCTTTGATACCAGTCAATATCGTGTTGGTACGGTTGATAATGTGCTTTATCTGGAATAGCATTAATATATTTAATAAAATCATCAATATCTTTTTCTAAAGCTTTCCATCTTTCTTTTGCAACAGACATCAAAAAATCCCCTTCAGCATCGCCTCAATATCTGCAGGATTCTCCACTGATACAACTGCAGCGTCAGGAATGATGCGTTTTACCAAGCCTGCTAAGACTTTACCGCTACCGACTTCAATAAATTGAGTCACGCCACGAGCTGTTAACGACTGAATTGTTTCACGCCAGCGCACACGACCGACAACCTGTTGAACGAGCAATGCTTTTGCTTCGTCACCCGTACTGACAAGATCACAGGTTACATTTGCAATCAGCTTTCCATGCAACGTTGCTGGTGTCGCAATTGGCTCTAACGCTTGTTCCATTACAACTGCTGCGGGTGCCATTAACCCACAGTGAAATGGAGCACTCACTGGTAACGGTAATGCACGCCTGAAACCAAATTCAGACGCTTTTGCAATGGCTTGGTCGATGGTTGATTTGTGTCCACTGATTACAATCTGTTCAGCAGAGTTATCATTTGCAACTGAACACTTCGCATCACTGGATGAGACCAACTCACATAACGCTTCTGCTTGTTCAATGCCACCGGCGCCAATCAATGCTGCCATAGCCCCAATGCCCACGGGAACGGCCTGCTGCATTGCATCACCACGAATGCGTAATAAACGCGCAGTATCCGCTAGTGTAAATGTTTCAATCGCCGCATGGGCAGAATATTCACCCAACGAATGTCCCGCAAAATAAGCATCAGAGATATCTTTTGATGCATGTTTTTGAATCACTGAAAACACCGCCATACTCACTGCCATCAATGCTGGCTGGGTGTTACGGGTCAACGATAATTCCTCAACCGCACCATCAAACATCAGCGTGGATAGTTTTTGATTCAAGGCATCATCAACCGCGTCTATGACTTCACGGGATTCTGAAAATGCTTCATATACGGCTTTGCCCATTCCAATCGTTTGAGATCCCTGTCCAGGAAATAAAAATGCAATCATGATTATGCTCCTGTTAAAATCCGATCAAACAATTGCGATACCGTTGGAACAAATCCATTTGCATAAAATGGATCTGTCGCAAATCGATAAGCATTGTGTCCAGCGAACATCAAGTTATGTTCGATATCATTGTTATGCACCGCATCTTGCAATGTTTTTTGAATACAAAACGATCGTGGATCAGGACGACGTCCTGTTGTAAACGCAGGCTCTTCCTGTGTCCAATTTGAAAACTGACACGCACTTAAGCATCCCATGCAATCCGTTTGATCTTTTAATATTTGTCCTGATGATTCTGGTGTTACAAACACCATCGTCTCGTCCGGCGTTCTTAACCCTTCTGTGAATCCTTGATTCATCCATGCTGTAACATTTGCAACATCCGCTGGTTGAAAATATACCATACGTTGACGTGGGCCCATTGGAACGCCTGCCGAAAACACATCGTCACCAGCACTTCGATAAGCAACTTGACGATTGCTGCGGTCAATTAAATCTTGCAAGAAAACATTCCGCACTGCCGATGAATAAAACCCAGTCGGACTAAATTTATTTAAAAACACATCACCATCTTTTAACGTCAATAATTTCTGTTTCCAAGATGATGGTATTGGACTTTCTTGGGTCAATAGTGGACGCGTACCAAACTGAAACGCAACGGGACCAACTTCCGGATTATCAATCCAATCTGTCCACTCGCTCAGTTGCCACACGCCACCCGCCATCACGATGGGGATTAACGCCAAACCAAAACTGTTCATTAATTTACGCAACTCAACAACTCTCCCATAGGGATCTTGAGGTTGAAGAGGATCTTCACTGTTCGACAATCCATTATGCCCGCCCGCTTTCCAGGGGTCTTCATACACAACACCACCCAAAAAATCAGATAGCTTGCTGTAAGATCGTTTCCACAACGCATTAAACGCGCGCGCAGATGATACGATGGGGTAATAATGAACTTTATATTTCGTTGCAATTTCTGCTAATTTGTATGGCATCCCTGCACCACACGTGACTCCGTCAATTAAGCCTTTTGCTTTATCAAGAATCCCTTCTAAAATACGTTGAGCACCGCCCATTTCCCATAATACATTCATGTGAATACGGCCGTTGTCACCAGAAATATCTTTAGCAATTTTGGCTTGTTCAACACCACCCAAAATTCCAAATTCAATTAATTCTTCATGACGTTCTTGACGTGTTTTGCCTTTATAAATAATTTCAACTAGGTTACCTTCAGCATCATAAAAATCAGCATTCACACCAGAGAACGTACCAATGCCTCCAGCAGCAGCCCAGCTACCTGCGGTAACTCCATTGGTCACACCGATTCCTTTTCCACCTTCAATCAACGGAAAAACTTCTTTTGCTGACATGATCAACTTTTGAATAATGCTCATAAAAACTCCTATTACTGTAAATACTTTCACCGAAATGGAGCCCCGAAAGGCTCCTCTCCAGTGTTCACCCACTTATATTTAAGCAGGCATTGCATCCAATTGTGGAATATTCTTCATGGTCAATCTTAAACGACCCTTATCATCAATTTCCACTAACTTTGTACGAACCTTCATGCCTTCAGATAAATACTCTTTCACATCTTTAACGCGTTCATCTGAAATTTCGCTGATGTGTAAGAATCCATCTTTACCAAAGTCAAAGCGTACGAACGCTCCGAATTCTTTGATGCTAACAACTTCACCAATATACAACTGATTCACTTCAGGCATAAAGCTAATCGCCTTTACACGACGCAATGCTTCATCCGCCCCCACTGAATCTGTTGCAAAAATCTTAACCGTACCATCTTGTTCGATGTCAATCTTCGCACCTGTTGTTTCGCACAATTCGCGAATGTTTTTACCACCGGGTCCGATCAATTCACCGATTTTTTCTTTATCGATTTTCACTGAATACATGCGGGGTGCATTCACATTCACCTCACCACGAGAATCCGACAATACTTTGTTCATCTCGCCCAAAATATGCAAACGACCTTTACGAGCTTGCGTCAATGCCTTATCCATAATGGACGTTGTAATACCATTGATTTTGATATCCATTTGCAATGATGTAATACCGGCTTCAGTTCCTGCAACTTTGAAATCCATATCGCCCAGAAAATCTTCATCGCCCATAATGTCAGACAACACTACTGAATGTTTGTCGCCCGTAACCAACCCCATCGCAATACCTGCAACTGGCGCTTTTAAGGGAACGCCTGCATCCATCAATGATAATGACGCTGCACAAACAGTCGCCATTGATGATGAACCGTTACATTCTAAAATGTCGACAACTGTACGCAATGAATATGGAAATTTTTCACGATCAGGAAGCATTGGATGCAATGCACGCCATGCTAACTTTCCGTGACCAATTTCACGACGACCTGGTGATCCCGCGCGCCCAACTTCACCCACAGAAAATGGAGGGAAATTGTAATGCAACATAAACGGCTCTTTTTGTTCGCCCCTTAAACCATCAATCATTTGTTCATCCAACGATGTTCCCAATGTTGATACGCCCAGTGCCTGAGTTTCCCCACGAGTGAAAATCGCACTACCATGAACTTTTGGCAACACACCAACTTCAACTGTAATTGGGCGAACTTCATCAAATGCACGACCATCAATACGTTCTTCATCAATTAATACTTTTGAACGCACAACATCGTATTCAACTGCTTTAAACGCATGACCCAAAGTAACCTTATCAAAAGCTGGGTCGCTATCAGGATTCAATGCAATCATCGCATTTTCTTTTAATGCATCAACAATTGCATACCGATCTTGTTTCATTTTAATTGAATATGCAGCTTTCAAATCCTTTGTGAATTTTTCCGCAATCGCTTTTTTCATGGCTAAGTATGATTCGGACAATACGGGTTTAGCCCACGCTTCTTTGCCCGCTTCTTTCGCCAAGTCTTGAATCATCTTAATCACGGGTTGGAAAGACTCATGTGCAAATTCCAACGCCTTTAACATCTTTTCTTCAGATAATTCATTTGCTTCAGATTCAACCATCAATACACCTTCATGCGTACCTGCAACGATTAAATCTAAATCAGATTCTGCAATTTCTGCAAAGGTTGGGTTAATGATTAATTTGTCGTCAATTAATCCAACGCGCACCGCACCAACTGCATGTTCAAATGGAATTCCAGAAATTGCTAATGCAGCAGACGCACCAACAATAGCAAGAATATCTGAATCGTTTTCGCCATCAAAACTTAATACCGTACACATAACTTGTGTTTCGTTATAAAACCCTTCTGGAAATAATGGACGAATCGGACGATCAATCAAGCGTGACGTTAACGTCTCTTTATCGCTTGGACGTCCTTCGCGCTTTAAATACCCACCAGGCACCCGACCCGCTGCATAAAACTTTTCTTGGTAATTCACCGTCAATGGAAAGAAATCCACATCTTTCTTTGGCGTCTTTGAGGCAACAACAGTACACAATACCATCGTTTCGCCGTAACTTACCAAAACAGCGCCCGTCGCTTGACGAGCCAATCTCCCTGTTTCGATCGACAGCGTTCGACCGCCCCATTTTATTTCTTTTTTCACAACATTCAGCATTTAACTTCTCTTTCTATAAGTAAAAAGTGGCAATCAATAACTTTGACTGCCACTCAAATTTTTAATCATCAGCTTTAAAAAAATTAGCGACGAAGCCCTAATTTTTGAATTAATTCAAGATAACGTTGGTGGCTTTTGCCTTTAACATACGTTAACAATCTGCGGCGGCGACCCACCAAAATTAACAACCCACGACGAGAGTGAAAATCCTTGCGGTGTTCGCTCATGTGGTCTGTTAAGTTGCGGATACGTTCCGTCAACACAGCAACTTGTACCTCAGGTGACCCAGTGTCCCCAGCAACAGTTGCGTAACTTGTAATAACTTCTTGCTTGCGTTCAGCAGTAATCGACATCGTCAAACTCCATTTATAAATACATTTTTCGGATAAAATACCAGGTCTTTAACAAACCCAGTCGCAATAATGTCAGTTTTATCAACAGCAAACACCATGTCCTGATCCTGCAAACTCGTAGGGATGCTTTGACCTCTGGATATATGTGTAATTGCTGATTCCGTACAGGAAACCGCCGGGATGTCGTCCAGAACGGTCCTAATGGGGATAATAGCAGACACTATTTTCGTTGCCAGATTATGGTCCATTTTAAAATCTTTTTCAAGCAAAATCGCCTCACCTACTAAAAACGTTCCAACTTGATCTCGCCTTAAATATGTAACATGTCCCACTGTCCCCAACGTGACAGCCAAATCTCTAGCCAATGCCCTTACATACGTTCCCTTACTGCACATCACTTGAAATGTTGTCTCATGTTGATGATGTTCTACAACCTTCAATTCAAAGATTTCAATCTGCCTGGATTCCAGTTCGACATCCTCACCTTTTCGCGCTCGATCAGATGCTCGTTTCCCATCAATTTTCAACGCCGAAAAAATAGGAGGCATTTGTTGAATTACACCTACGAATTTTTGCAGAGCACTTAAGATAGATTCAATGGCAGGAATCACATCACTGGTCGCAATAACTTCACCATCGCGATCATCAGTATCCGTCTGAACACCCCACAAAACTGTGAAGGTATACGTCTTGTGCGCATCCATGATCATGGGGATTGTCTTTGTTGCATACCCAATCGCCACGGGCAGCACCCCACACGCAAACTTGTCCAACGTCCCCGCATGCCCAATTTTTGTTTTCCGCGGAAATGCCCGTTTCAAACGATTCAGAACATGCGCCGATGTCACACCTTCCGGCTTATTAATATTCAACCATCCGTTGATCATTTTAAGTTCCAAAATTTTCAGAACTATAACACAAAAACTCCCGTTTCCGGGGATTTTCTTAGTCTAGAATCTTGTGGTATTAAATTACCATTGACTTCCAAAACCAACGCTAGCATACACATCCAACACAGAGCCCTCAATTTTTTCTTGGACAGCAGGAGGATAATTGTTGAACTCAGGAAGCCATTGTATTTCGTTTGTTGTTATTTTTCCACTGTAGTAATCTACTCGAAGTTGTACTCTAAAAAAGTTTTTAGATGGTGTAAAATATTCATATGAAAACGATCCGCCAACACCACAAAGAGGATCAAACTCCTTACTAACAGTAGTTTTATTCCATAAAATGTTTAAATCCATAAATAAAATCGAAGTCCACCCATAATGAACACCCAAAGCAAAATGATGCATATCATTTAACATATACCCTAAACGTACCGCCGGAGAAATTACTGTTGCTTCAAGCCCCAATGTAATATCATTAGCAAACCGATGTGAATACCCCCAATTATACTGCATGCTTGGCAACCATCCTAAGAGGAGATTATCAGCTGTATCTTTAGGGGTCATCTTACCATCTGCACCAATCTTATGCCATTTGAAGCCTTCACCAAGAATCAACTTTCCACCACCAACTTGACCCATTACATAAAAGCCTTCACCTGTTGGTGTAGATTCAGCTTTAACCCCCGTTAAAGATACTGCTACCAATGCTGCTGCTAATAAATTTTTCTTCATTACTTTATAATCCTATGTTTTAACTTCGCCAATATAAGTGATTGTTAAATGATTTGACAAGAGTTTTTTGATTTTATCGACCACAAAAAAAGCCCCGTTTCCGGGGCTTTTTTACGAAGAATCTAATTAAGAAATTAGAATTGGTATCCAGCTGTGAAACCAACTGTTGTAGCTGAAGTTCCTTTTGCAGTTTTTGCCGCGCCTTCACCAGTTTCTGTATTGAAAGCCTTTACAAATTGACCATATGCGCCAACGAAGAAGCTTTCAGATACTTTGAAATCAGCTCCAATGCGAGCTGACCCAGTCATGTTTCCTTCAGGAAGATCACCAGTCACACCAGTTTTGCTTACTTCTTTGCTATAACCAAAACCACCAGCGATGTATGGCAAAATAGATTTTCCAGCAAAACCAACGCGAGCTTGTAAATTTGGAGCCCAAGTTACTGTAGTTGTAGAAGCCGTAGCACCTTCAGCACCAGAAGTTTTGTAATCAATTCCAAAGTTACCAACTTGAGCATCAACGCCTAAGTATACTACATTTGCAACAGTCACACCCCAACCAGCAGCGATTTCAAGAGCCGTACCGATTTTGTACTCATCGCCAGCAACAGCTTTGTCGTTTACTTTGCTTGTAACGCCAGCTCCGTTAGCAGCTAAACCACCACGAGCGTAAAAACCACCCCAGTTAGCTTCAGTTGCAGAAATTGATACAGCTGCTAATGCAGTTGCTAATAAAATTTTCTTCATAATTTTGTAATCCTTTAAGTTTTCTAACCCGTCCTATATACTGGACTTTCTACGCTTTCAGCAAATATTTTTTATATTTGCTTTACAGTTTGATTATTCCAGTTGCATCTTTGCAACACTCTACCGATCAAATCTTAATATACTGTTAATTTTCAGAACTATTTTTGTTCAGCAACGCCTCGATCTTTGATCCATATGAAAATGATGTGTCTTCTTGGAATTTGAATTGGGGTACATATTTAAATGTAATTTTTGGCGCAATCGCATGACG
The DNA here is from genome assembly GCF_014896945.1 of Candidatus Bodocaedibacter vickermanii. Taxonomy (GTDB): domain Bacteria; phylum Pseudomonadota; class Alphaproteobacteria; order UBA6184; family UBA6184; genus Bodonicaedibacter; species Bodonicaedibacter vickermanii. The sequence goes on from NZ_CP054719.1 coordinate 747,258, forward strand.
AATGTGAGAACCCAGTTCATTCAAAGATGCAATGATATCTTTTACTTTATCAGCTTCATGAACGCCCAATGGCAATACAAACACCATTGCGTTGCGCAAATCAGGACCCACCGTTACACACGTTACTGTAATGGATATGCCTTCCAATTGCGGGTGATAAAAATCGCCCTGTGTAAACACATCGGCAATCAGATGGCGTAAATCTTCCCCAACACGCAACTGACGTTGAGTCGGCATATTGGGGGCTGTTTTTTTGGCTATACCTTTTTTAAGAAACGACACGGGCAATCTCTTCCACTTCGAAACATTCGATCATATCTTTTTCTTTAATGTCTTGGTAACTCTGCAGAGCAATACCACATTCAAAGCCTTCACGAACTTCTTTCACTTCTTCTTTTTCACGACGCAATGATTTTAAATCACCTTCATGAATCACAACGTTATCACGAATCAAACGAACCTTACAGCCACGCTTTACCGTACCACTTGTGATCATACAACCCGCAATCTTACCCGATCCAGTAATCGTAAATACTTGACGGATTTCTGCATAGCCTAAGAAGTTTTCTTTCAAATGAGGCGACAACAATCCAGACATCGCTTTTTTCACATCATCGATTGCTTCATAAATAATGGAATAATATCGAATATCCACACCTTGACGCGTTGCGACTTCTTTTGCTTGGGGAGTCGCACGCACGTTAAACGCAATGATCATAGCATTGGATGTATTTGCCAAGCTAATGTCGCTTTCAGTAATACCACCCACACCACCATGCATCACGCGCACAGAAATTTCTTCATGTGCCACTTTCAACAAACTGGTTGAAATGGCTTCTAACGATCCATGAACGTCTGCCTTAATGATGACATTCAACCACTGATGTTTTCCGTCTGCATCCATCGTCAATAATGAGCGCTGTTGTTGCGACATCACCTTGTTGCGTTCATCTTGATATTTCTGACGGTAACGTTCAGCAATTGCTTTTGCTTGCGATTCGTTTTCAACCACAAGGAATTTATCCCCCGCGATGGGCACACCACTGAATCCCATAACTTCAACAGGCGTTCCAGGACCCGCAGATTTAACTGTTTGACCAAGGCTATTTTGAAGAACACGAATACGACCTGTTTCGGCACCCGCCACAAACAGATCACCAACATTCAATGTTCCGCGTTGAACAAGAACTGTCGCAATGGCTCCGCGTCCTTTTTCTAACCGTGCTTCCACAATTGCTCCATCAGCCGCACGATTTGGATTTGCCTTCAAATCCATCATTTCAGCTTGCAACAAAATTGTTTCTTCTAATTTCTCCAACCCTAATTTCTGTTTTGCAGAAACTTCAACGGCTAAAATATCACCACCGAAATCTTCTAAGACAATCTCATGAGACAAAAGCTCATGTCGAACACGCATTGGATCCGCACCCGGCTTATCCATTTTGTTAATCGCAACGATAATGGTGACACCCGCAGCTTTAGCATGATTGATCGCTTCAATAGTTTGTTCTTTAATACCATCATCTGCAGCAACAACCAACACCACGATATCCGTTACATTCGCTCCACGAGAGCGCATCTCGCTAAATGCTTCATGACCCGGAGTATCAATGAATGTAATGCGCTTTCCGTTATCCAACGTAATTTGATACGCACCAATATGCTGGGTAATTCCACCCGCTTCTTTTGCTGCCACATCTGTTTGACGCAATGCATCCAACAACGATGTCTTACCATGGTCAACGTGTCCCATAATAGTTACCACTGGTGGGCGAGATATCAACGTGACGTTTTCATCTTCTTGACTTAAAATATCGCGTTCAATATCTTCATTACCAACACGTTCAACTTTATGACCGAATTCTCCGATAATCAGCTCTGCAGTGTCTGCATCAATGATCTCATTCATGCTGACCATCATGCCCATTTTCATCAAAGCTCTCACAACATCAACTGCTTTTTCAGCCATTCGATTTGAAAGATCTTGAACTGTAATCGCCTCTGGCAACATAACTGTTCTAATTACTTTTTGAAGCGTTCCATCTTCAAATGCTTTGCGACGTTCTTTTTCTCTAGCACGTCGAATTGACGCCATACTGCGCTTTTTTGCACCTTCATAATTTTCATCAAACGCAACTTGAACGTTTACTTTCTTTGTTTGCCTGCGCTCAGTATCCCGCACAACTCTGGGCAATGGAACATTACGTTTTTTTACCGCACGAGCTTCTTCTTCGACTTCTTCTGTTGCATCAGTTTTAAACCGCTCTTTTGGTTTAATAAGATCCTTGTGCTCCACATCTTTCAACGGAACCTCAACTGCAGGAGCCTCAACCGGCTCTTCTGGTTGCTCATTGATGATAATTTTTTCGACTGCAGCTTCTTCTTTAATTTCAGCGGTTTCTTTTTGCGCTTGTTTTAAAGCTTGTAACCGCGCTTGAATTTCTTCAGTCTTTAAATTACCAGATAGTTTTTCTTCTAATGAAGATTCTTTGTTGACATCAGTTCCACGACGTTTTTTTACTTCTACGACTACAGACTTGCTGCGTCCATGTGTAAAACTTTGTCGAACACGATCTCCCTCAGACCCACTAGCCTTAGATACGTCCTTTGATAGCGTCAATGGCTTGCGTTCTTTAGGAGGGTTGTTGTTGTTGTCAGTCATGTAAAGCTTTTCCTCTAATTTATTGCTATGTTAGGACTGTACCGTAACATCGTCCTGCGACCACAATTTGCGCGCACGCATAATTAAGTCTGATGCTTTTCGTTCTGTAATCGTGCCAGGTAAAATTTCGGCTAATTCGTCATTTGCAAGTCCGGCAAAATCATCGATTGTTTTAACGTCATTTTTTGCTAACGTAATAAAATCAGAAAATTCTAACTCTGGGAAAAACGCAACAAGTTCATCTGATCCATTTAACTCTGCGTACTCTTTTTTAAAGTTAGCTTCTTGATGAATGATATATTGTTGTCCGCGGGTTTGTAATTCCGCAGCAATATCTTCATCAAATCCTTCAATTGCCTTTAATTCCTCTGGATCAATTTCAGCAATTTCTCTAACGCTTTCAAAGCCTTCGCCGACCAATAAATGAGCAATCACAGAATCCACATCTAATGCATCGATAAATGTTTGAGATAACTTTTTGTAACGTTCAGCACGACGCGCTTCTGCATCAGATGCTGTCATTACTTCAATCAGCCACCCAGTTAACATTGATGCCAATTTCACGTTTTGTCCACGTCGACCAATCGCAATACTTAACTGATCATCCGGAACGATCACTTCAATCCGTCGATTACCTTCATCCAAAACTACACGCTCTACCTCAGCAGGAGAAAGTGCGTTTACAATTGTTGTTGCAGGGCTTGGAGACCACGCAATGACATCTATCTTTTCGCCTTGCAATTCATCCACAACGGCTTGCACACGGCTACCACGAACACCCACGCAACTTCCCACTGGATCAATACTGGGGTCAAATGAATAGACCGCGATCTTTGCTCGACTACCAGGATCTCTGGCAACGTTTTTAATTTCGATAACGCCATCATAAATTTCAGGAACTTCTTGAGCAAAAAGTTTAGCCAAGAAAATTGGATGCGTACGAGACAACAATACTTGCATCCCGCGATGATCATTTTTAATGTCTAAGACATACGCACGAATACGATCGCCGGGTCTAAAACTTTCCCTTGGAATCATTTCTTCACGACGCAAAAATGCCTCTACTTTATTCAAATCAATGACAACACCAGTAAAATCAGAGCGCTTAACAACGCCGCTGATCACTTGATGCATTTTGTCTTTGAATTCATCAAACTGTTTTGCACGCTCAGCTTCACGTACTTTATTGTAAATAACTTGCTTTGCTGTTTGGGCAGTAACTCGACCTAAATTGATGGGGGGCAAAATCTCTCTTAGAACTGTTCCAAGTACAGCCTCAGGATTTTTTTTGCGTGCATCGTCTAAAGAAATTTCCGTATACGGATCCATAACCTCTTCAACAACATTATGACACAAATATAATTTGATGTCTGCCGTCTGTCGGCTGATCTTGGCTTCAATTTCGTATTCGATGCCATATTTTGCACGAGCAGCCTTACGAATCGCTTCTTCTACAGCGACGTAAATTTCGTCTGCATTTAATCCTTTTTCTTGCGCAACTGCGTCAATGACTTGAATTAACTCAGGTTTCATTTCTGCTCTTTCCTCTCTCTCATCTTTAGTTCAATCATATAATCCAGGTCTAGCTTGGCCTTTTGAATCTCATCAAAAGGTATTTCAACCACATTTTCCAACATTGGAATTTCAGATTTTATAACCACATGGGTTTCATTAGCGCTCTCCAAGATCCCTTTGAACTTTTTAGATCCTTCAAAAGGTACCAATGTCTGAATATTGATTTTATACCCAACAAATCTAACGTAATCTTTTATCCCTATCAACGGACGATCAATCCCAGCAGAGCTTACCTCTAACGTATATGCTTTATGTATCGGATCTTCAACATCTAAATGTGTTGAAATTGTTCGATTGGCTTTCATGCAATCTTCAACCGTCACAGGAACAAAATCCAATCGTTCAATTAGAATCTCTAATTTTGGTTGAGCATGTTCTATAAACTTTACTTGAACAACGCCAAACCCTAAGCTGCTTAACGGCGCTTCTATTATATTTTGTATTTTTGCATTAATACTCATGCAGTCCTCTTAAAAAATAAAGGTGAGCGCTAACGCTCACCTCCTGCTCACAATAATCAACAGAATCTGTTAATCCTTAACGTGAGTAGAACTCAATCACAAGATGAGGTTCCATCTGGACTGGATAAGGCACATCTTCAAATCGAGGCGTTCTTAAGAACTTACCCTTCATTTGCTTGTGATCTACTTCCATATAGTCCGGAACATCGCGTTCATTTGATTTAACCGCAGCAAGCACAATCGCATTTTCTTTGAGTGCACTAACCAATACAATTTCATCACCATCAGCAACCGCGCAAGATGGAATATCCACGCGCTTACCATTTACCAGTACATGACCGTGGTTTACGAATTGACGAGCAGCAAACGGTGTTGGAGCAAATTTCATACGGTAAATTACCGCATCCAAACGACGCTCTAACAAGTTAATTAAATGCTCACCTGTGTCACCGCGACGACGCACTGCTTCTTCGAAATAACGACGAAAGCGACGCTCGCTGACATTTCCGTAATACCCTTTCAGCTTTTGTTTAGCCATAAGCTGAATAGCATAGTCTGTGGGTTTTTTACGACTCTGGCCATGTTGACCTGGAGCGTAGTCACGTTTGTTAACCGGACTCTTGGCACGTCCCCACAAATTAACGCCTAAACGACGGTCAATTTTATATTTACAATTAATACGTTTTGACATCGATCCTTACCTAATTTTTTTTAAACTTTTTATCCAAAGATATATTTGGATTTTTCAACCCCGAATTTGCACCTTTTAACTTCGTTTGTCAATAGCAATTACTTAAACGCAAGATAATATTTTCTTACGTGCGAATTTACTCAGCTTAAAACAGTTTTAAACACTCTTTATTCTGTTCATAATGTGTGTTAAGGACGTCTGGTAGTTTGAAGGTGGTAGAACAGTCATGCAATCTCAGACTGCCTTACCCAACAATATATTGAGCAATAAACAAATATCCCTTCACACCAAACAAAACATTGATGGGAAACGTAATGCCCAACGACAATAAAAATACAGCAGAGTTATTTGCATTGGGTAATGACTCTCGCATCACGCAAGGGGCTGCAATATATGATGCACTTCCCATTAAAATCATTAACAACGTTGTGCCTCCTGCCGACAGCCCAAACCCAATACCCGCAATCAAACCAAGCATTGCGCCAAATAATTGCAAGGCAATACCCCACCACACAAATTTTAATCCAACGTCTTTAATTTGATCCCAATAATGCCCGGCTTCCATTCCCATGGACAACATAAAGAATGTCAAAACTCCAACGAACAAATCGCCATAAAATGGTTTTAGGCTATCTAAAAATGTAATATTAGCCACTGTTCCAACAACCAAGCCAAACAACAACGCAACAATCGTTTCATGATAGAATACTTTGCGTAAAATCGTCGGCAAGTGAAACCCCGATCGAGTTTGGTGTATTTGATGCAATCCTAATGCAATTAGAATCGCAGGACATTCCATTGCCACTAAAAATAAGTATAACTCTGATTCAAAAAGAATACCCTCGACCTTTAGAAAAGTTACAGCAACCATAAACGTTCCGACACTTACAGAACCATAATGAGCCGCTAGGGAAGCAGATTTTTCAGATCCAAACTTTGAAAAGCATCGCAATCCATAAAATAACAAAGCCCCGTGGACTAAACCTAATAGAACCCCTAATCCAACAGCTTGGGCAGCAAGCATGGCATCCAGGTTCCGCAGTTCTTTTCCACCTTTTAACCCAATGCTGATGACTAAGTATATAGATAAAAACCGTATGACCTCTCTGGGCAAGTGGACATTTTTATTTAACCGGGATAGTAATAACCCCACTGCAAAAAATATTCCTGGCGACGACAACAAGATATCCATAATCTATCTTCCTTTACTTCAACTCAGCTAAGGTTTTCCGACAACGCTTCTATGCTCCATGGTGCTGCAGGTTCAAATGCCAACACCGTATTTAATTCTGCAAAAACCGAACGTACTTCACCTTCCAAACCCCAGGGTAAATTCACAATCACCATACCCGAACCATTAAGGCGCCCATCAACTGGAGCCTTATAAAAATAAAACTCTGTCTTCAGAGCATTGGAGAGATTCATCGCCCTTAACTGATCATAAAACCCTTGTTGCTGATCAAAATTCTTTAATGGATACCATAGCATAAATACGCCTTGCGGAAATTTTAACAACCCTTCTTTAAGTGCCACGACCATGCGATCAAAATCGCTTTTTTCTTCAAACGGAGGATCCATTAAAATCACACCGCGTTTTTGAGCAAACGGTAAAAATGCCTTAGGCGCCAGATAACCATCTTGCAAATGAACTGAAATTTGTTTCTGATGTTTAAGAGTATCCTTTAAATCTTTACCATCCTGAGGATGCAATTCAGCGCACGTTAAATGATCCGACTCTCCTAAAAATCTATCTATAACCAAAGGCGATCCCGGATAATATTTTAAAATACCATCCGAATTAAAGGCTTGGATTGTTTTTAGATATGCTTGAAGAATAGGATGATGTGGAGAGGTTTTCCATACTTGCTTAATCCCCTGCTCATATTCACTGGTCTTTGCAGATTCTATGCTTTCCAAATAATATAAACCAGTTCCCGCATGCGTGTCTAAAACACCGAATGGCTTTTGCTTTTCTTGGAATGATTTTAACACCCCAACCAGCAGTGCATGTTTTACAACATCACAGGCTCCTCCGGCATGATAACTATGGCGATAATTCATAAATGTATACCTTATTTTCAAAGCTACACATGACTAAAAAACATCAGAGAGTCAACAAAAAAATTTAAAGATGAAAAATAGACTTGGGGTTGGAGTTATATATTTAGGATTTAATCAGATAAAATTAGTCTTCTTGCGCGCGAAATATTCCACACAAGAAGACACTAACAAAGATTAGATTATAAGCCTTTCAGGTTAAACGGCAATCCTTTAAACCCTGAAACTTTCACAATAAGCCTAGTGACAAAGTTACCGGCAACTACAAAGATGATCCAATTAAACATTGTTTCTGGAGACATGATTTCAACATTCCATGTTAACGCCAACGACAATATTAATCCCCAAATGATCGCAATTTCACCATAGAAATCGTTTTTTAGAGTTGCAATATCTTTCTGCCCACGAACAATGTCACGCATGATTCCACCCCCGGTTGTCGTCAAAACGGCAAGAATTGGGCCCCACAACCATAAGGGATCCAACTGAGAAATTAACGCAACGATCACACCCGTTACCGTATATGCAGCCAAACCAAATGCATCCAATAATTCAACAATCCAATCTGTGATTTTTGCCGCATGCTTTTGGTGCCATTTCTTTTCTGCCACGGTTTCATTTACCACTGTGCGTTTAAACAACAGCTGATACGTCCACACTAAAACAAACCCGATAACCACTGATACCAAAATACCAATCGCGTAAATAGGGCTTAACATGATACCTAACTTGGGGCGGTTCACCATGATGTCACGAATAATACCACCACTCATAGATACAAAGGCGATCATCATCGTCCCGTATAAATTAAATTTTTCACGGTATGCAATCAATAGCCCGGAAATCACCAACGCCATAATCGCAAAGGCCTCTAAGAAGAAGAACCATGGACGTTCAATCGTTTGAAGAATTAAGACCGGAAATAAATACTCACTAACAACCCTAGAGTACGTACCATCAGATTTAATTGATTGAATGGCACCATTGATTTCTTTCATCACAGACTCAGGAACTGATTTTTTGCTGAACATTAAATGAATTGGCACACCAATACCTAAATAAACTTCTTCAATTTTATCTGAGTTTTTAGTTTTCCAAATTGCAGTGGACGAAAGAATACGGTCATCTAGAAACCCATCAACCCCGCCTCTTAATAACAGGTCAATACTTTCATAAACGTTTTTTGTGAATACAAGATATTGTTTGTTTCCTGGATCTGCAACAAACTTGTTAATTTCTGGTGATGCATATACCATACCTTCTAACAACGCTATTTTGGACTTGCTCTTTTTTAATGATTCAATAAAGCCTTCCATATCCCCAGATCTAAATGAAAATTTTGAACCAAAGCCTTTCCGAGTATAGAATGAGTTTTCCTCTTTACGATACGGTTCTGAGAAGTAGACAAATTTCGAACGCTCTTCTGTAAACGTGGCTGCCGCGGCAAAATGCTGCTTACCTTCTTTTAAGTTTTGAATCTGAGTCCCCCACTGAATAAAGTCATAATCAGCGCTGTATCCTGCGGCCTTAGCAATCGCCCTTACAAGCTCTGCATCCAATCCAGTTAAACGTTCTAAACCACCTTCAGATTTAATTAAACTATAGTAAGGATCAAAGTTTACCCATCCAATTCTTAGTTTTTTATCTACTATGGGTAAGATGTTGTTGTGTTGAACATCATCTTGAGGACTAACCTCAGCAACCTTAACTTCTGCCGGGGCAGCCGGTTTGTTGGCTGCAACATCATCCGATATGCTCCACCCAATAGTCATTAACATGCAAAGGCATGTGATAAGCTTTGGATACATCCTTAATTTATAGTTCATAATACGACCACCATTTTATATCGTTATCTTATACTTTAAAGAAAAAGAATTAATTTATCGTTAATGTGATAAAAAATTAATCTAACCCTCGAAGATTAAATGGCAGTCCTTTAAAATCTAATATCTTAATAAGTATTCGAGTAATAAAGCTTCCTATAACCACAAGAATGATCCATTTGAACATTGCTTCGGGCGACATTAAATCAACATTCCACGTAAATACTAAGGATAAAACCAATCCCCAAATAATAGCAATCTCACCATAAAAATCGCTTTTGAGCGTCACTATATCCTTCTGACCACGAACAATATCTCGCATGATTCCACCTCCTGTGGTCGTCACAACCGCCATAATCGGTCCCCACAACCACAAAGGCTCCAATTGCGCAATCAAGGCAATTACGACACCTGTGACCGTATACGCCGCTAACCCTACTGCATCTAAAACCTCAATCAGCCAATCCATAATTTTTACCCTGTGCTGTTGATACCATTTCTTCTTTTCCAAAGTCTGGCTGATCACACGCTGCTTAAACAACAATTGATACACCCACACTAAAATGAATCCAATCAATACAGAAACAAGAATACCAATTGCATAAATTGGACTTAGCATGATTCCAAGTTTGGGGCGATTAACCATGATATCACGCATGATACCCCCACTCATTGATATAAACGCGATCATCATTGTTCCAAACAAGTTAAATTTTTCACGATACGCGATCAACAGTCCAGAAAGCACCAAGGCCATAATCGCAACCGCTTCTAAGAAAAAGAACCATGGACGTTCAACCGTTTGAAGAATCAACACCGGAAACATATAGTCCCTGACAATTCTAGAATAAGTTCCATCAGATTGGATTGTTTTCAGCGCCGTGTTAAATTCTGTAACAACTGATTGTGGAACCGACGCTTTACTGAACATATAATGAATGGGCGTACTGATGCCTAAATAGACTTCTGCTATTTTGTCCGTGTTCTTCGTTCTCCAAATTGCTGCAGAAGTAATAACTCGATCATCTAAAATGCCATCAACTTCACCTTTGAGTAATAAATCAATGCTTTCATAGGTTGTCGCAGTTGGAATTAAATATGATTTATTTGCAGGATCATTAATAAAATCATTAATTTCATTTGAGGCATAAACCATTCCGTCCGTAATGGCAATTCGTGCCTTGTTGGCTTTTAATGATGCAACAAAGCCTTTCATATCTCTACTATTAAATATAAATTTTCCGCTATCCTCTTTCTTAACAAAAAAAGAGTTCTCTTCACGACGATACGGATCAGAGAAATAAACAAACTTGGCACGTTCCTCCGTAAATGTTGCAGAGGCCGCAAAGTGCTGCTTTCCAGTTTTTAGATTTTCAATCTGCTCACTCCATTCAATGGGTTTAAGGCTAATTTTGTAACCGAACTGATGCGTAATAGCTCTAGCCAGTTCCGCATCTAAACCACTATAAGATTCAAGACCTCCCTCTCCTTTAACAAGGGTATAATAAGGTTCTGAATCAAACCATCCAGTTGTTAAAATATCGTCGGGAATAGAAGGGATACCAATTTTCTGTTTAAGATTTTTTGAATTCACAGAGTATGTTTTGCTGTTACTAGAACCGAATGCCGCACCTAGATTTATTCCAAGAATGACTATCCACATAAGCAATTTATTTAGCCTAACAACACTAAATTTCATGACAAATCCTATGATATTTAACGTTTAGTATATCAAGGATATCTTAATAAAGAATTAAAGGCTCAATGGAATGATAGGGGCAACCTGGCAGCATGATGCTGCACTCATTGGTTAGATCCGATGTGCTGTGACACGGATTTCAAATAATGAAAACCGCAGATGAAATATGAGAATTTTGAACCAGCAGCGTGCCGCTGCATCCATTAGTTAGATTGAGTGTGTGATGGGAGATGTGGCAACGTGACGTTGCACCAGCGTGACGCTGGACTCATTAAGTTAGATCTTGTGTGATTTGAGATATGTGTAATAAATGAAGGACTGTTAAAAACAGTTTGAGATGAGAGAGATTTTTGACCCAGCAGCGTGCCGCTGCATCCATTAGTTAGATTGAGTGTGTGATGGGAGATGTGGAAGAATGAAGAAGATGAGGGGGAATTTGAACCCACCTTCGGCGCAGGATCATTGGGGGTGAAAAATGATTTTGAGATGTTTTGTTGAAAAGTAGTGTTTTAGTTCCTTTGTTAAGTTAATAGAATCCGTGTCAGACCAGATCGGATCCAACTTATTGGATGCAACGTCACGTTGCCAGCGTCACGCTGTCGTTGTTTAGTTAAAACCGAGAGAATCCCCAGTAACCCGCACGTGCAAAAAGAACCCCATTTCTTACACGAATGGGGAAAGGCGGACTTTATTGATAGGCACAAAGTCGGTGTTTTACGAGCCCGTCGGCTCTAGGGGTTGTTTACAGGGCTGTGTCTACTGATCGGGTAGTTGAGCGCCTGTACTGGGGATTCGATTCGGCATTTCGTCTTTGAGTAGTTCAACCAAATCTCGTCAAGGATCTGTTACCAGATCATTTGGCTGAAATACTTTTGGGACGTAGAACGAAAAAAGACCACCCACCTGTTGAGTGGATAGCCTTTTTGCAATTCTAGTTATTAGTATACATAAGAAATTTGAATTGTCAAGAGCAAACTGAGTTTGCATCCATTAGGTCAGATCCGATGTGTTTGGACACGGATTGTAATTTTTTCCAAATCGTATGTATAGCTAAGTTCACATAAAACAATTATGCAGCGCCCTTTGCTCCAGACTTTCTTCTAATGGATACAATGGTACGTTGCCAGGAGCAAACCTGCGCCGCACATAGTGTGAAAAAATCGTATGGATCCAACGTGACGACTTTGGCTTATAGCGTTGTTGCTTATAATCCGTGTCTGCTCGAACCGGATCCATCTATAGGATGCAACCTCAGGTTGCCAGGGATCGTCCCTGATGCAATGGTACGTTGCAAAAAAAATTTTACTTTGTCAATCTTTTGTTAATATTTGTGCCGTATAGTAAGTTTAGAGCGTTCATACATTGTTATTTTTTGCCCACCGTTTCGTGAAGAAAAGACGGATTGCTTCGTCTATTTAGTCTCGATTTAGGAGGTGGGTTTTGTCCCCCCACCCGAAGGTCACAGAGGGTGTCTAGGGCGGGGGGTGGTAAAAAAATCTAGTTAACTGAATCTTAACCTTTATTAATTCGCAACCTGCGGTTGCATCCGCCAGCGTGACTCTGGCCCCATTAGGTTAGATCTTGTGTGATTAGATATGGATTTCAAATAACGAAAACTGCGAGTGATATATGGTGTTGCATCCATTAGCGTAACGCTGGATCCAATGTGGGTACTCGAATAAATTCCTGAATTGCCGCAACGTTGTTTTTCACAGTCCGTGTCTGTGCAAATTAGATCTAAACTAACGGATGCAACCTCAGGTTGCCGGCTCAAGGGCGCTTCACGAGCCAGAGCGGCAGTTGCCGCTATCAAATCGCGTTGCGATTTGCTTGAGCCGCATAAAGACAGAGGTCAGCATAAATGAGAGAGTTGCAACAGAGAGATATGTTGGGCGAGATCCGTGAGGTAGTGTGTTGTTGCTTATAATCCGTGTTTGTACGAATCGGATTTATCTATAGAGTCCAGGGATCATCCCTGGTACAGCCTCAAGCTGTCACGCTGCCACCCAACGGAAATTCAGAGCTTCCAAAGGGTGGTAAGTAGACCTTTCATCAAGACTATAGATTATCCAGCGATTGTATCAAACACATCATCCCACGTTCCTTGAGTTGTGCCTTTTGAATATTCGGTCACTCTGTTTTCAAAGAAATTCGTGTGCTCCACGCCATTTAACATTTCATCCATCCAAGGCAATGGGTTTTTATCCGCGCTATAAATTGGATCATACCCAAGCTGGTTTAAGCGACGATCTGCAATGTATCGAATGTATTCTTTTACTTCCGATGCTTTTAATCCCTCGATATCGCCAGCTTCGTACGCCAAATCAATGAATGCGTCTTCTAGCTCAACCGATATACGACATTCTTTTGTAATCTGCTCTTTCAATTCAGGGGTATCAATTTCTGGATTTTCTTGCAAGAATGTTCTGAATAACTGAATGATTGATAACGTATGCAACGATTCATCGCGTGCTGACCATGCAACAATTTGCCCCATCCCCTTCATCTTATTAAATCGTGGAAAGTTTAATAAAATAGCAAAACTTGCAAACAGTTGTAGTCCTTCGGTAAAGGCTCCAAATACTGCCAATGTTTTTGCAATATCAACTTTGGAATCCACGTTAAATTCTTGCAAGTGATCGAACTTGTCTTTCATTTCTTTGTATTTTAAGAAGGCCTGATATTCTGTTTCAGGAATACCTATTGTATCTAGTAAATATGAATACGCCGCGATATGAATCGTTTCCATATTCGAAAACGCGGCCAACATCATTTTTACTTCGGTTGGTTTAAAAATACGACCATAGTTTTCCATGTAACAATTTTGAACTTCCACATCACTTTGCGTAAAGAAACGGAAAATCTGCGTTAATAAGTTGCGTTCTTTATCACTTAGCTTTTGACGCCAATCACGAATATCTTCATGCAAGGAGACTTCTTCTGGAATCCAATGAATGCGCTGTTGAGTTGACCAGGCTTCATACGCCCAGGGATATTTAAAGGGTTTGTAAATTCGTTGTGCATCTAATAGAGACATGTTGTTTCCTTGCTGTTATTGCTAATTTTTAATTTCTGTTACTGCTTAATTCCAATATAAATATCTAGCGCTGTATTTGCTGGGTCTAGCGCACGCCCATCATACACTTCGAAATCTGCTTTAAATGCACGTTCTGATCCAAAATCTTCAGGCGTCATTTTCCAAATGTCCATCCACGCGTTAATACATACCGATGGCATTACACCTGCATCCGTTGTAAACTTTGCATAGGATTGAGCAGGTATAGTAAGTGTGCTTAAACCTTCTGGAACGTCGCTGTCCGCATCAACCTGTGCACCAATAAAGTAGGTGAACTTTCCAGTGTGATCACTTTCATAATCTGTATAAACACACAGAGTTGTACCTGGATTTTTTTGGTTCGCAATCTGATTATATATCCCTTCTGAAATATATTTTTGTACAGTTACACCAATCTGTGCTGTCTCTGGATTAAATTCTGCAGCATTGCTGGTGCGAGTAGAAATTCCAACAAGTTTCATTTCAGGCTGCGTAACGATTTCTTTTTTCAAAGTTTGATTTCCCTCTATGTCCAGTTCTATTGACATGCTAAACACTCTTCACCATTCGTATCAACGGCTGGTTTTGCATCCCATGTGTACGTCGTTTGATTTGATTCTGCTCGCTGAATTGATTTTGAACGCTTATAGTACAAACTTTTCACGCCTTTTTTCCATGCCAGGAAATGAATTTCATGCAATGTCTTTTTATGAACATCAGACGGTAAAAATAAATTCAATGACTGTGATTGACATATATAAGGTGTACGATCAGCCGCCAAATCAATCAACCATCGTTGATCAATTTCATAGGCTGTTTTGAAAATTGCTTTTTCATCATCCGTCAAGAAATCCAAATGTTGAACAGATCCACCACCTACTGAAATGGATGACCACGTTTCATCTGTATCTTGATCGTACTTTTGTAATAAGGCTTTTAGATACTTATTCTTAATTGTCACAGAACCCGTTAATGTTTTATGCACAAAGCTGTTCGCGGCAATCGGTTCAATTCCAGGCGACGTATTGTTTGCAATCGTTGAAATTGATGCCGTTGGTGCAATCGCCATTTTGTTAGAGAATCGTTCTTGAATTCCAAAATCTGCAGCATCAGGACAGGCTCCTTTTTCTGCCGCAAGTGTCTTGGATGCAGCATCTGCCTGTTCACGAATTTGTTGGAAAATCTTTTTATTCCAAACCTTAGACATCACCGATTCAATTGGAATATTTTGCGCTTGCAAAAAGGTATGGAACCCCATCACTCCCAATCCAACACTGCGTTCTCTCATTGCTGAATATTTTGCTTTGCTCATATAGTCTGGTGCATTATTAATGAAATCCGTTAAAACGTTATCCAAGAAACGCATGATATCTTCAACAAAGGTTGGATGATCTTTCCATTCGAAATATTTTTCTAGGTTTAATGATGACAAACAACACACTGCCGTTCGATCGTTGCCCAAATGATCAAGGCCAGTTGGCAGTGTAATTTCAGCACATAGATTAGACATTTTAACGCTAAGCCCGGCTTTTTTATGATGCTCTGGTACGTATTTATTAACGGTATCAATAAACAAAATATAAGGTTCACCAGTTTCAATACGCGTTGTTAATAAACGTATCCAAAGGGCTCTGGCATCGACTTCTTGCACCACATGCCCATCTTTAGGACTGCGCAAATTAAACTTAGCGCCGGCTTCAACAGCACGCATAAATTCATCTGTCACCACAACACCGTGATGTAGGTTTAACGCCTTACGGTTAAAGTCACCGCCAGTTGGGCGACGCAATTCAATAAACTCTTCAATTTCCGGATGGTGAATCGGCAAATAAACCGCAGCAGATCCACGACGCAATGATCCTTGGCTAATCGCAAATGTTAAGGAATCCATCACACGAATAAACGGAATAATTCCCGATGTTTTACCATTGATTCCAACTTTTTCACCCACAGAGCGAACATTTCCCCAGTAAGATCCAATACCGCCACCGTTGGATGCTAACCAAATGTTTTCAAACCACAGAGAAGAGATTCCGTCTAAACTGTCACCGGATTCATTTAAGAAACATGATATTGGTAATCCACGAGTGGTACCGCCATTTGATAATATGGGAGTTGCCGGCATAAACCAAAGGTTGCTAATATAATCATATAGCCGTTGTGCGTGAGCTTGATCATCTGCATAGTGCGCAGCAACACGCGCAAACAAATCCTGAGGCCGTTCATTCGGCAATAAATACCGATCTTCTAATGTTGCAACGGAATAATCCGTTAAGTTTTGATCACGATTATAATCAATATTAATATCAGTTGACGATACAACACCTTGAAGGTTTTCAGCCAAGTTCATCCTCTATTCCTTTTTAGTTTACTATGGGGTGATTAATACGAATATAGTTAGGTTACCATGTATTCAAAATACGTCAATTGATTACACGACATATCGACTCAATCTTGACTTGCAAAAATAACAAGACACAGACAAATGAACCACTTTATATTCATAAATAAATTACACTTCGAATAATTAAATATTACGTTAGTGTTTTGTTAATTATTTTAAAAAACTAAGATCCTGCATAACTTCTCCCTAATGAAAGTTAGGCAATCTTATTAGTGAGTAATAACAACTATTATTATTTTTTATCGGACAACATTGCCATAAAGTTGGCTTCTGTAGTAACTTTGCCATCAACGGTTGCCTTTGCTTCAAACTTTGCAATGGCACCACGTTTTTGTACTAACGATACATGTAACATAAGTTGGTCACCTGGCGCAACAACTTGACGAAACTTTACTTGATCAATGCTCATAAAAAACATCAATTTATCAGCCATAGATTGACCCTGAAGTTCCAATTGATGCCCCATAAACACGCCGGCTGCTTGGGCTAATGCTTCCACAATCAATACGCCTGGCATCACAGGAGCACCCGGAAAGTGTCCCTGAAAAAATGGTTCATTGATCGTCACATTTTTCAATGCAACGATCTCTGTTTCTGAAATCGATACCACACGATCCACCAATAAAAATGGGAATCGGTGCGGGATAAAACTTTGAATCTTTACAACATCCATTGGAAAGCTCATTACATCGCCCCTCCCAATGTAAAGAAGAAAGTTTCTTCCTGATCATATTCTTCTTTTATCAATGGTTTAGCAAGACCGACAATCAATCGACCCATCATTGGGATATCAACTTGAAGTCCAAAACCAATGCTGACGCGTGTTTTCATGTCCCCGTTGCCTACAATAGACGGCTCATTCTCACGTGCTGGAGCCTTTGGAGTTCCAAGACCCCATACGCTTCCAACATCCACGAATGTTAATGCACGAACCCCCACATCCGCAGCGAAGGGGAATGAGAATTCTGTAGTAACTTTGTACATATTCAAACCACCTGTACCGTTACTGTTAAATGGATTTTTAGCGCCTGCCGTCTTAGATTCGGGTGCTTTTTCTCTTGGTCCCAGTCCTGCAACTTGGAATCCACGGAAAGACAAATACCCTAAACGATATCGTTCAAAAAAGTTGATGTAATGATTGTTGGTTTCCCACATTTTTCCAAATGCACCTTTGACGGCCAACACCATTCCGCTGCGACCAAACGGAACATAATAATCGCCCGACAGATCTAACTTAACGTAATCTACATTTCCACCGATTCCAGAATATTCCAAAGATCCAGATGCCTTAAATCCATCCGTAGGCGTAAAGCGGTCATCCCTGGTATCATAAATCATATTGAGCGAAGCTGCTGATTTGTAACGATCTTCTTTTCTGTCACCATACTGAAGATTACGCATACTGCGTTGAGATTCCTCAAAGAAATTTGTATCATATCGTTTAAATGTATAGTCGACAGCCGTTCTAAAGTTTTCTGTCCAATTGAACGTCAGTGTGGGAGACCCCATATATGAAAACTCACGATATGCAGAATATTCTTTATCCTCATCATGCTTGATGTTTCCAGCGATCGAAAAATCTAAATCACGAACAATTGAGGGCTTTAAGATGCTGAGGTTTAAACTTTGAGTATTCGCACCAAAGACCGTCTGCAATTGCCCAGCTATACCCGTACCTTTTATGTTACGATGACCAACGCTAGCATTTCCCGCGATCCCTTGCTTATGCCCGTAGGATACTCCGCCCATAATGCTGAAGAAAGAACGTTCAGACACGCGCAAAACCAAAATGATTTTATCCGGTGCTGACCCTTGACGTTTATCTGTTGCGATGTATGGTTCAAACAATCCAAGATTTCTTAAATTCTTGATAGACCTGCGCACTAATACCGGGTTAAAAGGATCGCCTTCTGAGATCATTAACTGATCACGAATTAGATGCTCACGCGTTAAGCGATTGCCTTCAATCACAATTTTTTCAACAAATATTTTTTGCGCCTTTAAGACATTATACGTCACATCAATGGTGTGAGTCTTATCATCTTTTTTAAATTCGGGTGTAATCTGAACAAATGGGTAGCCTTGAGCTGCATAATAATCATTCAGTTTATCAATGGATTCTTCGATGCTTTCTTGGTTAAACACACTGCCACTAACGTAGGGTATTTCCTGCATAATTGTTGAGACATCCAACGATGGGAATGGGTTATTCAGTGCAATCTTACCCACCGAATATTGAACCCCCTCTGTTAATTGATACGTTAAGAAAAAGCCTTCATAATTAGGCAACAACTCAACAGTTGAACGATCAACTTTAAAATCATAAAAACCATTTTTTAAATAAAGTCTGCGCATCTTTTCTTCGTCAACGCGTATTCTGTTAGGATCATAAACGTTGTTTGTTTGGAAAAATGAAAACGTACCACTTTCTTCTGAATCAATCACAGACTTTAAATCCACAGAGTCAAAGTATGCATTACCCACCATATTAATCTTGGAGATATTCGTTGGAGCTCCTTCTTCAATTTTGAAGATTAAATCCAAACGATTTTCGGGTCGTTCAATAATTTGAGGCGTTACACGGGCATTAAAATATCCCTTGGAACGATAGATCTGTAATAAGATATCCACAGCTTTTAATACATCAGCCTTTTTAAATACCTGACGACTTTCAAGGTGCAATTCTTTCTTGACCATGTCTTCTGGTACTGCCGACATACCTTCGAAAGCTATTTCGTTTAAAATGGGGTTTTCTGAAACTTGAATGAAAAGCTTTTGACCTTCGAATGAGAATGAAATGCTGCTAAACAATCCTGTTGCAAACAAGTTTTTCAAGTCATCATTGATTAGCTGGGAGTCATAGGAATCGCCAATCTTTGATCGCAAGTATGATTGAATTACGGAAGGATCAACACGTCCGCTACCTTTTACTTGAATATCTTTGATGGACTCTGCAGCAACCGCAGACGCGAACACACTGACTAACAGTGCCGCTATCATTTTTTTATTCATCTTCACACTCAACACCCTTTCTAGGCTTTTACTTAAAAAATACGTCTTTATAGGTTACAACTAGGGTTAATAATAATAAAGCCCCCAAACCAATAGCAAATGACCATTCTTGAATTTTTTCACTTACAGGCTTTCCCCGAATTGCTTCGATCATATAAAACATTATGTGTCCGCCGTCCAACGTTGGAATGGGAAGCAGGTTAAAGAACCCTAAGCTTGTAGAAATTAACGCCGCATAAAAGATCACAACCATTACCCCCATAGACGCGGCCGTTTTAATCCCTTTTGCCATTGCAATAGGTCCGCCCAATCCGTCCATGCTAGTCTTTAGTATCATATTCTTAATACCCACAAGCGTTGCGATGGAAATATTCACCGGATACGTCAACGCCGAATAAACAGAACTTCCGAATTGAAAGGCTGCCCCACGCCCAGTCTTGACACCCAAGATGAATCGTTCAGAATCGCCTGCCTTTACGCTGTTAGCCAAAAACATATAGCGATGCATTCCACCATCACGTTGAACTTCAACGTTAATTTCCGGCGACTTTAATTCGCTCATAGCCTCTAAAACGTCAGAGAATGAATTGACTGCTTTGCCATTAATTGATTTAATTTCGTCGCCAACAATTAATCCTGCGGCTTTTGCTGGGCTGTTTTCAGCAAAGCTATCAATCTTTGAGGATACTTCTGGTTGCCCACTTAAATAAAAGACGGCAAAAAACAGAGCGATAGCCAATAGATAGTTAGCTGCTGGCCCCCCAATAGAAACGATCATGCGTTGCTTAACTGATCGATAGTACAAGGACTTTGATTTTTCTTCTTCAGAAATCGTTTTATCAACTGATGTGCTGGCCGCATCCATATCACCAAAGAAACGGACATATCCCCCCAGAGGAATCCAACTGAATTTCCAGCGAGTTCCTTTTGAATCTGTCCATCCAAAGATCTCTTTTCCAAAACCAATTGAAAAGGTATCCACCTTGATTCCGAAATATCTAGCCGGTAAAAAATGTCCTAATTCGTGAACAAACACAATAAATGATAAAACAACAACAAACAGTAGTGTGGTTGTTAAAAATTCTGTTGCAAATTCTTGCATATCAAACCTAAACATTAAATCTTTCTTAATATACTCAGGAATGTATAGAAAGCCAATGAGTTTTTTATCTTTTCAAGCTGCTGTTCACATTAACCATTTATTCGCTGAACTATCCCTTGCACAATTGATTTGTCTGCTTGTATACTTTGGAAACAATTACTCAATCGGAGCATTACGTGGAGCAACGAGCCTCTTCATCAAAATTATTTTTATATGGTACGCATGCTGTAAACGCAGCATTGCAGAATTCAAAACGTCAACATAAGAACTTATACGTCGTTGCAGAAAATGCAGAGGCATATAGCGCTTATTCAAAAATTTTAAAAAAGGTAACGAAAAAAGAGTTAGAAAAATTCGTTCCCGCTGATGCCGTTCATCAAGGTATCGTTTTAGAAACAACACCATTACCGAATGTACATTTAGAACACTTGCCCTTGCAGAACGACCCATGCTTGATTTTGGCATTTGATCAAGTAACTGACCCGCACAATGTAGGAGCAATTCTGCGTTCCGCCGCCTGTTTTAATGTGGATGGCGTGATTCATACCGAACGCAACAGCCCCTTAGAAAGTGGTGTGTTAGCAAAATCTGCTTGTGGAGCCTTAGACCGAGTACCCTTTTCCAAGGTTACTAACCTGTCCCGTACATTAGAAATATTAAAGGAAAAAGGCTTTTGGGTTGTGGGATTATCTGAACATGGTAAGCAATCCCTGCATGAACTAGATTTACCAAAAAAAATAGTCTTAGTTATTGGCGCCGAAGGATCTGGCATGCGCAGATTGGTAACCGAAACGTGTGATTTTTTAGCACAGCTTCCCACCAACCCAGACTTTCCAACTCTGAATGCATCTAACGCTGCGGCAGTCGCTTTATATGAACTTCAACAACAATTAAGGAGACAATAATGAGCATGAACATATTATTAATATGGTGTGTAATCGCCTATTTGATTGGATCCATTCCTTTTGGATATATTTTAGTTAAACTGTTTCTAAAACAAGATGTTAGAAAACAAGGCTCTGGAAATATTGGCGCCACAAATGTCTTGCGAACGGGCGGCAAGAAGCTGGCGCTTGCAACCTATGTTCTGGACATTACCAAGGTCTGGATTCCTATGCTGCTGTTTAACGTTATCATGAATCCTATCAATGATATGCCCTCTGATATTCTTTTAAGTTCATTGATGATTGTTGGAGGAACAGGAGTTATAGGTCACATGTATTCATGTTGGTTGAAATTTAATGGTGGAAAAGGTGTCGCATCATTTACAGGATTTTGCGCATGGTTGTTTCCGTATAGTGCTATCATAGGAATTTTTGTTTTCTTAATCATCGCATTTTCAACAAAAATTGTGTCGATTGCATCTTTAATTGGAATCATCGCTGCTGGTATTTATGTGATTTTTTACGTTTTTCCCATCCTTGATACTCCCACACAATTAATGTTGGTATCAAAAATATTTTTCATTTTTATCATTCTGTTAATTTTTGTGCGTCATAAAGGTAATATCGCACGCCTAATGAAAGGCGAGGAAAACAAAGTAAAATTTTAAGAGTGTGGCATGGGTCAACAAGAGCTTGTAGATTGGATTCGCCTTATTGGTACTGAGAACGTAGGCCCCGCCACATTTCGACATTTATTACAACGTTATGGTTCGGCATCAGAAGCTTTAAAGATGTTGCCCAGCATTAGCAAAGAAAAACGGTTAACCATACCCAGTATTAACTTTGCGGAAGACCAACTGCAAAAAGCCCACGAACACGATATTAAAATACTAACGTGGGATGATGCCGAATATCCCACTTATTTAAAGGCGATTGATTCAGCGCCACCCGTACTATATATAAAGGGAAACCATAAGTTATTTTACAATCAAAATTTTGCCATCGTTGGTAGTCGAAATGCATCATTAAATGGAATTAAATTTACACGAGATGTTAGTTCTGATTTAGGTGCATCTGGCTTAAACATCGTATCCGGCCTTGCCCAAGGAATTGATACAGCCGCTCATCAGGGCTCCTTAGACACTGGAACCATTGCTGTCTTAGGCGGAGGAATTGATGTTATTTATCCAAAAGAAAACGCAGGATTGCATACGTTGATTGGAGAGCAAGGATTATTAGTTTCTGAATTTCCATTTGGGACACCGCCAGCAGCGCATCATTTTCCAAGGCGCAATCGCATTATCGCAGGGCTGTCGTCAGGGGTTCTGGTAGTAGAAGCCCTACATCAATCAGGATCAATGATCACAGCAAATTATGCCAATGACTTTGGTCGAGATATATTTGCAGCTCCAGGCTTTCCCTATGATCCGCGATCAGAAGGTCCCAATCAATTAATCATGAACGGTGCTTATCTTGTAAGAAGCGCTGCTGATATTATCGATCATCTTTCAATCCACTTGGATCTGATAAAATCATTTGATCCAAAAAAATACTTCCCAACCCCAGGACCAGAGGTTCGGGGTCTTTCAGAAATGAAATCTAAAGTACTGGATTTATTGTCAACAGCACCGATTGACATAGATTCAATCATTCAACATACAGGCCTATCCGCGGCGTATGTATGGGATGTAATGTTGGAATTAGAGCTTTCAGGAAAATTAGAACGACTTGCGGGAAATAAAGTAAGCTTGAGACCTTAGCAGGTGGGCCCCACTGTTAAGTGGATTAGACAAAAACGCCCTTAATCTTAGAGCGCGTCTTCACATTTATGACAATCGTTTTAAAAGAGTCATGGAATGAGCAATGATGATAATGGGTTCAGCGTCACGCTGGTGGATACCCCGGCACGTTGCCTGAGCGGATCTGCTTGAGACAAGTCAGAGACGAATCTGTTCTTGATCAAAAAACTATTGGTTTGAAGATTATATCGATTGAGTTTTTTTAATGAAAAAGTTGGTTGCGGGGGCTGGATTTGAACCAACGACCTTCAGGTTATGAGCCTGACGAGCTACCGGGCTGCTCTACCCCGCGTTAATGTAGGGGGATTATATCAAAATAACACGACTTGTCAAGCAAAGAGTTTTCTTAGTAAATCTTTAACGAATAAGATCGCATAACGAGTGCGTACTCTCTCTTTAAAAATATATAGACGCTCGATTACAATAAAAACTTTCTATGGTGATTTTTCTATGAATATGCTAACAATTAATCAAGTCAAACAAGGATAAAGCGGATGTTGAAAAAGGTTGTTATGGTATTTGGGTTAGCCCTGTTAACAGTGGCGTGTGATCCATTAGATGAATATCGCAATAAATCGGATACTTATTTATATGATACAGGTATGGATTATTTGGAATACGGACGCCATGAACGGGCGGCTAAAGTATTTGAAGAAGTAGACTTGCAACATCCATCCTCACCATTGGCACCGAAAGCATTGCTAATGGCTGGATACTGTTATTATTTAGAAAGCAATCCCGACAGTCGAAATACCAATAGATTTCCAGACGCATTAGATAAATTTGAAAGCTTTGTTCGTTTGCACCCCAACCATGAAATGATCCCTTACGCACTTTACATGATGGGAATGTGTCATTTTGAAATGCTTGGAGATGAAATGCGCGACCAGACTGCATCGGCAAAAGCTGTGGGCTATTTTTCAAATGTGACTGAACGTTTTCCAAAGTCACCCTATGCAAAAGATGCCAGTGAGAAATTAAAGATTCTTACCCTGTACGCAGCAAAAAAACATGTGTATATCGCAGAGGTATTAATGCGAGAAGATCGTCATGCCCCAGCAATTGCAAGATTGCAACACGCATTAAAGATGGGATTAGACGCAGAATCAAAACGACAAGCGATTGAAATGTTAAATACCTGTTACATCGTATTGAAGTTAAATCATTTAGTAACACCAACAGAGAATAAAGAGGTATCTGTACAGCCATAATGTTAGTGCGCCTTGACATTGAAAATGTTGCGATTATTAAAAAATCAGCCCTGACGTTTGATTCGGGGCTGACAGTATTTACCGGTCAAACTGGGGCAGGTAAATCTATTTTATTAGATTCGCTGAGTTTATGTTTGGGTGCCAGGGCTGATACAGATCTGATTCGTCACGGTCAAGATAAAGCGATTGTTAGTGCAGTATTTAATATTGATCAACGCACACCGATTTACAACCTATTATCTGAACATGGAATCCCCGCAGAAACGTCTGAATTAGTTGTTCGAAGAATCTTGGTTCGCGACGGAAACAGTCGATGTTTCTTAAATGATTATCCCGTCAGTTTAGGCTTAATCAAACTGGTTTCAAATCACCTAATGGAAATTCATCAACAATTTGACCGCATGCTGGATGCATCTGCACATCGCAGTGTGTTGGATGAATATGCCGGACATTCTGAAGTGTTATCCACGACAAAGGAAATCTTTAATCAGTGGAAGCAGGCTGAATCTGAGTTGGAAGATCATCGTTTGCGTATGGAGCAGGCATTGAGGGACAAAGAGTATTTAGAACATAAAGTTAAAGAGCTTTCAGACTTTGCTCCTCAATTAAACGAAGAACAAACATTGGTTGAACAACGCACGTTCATCAAACAAAAAGAAGCGATCCTAAAAGCATATCACACCGTTGCCGATGCATTTGATGGCGATATTAAAAGCGCAGGATTGCATGCATACAAAACGCTTAGTAAATTTGATGATGCAACATCCATTTCATTGTGCGAAGCCATGGATCGGGTATTGTCAGATATGACCGAAATTTCTGCACGAGCCAACGATCACTTGAATTCATTAATGGATAAGTCGTTGTCATTATCAACCATCGAAGATCGACTGTTTGAATTACGACAGCTTGCCCGAAAATATAAATGCATGCCCGATGAACTTTCAAACAGCCTTGAAGAGGCTATTAATTTATTGAACGTTGTTCATGATGCATCTGCAGGTGTTAAAAAATTAGAACAGTCTGTTGAAAATTTCAAGCACGCCTTTGCAAAGGTCGCAGCTGAACTATCTGAGCGCCGCAAAGACAAAGCTGCTGAATTGGATCGATTAATTGCAATAGAACTGCCGCCCTTAAAATTGGGGTCGGTTAAATTTGCAACCAATATTACCCCATTAAACGAATCGCACTGGCAAAGCGCTGGCATAGACGTCGTTGAATTTCTAGTCGACATGAACCAGCAAGGCATCATGCTGCCACTGAACAAAGTTGCATCGGGCGGAGAAATGGCGCGATTAATGTTGGCATTAAAAGTATGCTTAGCCCGTTCAGGATCAACGCCAGGGTTGGTATTTGACGAGGTCGATAGCGGCGTAGGCGGCGATGTTGCGAATGCTGTGGGTCAACGGTTGCGTCAACTATCAAAACATCTGCAAGTACTGGTCATTACGCATTCCCCCCAAGTTGCAAGCGCAGGCGATATCCATTGGGTCATTGAAAAAACAATGGAACCCGACGGCGTTGAAACCCGCCCCATGCTGCTGACATTAAATCAACGTATTGATGAAATTGCACGCATGATGGCAGGCGACCATATCACCCCCGAAGCAAAAGCCGCTGCAGCCGTATTGTTAAATCAACGAACCTAGAAACGGCAACGTACCGTTGCCAGGGATGATCCCTGGACCCAACAGGCAACCAGAGGTTGCATCCGTTAGGTTAAACCCGATTTGGTTAGACACGAATTATAAACAACACCGTTGCAATAATAATTTAAACTAGGGTTATCCCGTAGATTAAAATGCTGCGGAAAAACAACGTCATTCATAAAAATGGATAAAAAACGCAAAAATAGTGAGATCTATTTGACTTACTGTTCATACCTGGTTATCTCTAGGATAGAAGGTAATGAATGATAAGATGAAAAGGTAAAAGAGATAGATGTTCGAAACGCAATATTTTTCAGATATATTATGGTTTTTGTTTGCAGCGGTATTGGTGTCTGCAATTTCCGCACGTATACGATCAAGCCCCGTGCTTGGATATTTAATGGCAGGTGTTGCTATGGGACCCTGGGCATTGGATTTAATTCAAAATGTGGAAAATAGCCGCAACATTTCTGAGTTGGGATTAGTATTCTTATTCTTTGCGATCGGTCTTGGAATGTCAATCGAACGTCTTTTGATATTGCGTAGATATTTGTTTGGTTTGGGTACATTGCAAGTGGTCATTACAGGTGCTGTGTTGATCGGAATATCACATCTGCTTGGATTCCCCCTTATGACATCGATTATTGTTGCCAGCAGCTTAGCATTATCATCAACCGCCATTGTCTTACAATTATTGTCGGAAGCAAACGAGATGTCGTCTCGTCATGGTCGTGTTACATTTTCAGTGTTGCTGCTGCAAGATCTTGCTGCAATTTTATTGTTGGTGCTTGTAGACTTTATAAAACCAAACCCATCCGGTGAATCTGAAGCGATGACCATTATGTACGTGGCAGTGAATATACTGAAATCAGCAGGTGGTGTGGTATTCATGGTAATATTGGGTCGCTTTGTAATTCGCCCTATTTTCAGATTTTTGGGAGATGCTTATCAAGCCGACTTGTTTATGGCATTCACATTATTAGTAATTTTAGGGACAAGTGCTTTGGCTCATAAAATTGGAGTTTCTATTGAGTTTGCGGCATTTACCATTGGATTGCTGTTATCGGATAGCGAATTTAGAAATAAAGTTGAAAACGTTATTCGATCGTTTAGAGGATTATTATTGGGATTGTTCTTTATGGGCATTGGCATGTCGATTAGCATCACCATGTTGTGGACGTATTTAGGATCAATCCTTGGGTTAACACTTATATTTATCCCTATTAAATTTGTGATCATGTACGTGTCAAGCCGCAGCTTTGGATTGTCTCATTGGGTAGCCGTTCGCGTTTCAACGTATATTGCACCAGGCGGAGAATTTGCATTCGTAATTTTAGGTCCTGCAATCTTGCATCAATTAATTTCACCCGAGATCGGAAACATTGCTGTATTGGCGGCTGCAATTTCGATGATGTGTACGCCTCTATTGGATCGTTTGATTCGATGGCTAATGCCCGTTGAGGAAGAGCAAGACGAAGTTGTTGAGGAAGAAACCGTTTAACCAACGTGGCAACTGCATCCGTTAGGTTAGATTGATTTGTAAAAGTTTGTTTTGTCAATCTTTTGTTAACCTTTGTGAGATATATTAACTTTAGAGATCTCATGCATTATTATTTTTTGCCCACCGTTTCGAGAAGAAATGACGGATTGCTTCGTCTATTTAGTCTCGATTTAGGGAGTGGGTTTTGTCCCCCCACCCGAAGGTCACTGAGGGTGACTAGGGCGGGGGGTGGTAAAAAAATCGCGTTAACTCAATCTTAATCTTTATTAATTCGCAACCTACGGTTGCATCCAATAGATTAGATCCGATGTGGTTGGACGCGGATTATTGTCGTCGAGGATGAATGGGATTTTTGATCTACCTTGGGCGCCCGTCGGTATCACGTTGCCTGGGTAACGCGGGACGCAATGGGAGTGCTTGAATAAATTTCTGAGCTGTTGCAACGTCGTTTTTTACAATCCGTGTCTGTGCGAACCGGATCTAAGCAACGTGCCGTTGCATCCAATAGGCAATACGGTTTGTAAAGTTATAATCCATGTCAGGTTACACTGGATCTAATCTATTGGGTCCAAGGATCATCCCTGGTTCAGCGTCACGCTGGACTCAATGGAGGTGCTTGAATAAATTTTGAACTGTCGCAACATTGTTTATTATAATCTGTGTCTGGGCGAATCGGATCTAAGCTAATGGATCAACCGCAGGTTGGCAAAGACACGTTGTCGGGAGCAACCCTGCGCCGCAATAGTGTGAGAAGATTGTATGGATCCAGCGTGACGATTTCGGCTTATAGCGTTGCTTTTATAACCCGTGTCAGACCACATTGGTCTGACCTAATGGGTGCAGCATCATGCTGCCAACGTGCCGTTGCATCCAAGAGGCAATACGGTTTGTAAAGTTATAACCCATGTCTGTGCGAATAGAATCTAAGCTAATGGATCCAACCGCAGGTTGGCAACGGCACGTTGCTAGGCTGCTATTGCTTTTTAGCAACCCCAACCATTGCAGGTCTTAACAATCGATCTTTTAGGGAATATCCCGATTGTACAACTTGCAGTATTGTTCCTGGTTCCGCGTCTTCATTGGGAATATCAAATAATGCTTGGTGTAAATTATGATCAAACTTTTCATTTAATGGCATATGCTTTTGAACATTGTGAGATTCAAATACTTTAGCTAATTCTTTTTCTGTTAATTCTATACCCACAATAAAATTTTTAAAATGTTCATTCTCTCGTAATTCGTCTGAAATCAAACCAAGAGCACGTTCAAAGTTATCGGCAACGGACAATAGGTTTTGAGCAAACTTCGCAATTGCATATTGATGTGCGTCTTCGACTTCTTTTTGCAATCTGCGACGCAGGTTTTGATTTTCAGCCAATGACCGTAACAATTGATCGTTCAAGTCTTCAACTTTAGTATGTAATTCTGCTAGCTCACCTTGGTCATGCGTAGTTTCAGGGGCATGATCATGGGCAATGGTTTCATTTTCAAGCGTTGGTTCGTTTTTCTTATCCATGATGGGTACTCCTTTATATATCGTAAATGCTCTGCTATAATATTCCCAACATTATACACACATAGGCATCAGATGACAAAAATTTTTATAGGCTCAGACCATGCTGGATTTGAATTAAAATCTGCTATTCATGGTGAACTGTTATTGGAGCATTCTGTTACAGATTGCGGCACACACTCAACAGACAGTGTTGATTACCCTACATTTGCACATGAGGTTGCAACGAATGTCTTATCGAATGATGGTGCATTTGGAGTTTTGATTTGTGCAACGGGGATTGGCATGTCCATTGCTGCCAATCGTCATCGTGGAATTCGAGCTGCGTTATGCCGAGGCATGAAAGATGTTAAGCTGGCCAGACACCATAACGATGCGAATGTTTTAGTTTTGGGCGCGACAAATACGTCCCCAGATGAAGCCATCGAAATGATCAAAGCGTTTATTACAACCACCTTTGATGGTGGACGCCATGAAAAAAGAATTAATTTACTTGATCAATACTAACTTAGGAGTTTTCATATGCACTATCGCGATCTTACCCTTGCGCAAAATGATCCAGACATTTTCAATTGGATTCAAAAAGAATACCACCGTCAGAACGATCGTATCGAATTAATCGCATCTGAAAATATTGTTTCAAAAGCGGTTATGGAAGCTCAAGGATCAATCCTTACCAATAAATATGCCGAAGGTTATCCGGGGGCTAGATATTACGAAGGGTGTGAGTATGTCGATAAAATTGAGCAGTTGGCAATTGATCGTGTGTGTAAACTGTTTGATTGTGCCTATGCAAACGTGCAACCCCACTCAGGCGCCCAAGCCAATGGGGCTGTCTTTTTAGCGCTATTGCAACCCGGAGATACTTTCCTGGCCATGGGATTGAATGCAGGTGGGCATTTAAGTCATGGTGCAAAACCCAACATGTCTGGAAAATGGTTTAATGCGGTTCAATACGGCGTTGATCAAGCAACAGGTTTAATTGATTATGATGCCGTTGAATCAATGGCGATTGAACACCGTCCAAAACTTATTATTGCTGGCGGGTCTGCATACCCACGTCAAATCGACTTTAAACGATTTAGAGCAATCGCAGATAAAGTGGGTGCATATCTAATGGTGGATATAGCTCATTTTGCGGGATTGGTAGCCACAGGATTTCACCCATCTCCCCTGCCTTTTGCACATGTGGTAACGTCAACAACACACAAAACATTAAGAGGTCCACGGGGTGGTATCATTTTAACGAATGATGCAGACATCGCTAAAAAAGTAAACTCTGCTGTTTTTCCAGGATATCAAGGCGGTCCTTTAATGCATGTGATTGCAGCCAAAGCTGTTGCATTTCAAGAGGCGTTACAGCCGATGTTCAAAGACTACATTCAAGATGTGTGCCTTAACATTAAAGCGCTTGCAGAAACGCTGGACCAATATGGCTTTCCCTCCATCACGGGCGGAACAGATACCCACCTGATCTGTATTAATGTTGCAGGTCACGGTATTAACGGTAACGACAGCGCCATATTTTTAGATCGCCTGGGAATTACGTGTAATAAAAACTCCATACCGTTTGACCCACTGCCCCCAAAGGTTACATCCGGATTGCGGTTAGGATCACCCGCAGTCACCAGCCGTGGTTTTAAAGCTGCTGAATTTAGACACGTTGGAACATTAATCGGCAAATCATTAATTGCATTATCAGAAGGAACGCAAGAAAGTATTGCAAAAGAAATCCAAGATAGCGTAAAAGAGCTGTGTGACGCATTTTCAATGTATGCATAAGTATCAAGAATTATCAAGGGGATAGGCTGTGAAGCGACGTTTCAATCGACACCAACGTTCAACTGCCCGATTAGGGGTTGTTCAAATGTTATTCGTTCATCAAAATGGTGAAACAGATATGAAAACAGATGAGCTGTTAAGATTTTTTGACACTACTTGGGAAAAACCAGATATGCATTTTTTGCAAGAAAGAATCAATAGTGCTTGCAAAAATATCATACAAATTGATGAGCTTATTACGTCAGGATTACAGTCCGGATGGACAATGGAGCGCATAGATCCTGTGCTATACGCAATACTTGCTGCTGCCACAGATGAAATGATGTACTCATCAAAAGAGACCCCAGCAGAGATTCTTGTTAAAGAGTATGCGGACTTAGCTGCTGATTTTTTTGACACATCCGAAACTGCTTTCGTAAATGCATACCTTAACGACTTAAAAGTAAAACTGAACTCTCAAAATCAGGAGAAAAACTAATCTCTTTTCGATATGCGTTCAACGCAAATCACACATGCACATTATTGCGTTGGAGAGACCTCGGATTTGGTGTATAAATCTTTTAGTACACCACTGTGAACTCTGTTGACGCAATGTCCACATCACAGGATGTGCAAATCCTCCCTGAACAACTTGCCCACAGATTTCTGTGGGTTTTTTTTGTATCCATCAGACATGGTGCCGACAACGTGCCGTTGCATCCGATAGTTTAGATCCGATGCGCTGTGACACGGATTATTGCCGTTGGCAACGTGACGTTGCATCCATTCGGTTAGATTGGGTGTGTTTGGACACGGATTATTGTCGCTGGTAACGTAACGCTGGACCCATTAGATTGGATCCGATGTTTTAAGATGTGTAATAAAATACAATGTGAGAGAATGAAGGAGAATTTGAACCTACCTTCGGCGCAGGCAACGTGCCGTTGCATCCGTTAGGTTAGATTGAGTGTGTTTGGAGATATGGGGGAATGGGGCGGATTTTGAACCTACCTTCGGCGCAGGAGGGGTAAGGGTGAAAAATGATTTTGAAATCTTTTATTGAAGAGTAGTGTTTTAGTTCCTTGTTGTTGTTTGAAAGTGCTGTGTTTTTGAGACTTTCAAATTTAAGTTATATAAAATCCGTGTCAGACCACATCGGATCTAACCTAATGGATGCAACCTCAGGTTGCCGTTGTTTAAAACCGAGAGAATCCCCAGTAACCCGCACGTGCAAAAAGAACCCCATTTCTTACACGAATGGGGAAAGGCGGACTTTAGTATACTATACAAAGTCGGTGTTTTACGAGCCCGTCGGCTCTAGGGGTTGTTTACAGGGCTGTGTCTACTGATCGGGTAGTTGAGCACCTGTACTGGGGATTCGATTCGGCGTTTCGTCTTTGAGTGGTTCAACCAAAGCTTCGTCATTGATCCTGTTACAGATCCTTTGGCTGAAATACTTTTGGGACGCAGAACGAAAAAAGGCTACCCAGGTTTTTGGGTAGCCTATTCGCAATTCTACTTATTAGTATACATAAGGAATTTGGATTGTCAAGAAAATTATTCTTTTTCGTGTTGGGGGTCGCGCGCCCCTGAAGTGGGGCCCACCCACAAAAATTACTCAGAGCGTGTCCACCCCCCGCCACCGCGACGCAATACAATTGGTATCTTTCAAAAAATCGTTTTGAAAAATTTACACGTCATCCAGGGGATACCATCCCCTTTCAAACTAGGATATGTTTCGCACAGCGCTGTGCTAATCCATATCCAAAATCGCCATTGCGTATCAGATGCACCCACAATCAAGTGGGATCTGAGTTTACTAAAAGCCTACCATCTTCAAAGTATCAGAGACTGATTAACAAATTATGAATAAACAAAAGATTTTCAAAAAATCATTAGTCATTCCATCTCTAATGAAAAAAGGGACACTTATCTAATGCCCCTCCTTTTTTAAACTATTGATGCAGAAGCATTTACTTTATTTGTATTTTACGAGCTTCTGGACCATTGTTAGATGCGGTAATCCACAGCCTGACCTTTTGACCAGGTTTCAATGATTGAATATGCATTTCTTCTAATAAGGCTCCATGAATGAATACGTCTTGCTTAAGACCTTTTACCTTTGCAAATCCAAACCCTTTTATTTTGCTGAACCATTTAATTTCAGCCTCAACCTCACTTAATTGAGCATGATCATCGTGCATCATAAATCGAGGTGGCGTAATCTTTTTTCCTCGTTTTAAGCGATCGTTTTCTGCTAAAAACGGATTTGCAGACTTTAATTTGAATACCTCTGTAACTTGTACGCCATCTTGAGTTGGCGCAACCTCACACAGCACCTGGTCACCCTGACGCACTTGCAGAAGGTCAATACTTTCTAAAACAGAAAAATGTAAAAATATATCGGGACTTTGCCCCTCTGGATCTTTTGTTACAAACCCATATCCTTTGTAAGGATTATACCATTTAACCGTACACCACATTCCTTTTTCATTTTCTTTTGTCAAAATATCTTTCATGTAACTCACACCATATTTACTAAGTATGTTTAAGTATTAGCATTAAAGTACGAACAAAAGGTTAAAATGTAAAAAAAAATGACAGTCGTTGTATTCACGAATTATTAAGACTAAATCTCTACACTCCCCCTTGGTACACATTTTGCAAAGAAACTCACATGATGAAATACGTTTTATTTTTTATAGCCTTGATATTGCCCATTGCTGCAGAAGTTCCGCAGCCAGAAATGGTATATAAGTGCTCTACCTTATCCAGAATGATTGAAATAGAGGAAGGCTTGCCCCCGCTGTTACTGTCCGCCATTACGTTTATTGAATCGTCTGATATGCCTTGGGTAATTGGAACGCCAAACGCATCATATCGCTTTAATACAAAAAAAGAAGCTGTAGCAAAAATCAAAGAATTGCGAGCCAAAAGACAAAAGAATTTTGATGTTGGCTGCATGCAGATAAATCATTTTTTTCATAAGGATAAGTTTCAATCCGATGAAGACATGCTGAACCCAGTCCGCAATATTCGATTTGCAGCCCAATTATTAAAAGAATTAAAAGCTGAAGCCGGATCCTGGGACAAAGCAATAGCGTATTATAATTCCAGAGATCTTAGATATTCCAGCCCCTATGCAAGCAAAGTGAACCAACACTGGAGCAAGATAAAGTCGCTAGGGGGGCTGCCTACTGAGCTTGCGTCCTTTGCAAATGTTCCCAAAGCAAAACTTGATGTTAAGCTGAAAACCCAACCTGTCATAAGCAACAGCATCTTGCAACGGGCAAAAATAGCCTATCTGACGTATAAGAAAACATTAGTGAGACACTAACAA
The DNA here is from genome assembly GCF_014896945.1 of Candidatus Bodocaedibacter vickermanii. Lineage (GTDB taxonomy): Bacteria > Pseudomonadota > Alphaproteobacteria > UBA6184 > UBA6184 > Bodonicaedibacter > Bodonicaedibacter vickermanii. The sequence continues at coordinate 781,458 of NZ_CP054719.1, forward strand.
GAAGTGGTGTTCCCGACGGGATTCGAACCCATGGCCTCAGGATTAGGAATCTTGCGCTCTATCCAGCTGAGCTACGGGAACACTTAGTCGCAGTATATCGAAAACCAAACAAAAATTCCATAAGGGAATCACCCAGATTTAATGGAAACTTTGAATAAGGGTTCCTGCTATTAGGCTCCACCCATCAACCAATACAAAGAAAATTACTTTAAAGGGTAACGAGATGACAACCGGGGGTAGCATCATCATTCCCATGGACATTAAAATCGATGCCACAATCATATCGATTATTAGGAATGGAATGTATACTAAAAATCCGATTTCAAAGGCTCTACGCAATTCGCTGATCACAAATGCTGGAACCAAAACTTTTAAACTGATATCTTCTGCTTTATCAACTGCAGCCGATCTGCTGATTTCCTGGAACAACAGCAAATCCTTTGCACGCGTGTTTGCCGCCATAAATTCTTTAAATGGCGTTGCGATGATGGGAAGCGCTTCTTTTTCAGTAATGCGCTCAGCCATCAAGGGTTCCACACCATTGGTGTATGCTTTTTGAAAGACAGGCTCCATAATAAACCCAGTTAAGAAGAGAGACAATGCCACCATCACTAGGTTTGGCGGGGATTGTTGCAGCCCAATGGCACTGCGCAAAAACGATAACACAACCATAATGCGAGTAAACGATGTGACCGTCATTAGAGCCAGCGGCGCCATACCAATGATAGTGAGCGTAAACATCAACTGCAAAAGCTTTGCAGTCGTAGACCCACCGTCTTGCATCCCCAAATCAAAAGAGATGGCTTGTGCACTTAGGGTCGTTGTAAAAAAGAAGAATGTCATTAAAAAATATTTCATGTGGAGGCCCTTTTTATAGGATGTTTATCAATGACTTGTATATAGGATCCCTGCATATCAACAGCGATACAGTATAAAGTGTCTTGCCATTCAAGCGTTACCAGACGAAGACGTCCCAGCGGTTTTGCGCAGTAATTTATTTGAAACTCTTGATCGGCAGCCCCACGATTCAGACCATTCTGTGACCATCGTTGCAAGCCTTCCCTCAACAGCAACAACCATCCAATGCTGCCGATAGCTGTAATGATTAATGTCCAGCTTGACATTATTTGCGCACTCCATAAGTATATGTGTGAGTAATTTTCTGAGAGTTTGCCATTTCAGCAATGCGACTTTTACTTAATTTGGCTTCTTCAGCAAGATGATCGGACAGACGTTGAATATCCAAAAATACATCCTGGACTAAGTTTTTTAAGTCATCAGACGGATGTGTTGGCATATGTTTGGTTAAGTATGTTTGAAAGAGTTGAACGCGCTCTTTTACAAAATCAAGGTCAATCGGTTGATCATTAAGCAGATTGGATTCAGCCTTTTTAAGGGCGATCACAATACCTTGGCGAAGCGTATGTAAGTATTTTTCGTCCATCTTTATTATTCTTTTTTATTTAGTATAAATAAGATTAAGACAAAGTGCAAATCAAGTTATCGTTAGGCTTTGGCTTACAGACGATTGAATTGGAAAAGCCCCACAGAGTAATCATTCCACATTGCAGGGCTTGAAAACAGGCGCGCTTACTTTGACGTATCGGCAACAATAGTAGGATTATAAATCCACACATGAGCTGCCGGTGTATTGTTTGGCGACAATTTATAGTACGTTGGAGAAATTCCCAACATTTCAGATTCGGCAAGGGGTAATGGAGGTTCTTTAAAATAAGTAAATTGTATAAGTTTAAAGTTTACCGAACAGACTTTTTTCAAAGAGCTTAATATCTTAGTAGCGACGTCAGCCGGCAGGCTGCGGAAAGGTAAACCTGATACAACAACATTTATTTTTCCGTGAAGATGTTCAGGAATATGTTTGTCTAATTCGCAGGCATCAACACATAAAACAGTTTGATCTGGAAAACGTTTCACTAAATGTTGATAAAACGTTGTATTATTTTCAACGATAAACAATTTATCCTTTGGGATTTTAGCCACTAGTTTTTCCGTGAACGGTCCAGTTCCCGCCCCAAGTTCAATCACAATTGAATTTGCAGGATCGATATTTTCAACCATAATTTCTGCTAACTCTTCACTGCTTGGCGCAATGGCACCAATAGCAGATGGGTTGCTCATAAATTCACCCACGAAGGTTGACTGTTCAGCGGAACATCCAGAAATGATGATTGCAATAGATAGTAATAACAAATTAATGATGTTGGTTTTCAACTTTAAGATCTCTCAAATGCTTTTGTTTATATAGAGAGAAAAATTAACTTTTTCAAGTGAAACTTGAAAAAACTTGCACACACTAAAGTTTAAGCTATTATAATGGTGCTAATATTAGAATTAAATAGGAATTAAAATGAATATACTGCGAAAATTTAGCTCTAGCTTACCGCTGCAGCTAATTACAATGATTTTAGTTATTTTCTTGGCAGGTGATCATATCCCTGTTGGAATTAAAGAATTTTTTTATACCATCAGCGTTCTGATTAAAGACTTATTAGTTTTAGCGCTGCCTTATATTATTTTTGCGTATCTATTTTCAACCCTGGTTGCGTTGCAAAATGGTGCGATTCTATTTGTGATTAGCTTAGTATCCTGCGTGGTTTTCATGAATTTCATGGGATTAAACATAGCCTATTTTGCCAGCAGTTTATTAACCGAGATGTCGGGTCTTGCCCCAGTTGAATCTGACCCATCCCGCGTATTGATGGCTATGTGGAAGCTTCCAGTTCCAGAATTTGTAAAAGCAATTCTAAAGAATGAGCATGGTTTGATTTTAGGTGTGTTAAGCGGCATTGGATTGGGTTATTTAAACGTTAATGGATTAAAGGAGATTTCTGATCGATTAAAGTCAGGCGCTGCCTTTATTTTAAATAAAATGTTTATTCCTGTGGTTCCGTTCTTTATTTTAGGCTTTATCTTAAAGATGGAACACGAAGGAACGTTAACGTATGTATTAAAACAATATGGTCCGGTATACTTATTGATTGCCGCTGTGCAGCTTATATATCTGCTTTCATTGTTTGCCATTGGAGCAAAGCTAAACCCAAAAACATGGTTAACGTATTTACGTAATATGTTGCCTCCAGTAATTACCGGTGTCAGCACAATGTCTAGCGCAGCGGCATTGCCATTTTCATTAACGGCAGCAGAACAGAATACGCAAAACCCGCTGATTGCCCGCTCTGTTATCCCTGCAACAGTTAACATGAACTTGATGGGGGACTCTATTGGAGCGCCATTAATGATTATTGCAACAATGGTTACCTTTGGATTAGGCACACCCTCTTATGGATTATTCCTGGTGTTTGCTTTGTGGTATGTAATGTATATGTTTACCGTTGCAGCGGTGCCAGGCGCCACCATTTTAGTTATGACTCCCCTTATTGAAAAAGTACTGGGATTCAATCCAGAGATGGTTGGGCTGGCAACAGCACTTTATATTTTATATGATGCGATTGGAACAACAATGAACGTCCTTGGAAATGGAGCGTTTGTCGTTTTGTTTAATCGGATATTTGGAAAGATGTTTTCTGGAAAAACGGTTGAAGCAAAATAAGACCGAGACTTCTTAATAAAAAAACCGCCGATTGGCGGTTTTTTTATGGTTAGCCCCGTGGGGTTATTCTAATGCAAACATACACTTTTGGAAAATTTATCCTGTCAATCTTTTGTTAACATTTGTGAGGTATTGTAAGTTTAGAGCGCTCATACATTGTTATTTTTGCCCACCGTTTCGAGAAGAAAAGACGGATTGCTTCGTCTATTTAGTCTCGATTTAGGGAGTGGGTTTTGTACCCCCACCCGAAGGTCACTGAGGGTGTCTAGGGCGGGGGGGTGGTAAAAAAATCGCGTTAACCAACCGTTAACATTTATTAACAAAGGGTATCGAACGAGCTCTTACCAATCTTTTAGATCAGAATTAGAAGCTTGCGCCAACGACAACACCAACATCTAACCCCATTGGGTTTTTGTAAGCAATGTCAGTAACTGCATCAGTTTTTGCTTTTGTTTCAGCAGAAAAATTATCTTTTTGATCTTTTACATCCGCTAAACTGTAACGGAAGCCAACGCCACCACCCACAAACATTGTCTGAGTAACTGCATATTCAACATTTAAACCGATAACAAACGATAAACGATCTTTCCAATCTGGACCTTTATCTGTTGCGTACGTAACTTTGTGAGTTTCGTCTTTTGCGTTATCTCCTGCCCCCTTATAGGAAACAGTTAATTCAGGATTAGTCATCCCCAATTCCATACCAGGATTGAAGTATACGTGGAAACGACTGAAAATTACGCCAAGGCGTACGCGAGCATCAGCTGCAAAACCGCTTGTAATAAAGTCTAAACCTAAGTTCTTTTTAGCTGTACCTTCTGCAGGTTCAGTAGTATCACGAGCTTCTTTAAGTGTGTGATGCTTATATCCACCACCTACAGAAAGACCCATCGCGAAGTTATTCGCAAAGCGGAATGAGTATCCAAGTTCTGCTCCACCATATCCACCATTAAAACCAAATCCACCATAGTCTTTAGTATCTTTGTCTAAAGCAGTTTTAGTTAAATCTGAAAGCGCACCTTTGTTGAAGAATAGAACGGATCCTTTAGCGCCCGCAAACATACCAGAAAATGATTCTGCTGCAAGTGGCGATAACAACACGGCCGTCAAAGCTGTTGATAATAATATTTTTTTCATAATACCCTCTTTAATTAATTCAAGGCGAATTTTATAGTAAGAGTTAAATAAAAACAAAAACTTTAATCAAGCAATTGAGTTTTCTGTGATGTGTTGCCAAAGAACCACAGTCGTTCTGATTGATCTTTCTCTAAGACCGATGTGTTCTATTAAATTACAGCGTGACGCTGTACCCTTGAGGTAGATCCGCTGGGGTCGAACACGGAGTCCATGCAGTCAATATCAGAATTATCCAAAATTTCGCAAGTTCATTTTATCCGTGATTGGCTATATAATGAGCTGATACTGTTGTGATGAAGCTCTTTCATTTTATTGCCTTGCATGCTATCCTGCAAAAAATTATTTTCTTAAGGACAGCAAATGAAAATTGGCGGTAATGAAATTCGCGTCGGATATGTAATTGAACACAAAGGTCGCAAGTGGTTTGTCACCAAAACAGACCATGTAAAACCCGGAAAAGGTGGTGCATTCGTTCAAGTGGAAATCAAAGACATTCAATCTGGCACGAAATCCAACGAACGTTTTCGTTCTAGCGAAACCGTTGAACGGGTTTATATGGAAGATCGTGATTATCAATATCTATTTAACGACGGTCAAGAATACACATTTATGGATCAAGAGTCATTTGACCAAGTTGCATTAAGCCCAGCCTTGCTAGGCGATGCAGCACCTTTCTTAGCAGAAAGCATGATCGTGCGGGTATCTATGTGCGATGGCGAGCCTATTGCAGTAACATTACCCGAAACGGTTATTATGGAAGTTGTTGAAGCTGAACCCACTGTAAAAGGACAAACGGCTAGCGCATCATTCAAGCCAGGAAAACTAGCCAACGGATTACGCGTTATGGTTCCGCAATATATTGAAGCAGGTACCAGAATTGTTGTAAGAACAGCAGATTGTACGTATGTTGAAAGGGCGAAAGACTAATGGCTTCTCAACGCACCCCCTTAAAATCTCCACTGATAAACGTAATGAGTGCAGCCATTCAAAAAGCTGCCAGAGGATTATTGCGTGACTTTGGAGAAATTGAACGATTGCAAGTATCCGAAAAAAGTTTGGGAAACTTTGTAAGTTCAGCAGATATTAGAATCGAACAAATTCTGCATGAAGAACTGCACAAAGCACGCCCCACATTTGGAATGATCACTGAAGAAAGCGGAGAAGTCTTGCTTTCCACAGAATCAGAGTGTCGCTGGATTATTGACCCATTGGACGGCACAAAAAACTTTATTCATGGAATTCCTCATTTCGCGATTTCTGTTGCCGCTGAACAAAATGACGAGATTATCGCCGGCATCACGTATGATCCCATCAAAGATGAAATGTTTGCAGCTGAAAAAGGATGCGGTGCATTTATGAATGATAAACGTTTGCGCGTTTCCAATCGTAAAGCTATGCGTGAATCATTGATTGCAACAGGTCCATCTTTAGTTCACAAAGAAGCCTATGCAACCCTATTAAAAAAAATACATTCGACCATTTTTGGATTCCGTCGCATGGGTGCGTCTTCACTGGATTTAGCCTATGTTGCAGCCGGTCGATTGGACGCATTTTTAGAAATGGATCCTTTGGTTTGGGACACCGCTGTTGGGTCATTATTAGTCCGTGAAGCAGGTGGTATCATCACAACTGTTGATGGTAAAAATCGGACGGATACTAAAGGATCGATTCTGGCATCAAACGGAAAAGTTCATTCTGATTTGGTTCAAACGTTTAAAGATTAAGCCTGCAACTGAAAAACAATTCGCAGAGGTTGATCAGAATCATAGTCAACATGTTGAAGTGATTCTGCGTAAGCTCCGCAAGAATACTCCGAAATCACACGTCGCCAGAAATTGGCGGCGTTTTTGTTTTCAGGAATAACCGATACTTCCCATTGCCCCGAATGCATATTCCAGACGTGCGTTGCGATCTGCATTCCAATGCCTTTGTTTTGAAATTTTGCAAGAACAAAGAATTCCCCCATATTCCAAGTGGTTTCTGCAAAAAGTCCCGATTGATTTATAAGAACAAATCCGGCAATTTCCTGATCAACTCGTATCAAAAATGCTCGTTTATCAGCATCTTGAAAATAGTCTTTGAAATCAAAGCTTTCATACAATCCATCCGGAGGTAGCGCCCAATCGGATGAAATAAATCCACACTCCCTGGATAAATCATAGACGTAAAAACGCGCCATGTTTTGTATCATAGGGTAATCTGAAATGCTCGCAGAGATAATATTTATATTCAACGTAACCTCAGAAAAAAATGGTGTTCATTCACGAATGATTAACTATCATCGTGTATCTTAAGCTTAGGCGGTAAGATACACCGGCGGCTAGGCTGGTGCGTAATAACCAACAGCGAAACTATTACAGAGTACTATGTGATAGTATAGTTGAGATGGATTGAGGTTGGAATCTTAATTTATTAATACATCGAAAAAACTTAGTTTTTTTAGATTACCTTGGTTATTATGTTGTGGCGGCGGCGGGGTGGGCTCGTTGGGATTTCACACTTTTGCAGGTGGGCCCCAATATTGGGGCAAAAACTACTCCCTCTCTTGAAATTTCACAATCAAATTTTCTAAGATATCTTTAACGGACACAACAGTCTGTTAAGATAGACCCCGCATAAAATGGTCTAAGTCTTTATATTAAAACCACTTTCGTGCAATTATAAGAAAAAAAGCTGGATTTTACATCCAGCTTAGAGTATAAGTTTGATCGTTATTGTTGTTGTTTTTCATTACGATCGATAAAATATCTCCTTATTGTTTTTATAGTTTGGAGATACTCCCACCTGCGGGGCCTACCCTTAAAGAAGACACCCATGAAACACCAAAGCCCCGCAACGGAAGATTGAAAAAACTGGAAACAGAATGACCCGACATATGTCGGGGAAGATAATCGTCAAAGTCGGCTAAAATACACTCTTGCATAACTTGAAAACACCCTCAAACCACTGTAACTAAAAATAGTGTAAGATAAAAAATTTTTTACGTCAATCAGTAAAAATATAAACTTTTTATAAGTAATTTTGTTGTATTGCTAAATCTAGCAAAAGCGAAAGAACACACTATGAAAATTGAACTTATTTTATTGAATATCTTGACTCATCAATACCGATTGTTTCTTAAAACACAGTCGTATCATTGGAATGTCGAAGGGGTGAATTTTATTTCATTACACGAAAAATTTGAAGAACATTACAAAGAATTGCTGGAATTGATTGATACAACGGCAGAACATATTCGCGCCTTGGGATTTAAAGTACCCAACGTGTTGAATTTATTTCTTACGGATTCCAAAATGAATGAGAGCAACGAGACCTTTACTGCCTTAGAAATGTTGCACGACCTAATTCAATCTCATCAAATCATGGAAAACATATTGATGGATGCAAACAAAGTTGTAGAAGAACTTGGGGATCCTGTCATCAGTGATTTCTTTGTTGATTGTTTAACCTTTCACCGAAAAGCACGCTGGATTTTACGAAGCAGTTGTTAATTTTAGGCGCAGGTTCGCCCCTGCTTGCCCCAACAAAGGGGCATTGTGGGGCGAAGCGCGCTACAGCTACACCCTTACAACAATATCCCCGTCTTTAACATCAGCAGTTAATGTTGTGCCATCTTTGCACTTTCCTTCTAAAATCATCATAGAAATTGGATCTTGTAAGTGCTTTTGAATCACGCGTTTTAAAGGACGGGCTCCATATACCGGATCGTATCCAGCATTTGCAAGCCATGTAATAGCCTCTGAAGATAATTGCAAGCTCATGTTTTGTTGCTTTAATCTATCTTTAAGGTGGTGTAATTGAATATCAACAATGCCTTCCATCACGTTGCGCTCTAACCGTCCGAACAATAAAATTTCATCCAATCGATTTAAGAATTCTGGACGAAAATGAGATCGTACAATCGCCATTACCTGTGACCTGGCGGATTCAACAGTCTCGTCCTCTGGTAACGTAGACAGCACTTCACTGCCTAAATTCGATGTTAAGATTAAAATTGTATTTTTGAAATCAACAGTACGACCATGACTATCGGTGAGTATTCCATCGTCTAACACTTGTAGCAAAACATTGAAAACATCTGGGTGTGCTTTTTCTACTTCATCAAACAAAATAATTTGGTACGGACGTCGTCGAACAGCCTCCGTTAGCTTGCCGCCTTCTTCATATCCAACATATCCTGGTGGTGATCCGATCAAGCGAGAGATTGAATGCTTTTCCATATATTCTGACATGTCGATACGCGTCATTGCATGCTCATCATCAAACAAAAATTGCGCCAATGATTTTGCAAGCTCTGTCTTTCCAACACCTGTTGGTCCCAAGAACAAAAAGGATGCTAAGGGGCGATTTGGATCTTGAAGCCCCGCACGCGAACGACGAATAGCATTAGCCACCGCAGAAATTGCAGCCTCCTGCCCCACAACACGATGCCGCAAATGGTCTTCGGCTTTTAATAATTTGTCCTGTTGAGACGACAGCATTTTTTCTAAAGGAATGCCCGTCCACTTTGAAACAATTGATGCAATATCTTCATCCGTGACTTCTTGCTTTGCAGACCGAGATGCGTTGTCGATCGAGTCCAACTGTTTTTCAAGTTCTGGAATCTCGGCATACATCAATTGGCTTGCTCGTTCTAAATCACCCTTGCGACGCGCCACATCCAACTCATTTCGGGCTTTATCTAAACGCTCTTTGATCGCTGTTGATTGGTGCCTTATCTTAGATGCATCTGCCCACTCTGCATTCATAACGCTTGACTGAGTACTAAGTTCAACTAATGTTTCTTGAAGCTTTTTTAATCGATCTTGGCTTGCCGGATCTTTTTCTTTCTTTAATGCTTCTTGCTCAATTTTCAACTGAATAATGCGACGATCTAATTCATCCAGATCTTCTGGTTTTGAATCGACAGCCATTCGCAATCGACTGGATGCCTCATCAATTAAGTCGATGGCCTTGTCGGGAAGAAAACGATCCGTAATGTATCGATTAGACAACGTTGCTGCTGCAACAATTGCACTGTCAGTAATTCGAACCCCATGATGCAGTTCATATTTTTCTTTTAATCCACGTAAAATAGAAATGGTATCTTCAACAGTGGGTTCGCTGACATATACCGGTTGGAATCTGCGCGCCAGCGCGGCATCTTTTTCAATATGTTGACGGTATTCTTCAAGTGTTGTTGCCCCCACACAATGTAATTCGCCGCGCGCCAACGCAGGCTTTAACATATTGGATGCATCCATCGCACCATCGGCTTTTCCAGCCCCGACAAGCGTATGAAGTTCATCAATAAACAAAACAATGCTGCTGTCAGCATGGGTGATTTCTTTCACCACACTTTTAAGACGTTCTTCAAAGTCGCCGCGGAATTTTGCACCCGCAAGCAAAGCCCCCAAATCCAAAGACATTAGTTCCATTTCTTTTAAGGATTCAGGAATATCACCCTTAACAATACGTTGCGCCAACCCTTCTAAGATTGCTGTTTTACCGACACCCGGTTCACCAATTAATACAGGGTTGTTTTTTGTGCGCCTGGACAATACTTGAATCGTACGACGAATTTCTTCGTCACGCCCAATGACCGGATCCAGCTTTCCTTGGCGCGCTTGTTCGGTCAGATTGATACAATATTTTTTTAATGCCTCATAGGTTTCTTCGGCATTGGGGGAATCGGCACTGCGACCTTTTCGCATCATTTGAATAGCCTCCTGTAAATTAGTTTCTGAAATATTGAAACGTTTTGCTAGCTCAATCACAGTTGATTGCGGACATGTCAGCAACCCAAGCAATAAAAGCTCTTGCGATATGTATTCATCACCAGACTGTTCGGCTTTGGTTTCTACGTACGATAGAACCGCAGAGAATTCCCGACTGAGATAAAGTTGTGACTCACCCCCTCTAACTTTAGGAAGTTTGTTCAACAGGGATTGAAGTTCTGCTTTCAATCGAATGACATCTGCGTCTATCGTTTTTAGTAGCCTGATAGACATTCCGTCATGATCATCCAACAAGACTTTTAACAAATGTTCAGGCAATAATTGCTGGTGCGATTCATTGGTCGCAAATGTGTGTGCGGCTTGTAAAAAACCTTGTGATCGCTGAGTATATTTTTCGATTTTCATGGAGCCTCCATGAGTAAATTTGACTATCGATATGTTACTAAAAAACAACATCCGATTCAATAGTGATCATCTTTGTTCAAAAATAACGTTGCAAGCTCTTTGTTTAATTAAATAACACACGCTCAAATAAAGAGCTCCATTTGGTTGGTTCAAATTCTATTATTTCATAATCGGCCAAATCATTTATTGCAAAAGGATCTTTTTCTAAAACTGCGAGCAACATATCCTTACTATCGCATCTAGCAAGTATAACTCCTCCGTTGCGCGGAACTTTGGGCCCTGAGACAATGAATAGATTTCTATCGTAGCAATTCTGTAAAAAATCTAAATGAGCTGCTCTAAAAGAATTAATTTTTTCTAAATCAACTTTGTAACTTAAAATTACAAGAAATAAGTTTGGCTTTGCGTCATTGCTTTTCATTTTATCTTCCGAATTAAGTAGATTCACAGGTAGGTTACTAAAAAAACAACACCCGATTCAATGTAGAATTGAGGTGCTGTTTAAAATGAAGGGTGGTTATTTAATGCTTTGTTTTGTGAGCTAATCGTTGAATATCATCATAATTCAATCGAAACATTTTCCATTCGGAAAGTTCTTCTGCCCCAATATGCTTATAAAACTGGATGGCTGGTTGATTCCAATCTAAGACAACCCAATCAATGCGACCATAGTTTTTTTCGCATGCAATGTCACAAATTGCCTTTACTAAAGCTTCGCCGTATCCTTTGCCACGCTTAGTTTCACGAATATACAGATCTTCGATATGAATGCAATATTTACACAAAAACGTAGAATAGCTTGTATGGTACAAAACAAACCCGACAGCTTCGCCATCTTCTTCTGCAATTAACACATGCGCATTTGGATTATTAATAAACAATGTATTTTTTACATCATCAATAGTTGCAGTAACGCGATCTTCCAACTTTTCGTAAGTTGCAAGTTCCCGAATTAATTGCAGAATTAAGTCTGCATCCTTAATTGAAGACGCTCTTATTGTAAACATTTTGTATTCCTTTAATCCTTGAAGGTTACCTTCTTTTGATTAAAAACACGTTAATTTTTGACGCTTAACCAAAAAATAAAAAACCAAAATTCTTGAATTTGTTTTGAGGGTATGGCATAAATTATCATCATGTGCCGCTGTGGCTCAGTGGTAGAGCACATCCTTGGTAAGGATGGGGTCGAGAGTTCGATTCTCTTCAGCGGCACCAGTCATTGTTAAGCTTATGTGGATAATTCTTTTAAAGGCGTGTGTTTTCAACAAGCCTGCTGAATGGTGGGTTCTACCTGAATCATGATTGGCAGTAAATAAATTAAGACTCCAACATCCATCCATCTTGAAAATACTACGACTTAGTGCTCAGCACTATTTCGTCGTAAATTTTACACACCGATCTGGCTGCAGCATGACACCGGCAACGCGCTATTGGCAACGTGACGCTGCACTCAATAGATTAAATCGGGTGCGCGCAGACACGGATTATAAAAATACAACGTTACGACAATTCAGGAATTTTACTTTTACAAACCGTATCCTCTAACGGATCCAGGGATCATCCTTGGCGGCACGTTGCAATTGTTAAAGGTGTTTGCTATAGCACTCTGCCTCGGTTTCGTCGTGCAAAATATCAGATAAACGCTTTCGTCGTGCAAAATATCAGATAAACGCTAACGAACGATGACCAAAACTAAGATTGGTTCGCAACGATCCATACCTTACTATTTTTATCGGGATTCACTTGAAATCTAGTTTAAAATCCTTTATATTTTAGTCAGGATTAAATGAGGTCGATATGCAGCTGGGAACAAAAGGACGGTATGCGGTAACTGCGCTATTAAGATTGCATGACGCATTAAAGCTTCAGCAGGTTGTCCCCTTATCCTATATTGCTGAGACTGAAAATATTTCCATTACCTATTTAGAACAATTATTCACAAAATTACGCAAGGCCGGTGTCGTGAATAGTATTCGCGGGCAAGCGGGTGGTTATGTGTTGGCGCGCGAAGCTGCCTTTGTTAATGTGGCTGAAATTATTATGGCTGCGGAAGAAAATATATTGTTTACTCGATGTGCGACATCATCGCACTCTGGGTGCACAAAGACAGGCATGCTGTGTAAGACACATACTTTATGGGAAGAACTAACCAATCATGTATATGGATTTTTGAGTAGCATTACACTAGAAGACCTGGCCTTGGGAAAAATCCCAAAGACTGTGGTGTCGGGATGGACTCAACATAAGCAGGTGGTCAATGATTAGCCCTGCAACAAAATGTGTGTACCTAGACTATAATGCGACAGCGCCATTGTTGCCCGATGTTAAGCAATCAATGATGGATGCGTTTGATCGTGTGGGAAATGCGTCAGCGGTTCATCAAATGGGGCGACGATGTCGTGCAGACATTGATAAAGCGCGAAAGCAAGTCGCCGCTGCTTTAGAGGTATCTTCAAAAGATATTACGTTTACAAGTGGTGGCACTGAATCCAATCATTTGGTATTATCAGGGTTGAATATTCCAAAAGAAACCATCTATGCAAGCTCCGTTGAACATGCATCCATTCATAAAAATGTTTTACCCGAAAATTTAATTCCTGTAGATATACATGGACAAATTCGGATTGATGTATTGAGCGAGTATTTTAAGCGTTCAAATGCCCCAAAATTAGTTAGCATTGCATTAGCCAATTCCGAAACTGGTATTGTTCAACGTGCGCTGAAAGACGTTGTGACATTGTGTCACAAACATAAGTGTTTGGTGCACACAGATGCCGTGCAAGCGTTTGGGAAAACTCCTGTATTTTTTGCAGATTTGGATGTAGATTTAATGACAATCTCTGCCCATAAAATCGGCGGACCCAAAGGTGTTGGAGCCTTAATTAGCAAGGCGAATATTATCTTAAAAGCCCCATTATTGGGCGGTGGACAAGAAAAAGGATTAAGATCAGGCACTGAAAATATTCCAGCAATTGTTGGATTTGGTGTGGCAGCTGAAATCGCTGTTAAAACCGATTGGGCATCGACACGGAAAGTGTTGGATTGGGCAATCGATCAACTGAAGATTATTAATCCCAACATCCGAGTTAATAGTGTTGATGATGGTCTGCCCAATACATTGAATGTAAGCACGCCCGGATATAATAAGGATACCCAGGTAATTCATTTTGATTTAAATGGCATTGCGGTAAGTGCTGGATCTGCCTGTTCATCTGGAAAAGTAGAACAATCTCATGTTTTAAAAGCAATGGGGTTGGATGATATGTATGTGAATAGCGCAATACGATTAAGCTTAAGCTCAACCCAAACTAAAGACGATATGGATCAATTTATTAATGCGTGGCACGCCATGCAGATGACGAAAAAAGTAGAAAGTTTATAAGAATGATTACATCTATTCCAAAAAAAGAAGGGTACATTTATTTAGATTATCAAGCAACGACGCCTTGCGATCCACGTGTGGTTGAGGCTGCCTTACCCTATTTAACAGAACACTTTGGAAACCCGCACTCACGCAACCATATTTATGGATGGGAAGCTGAGGCTGCTATTGAAACAGCGCGCAAACAAATTGCAACGTTAATTAACGCGAACCCCTCAGAAATCATTTTTACAAGTGGTGCCACCGAATCAAATAATTTGGCCATAAAAGGGGCTGCTCAATTTTATAAATCAAAAGGTAAGAATCATATTATCACCTGCATTACTGAACACAAATGTGTATTAGATGCATGCCGCCATTTGGAACAGGATGGATTTGAAGTCACATACCTGCCTGTTCAAAAAGACGGATTGGTTGATTTAAATGTTTTAAAGACTGCCATAAAACCCAACACCGTTTTAGTATCAATCATGGCGGTGAACAATGAAATTGGTGTCATTCAACCGTTGGCAGACATTGGCAAGATATGTCGTGAACATGGCGTATTCTTTCACACCGACGCAGCACAAGCTGTCGGTAAAATTCCATTGGATGTTGAGGCAATGCACATTGATATGTTGAGCGTTTCTGGACACAAGCTATACGCACCCAAAGGTGTTGGCGCGTTATATGTTCGCAAACGCCCTCGCGTACGGTTGACTGCTCAGATCAACGGCGGGGGTCAAGAACGTGGTATGCGGTCGGGCACGTTGTCTCCATTTTTATGTGTTGCATTAGGCGCTGCGTGTGAGATTGCAAACAATGAAATGACATTTGAAACTGCGCGTATTATGAAGCTGCGAGATTTTTTCTGGAAAAAACTGTCGGATGCATTACCAGAAATTTACATTAATGGACATACACTTCAACGTATTCCAGGAAATTTGAACATTAGCTTTGCCTATGTTGAAGGTGAAGGATTAATGATGGGAATTAAGAACTTATGCTTGTCATCAGGATCTGCCTGCACATCAGCCTCACTTGAACCTTCATATGTTTTATATGCATTGGGTGTTGAAGATGAAATGGCGCATACCTCATTGCGTATTGGTATTGGACGCTTTACAACCGAAGAAGAATTAGACGTTGCTGCGGATAGCATTATTAGCAGTGTCAATCGATTGCGAGACATGAGCCCGTTGTACGAAATGGTGCGAAACGGAATTGATTTAAAATCCATACAATGGACAGAACATTAAACGATTAAGGAAATAAAAATATGGCATACAGTAAAAAAGTTGTGGATCATTTTGAAAACCCACGAAACGTTGGAAGCTTTGAAAACGCAGACAAGGATCAGTCCGTTGGCGTTGGATTGGTGGGAGCCCCCGCCTGTGGAGACGTGATGCAGTTGCAAATTAAAGTCTCTGACGCTGGAAAGATTGAAGACGCCCGATTCAAAACCTTTGGGTGTGGTTCAGCAATTGCGTCAAGTTCCCTTGCGACTGAATGGTTAAAAGGTAAAAGTGTGGACGAGGCTTTGACCATAAAGAATTCTCAAATTTCAGAAGAATTAGCATTACCCCCCGTAAAGGTTCACTGTTCGATTTTGGCTCAAGACGCAATTCAAGCAGCCGTACAAAATTATAAAGACAAACAAAAGGGTTAAATCTGTGTCGATACTCACTGTTACCCCAGCCGCCGTTGAACAAATAACACACCTTTTAAATGGAAGAGGCAAACCCTCTTTGGGGATTCGTGTGGGTATTAAAACTCGTGGGTGTTCAGGATTATCATATTATATTGAATTCGCAGATGAAAAAAATCCATATGATGAAGTAATTCAGCTGGACACTGTAACAGTGTTGATTGACCCAAAAGCAATCATGTTTGTTTTTGGTATTGTCATGGATTTTGAAACGAACGATTTAGAATCTGGATTTACCTTTAAAAATCCAAATGAAAAGGGACGATGTGGATGCGGAGAATCATTTCATGTCTAGTATAAAAAGCACTTACTCGGTATTAAGTCCTAATGGAGATGTTTGTCCTTTTTACACGATGAATCCTTTTGTGATTTTCCAGATGACACCGACGTTAAATATAGATCGCGCACTCTTAGATCAACGCTATTTTGCGTTCCAACGTATGTTGCACCCTGATAAACTGCGGCATGCTTCTGTCCAAACACAACAATGGGCAGAACAGCACATCGGCCAAATCAATCAATCGTATAAATCATTACAAAATATGTTGTTAATTGCAAAAGCAACAGCACTGTATCTTCAAGATCAAACATTAGGATTGGAACAGTTTAATGATCAAGATATTCCAATGCTGGATAGTGATTTTTTAAGCACTATCGTTAGGTTACAAACTCAGGGGGCTTCTGAAGATATCGCCCAGCTATATCATCAGATTATTGTAGATTTAGATACATCAATTCGAGAATTAAGTTTAGCAGATGTGTTAAACTCAATTGCACGGTTGACATATGTGGAGCGTCTGCGTAAGCTAATCCAGGAGATTTAAGCATGCTGATTCAAATTACAGACCCGTCTGTATCTAAAGTAGATACAGATACAATGTACGCCATTGGTATTGATTTTGGAACTACCCATTGTGTGGCAGGATTAATACGAGACAATAAAGTTGAACTGATCCCCTTAAATGGCGAATCGTTTCTATTACCTTCAATTGTAAATTATCGCACAGATCAGATACTCGTTGGGGATACAGCAACAACTGAGACTGGTCCAATTCATTCGATCAAACGCATTATTGGCAGGTCACTGGCTGAAGTACACTCTATTCTTGATCATCATCCCTTTAATGTGACTCAAACAGAACTGGGTATCAAGCTGAAAACTGCGATGGGGTTGCAAGATCCCGCCCAAGTCGCAAGCGCGCTGTTTAGGTACATCAAACATCAAGCGGAGCTTTATTTGGATCAAGATGTTACAGAAGCCGTTGTGACAGTGCCCGCATATTTTGACGAAGTTGCACGCGCCGGTATTAAAGATGCCGCAAGATTGGCAGGGCTAACCGTATTAAGGTTAGTTGCAGAACCCACAGCTGCAGCATTGGCTTATGGTATTGATGACGCCAAAGAAGGCGTTTATATTGTCTATGATCTGGGCGGCGGAACCTTTGATGTCTCCGTATTGCGAATGACACAGGGCGTGTTTCAAGTTTTAGCAACGGGTGGTAACGCCTTTTTAGGTGGGGATGATATTGATGCGACGATTGTTGATTACTTTTTATCTGAAAGTCAGCTAACACCTGAGCAACGACGCAATGCATTATCTCATGCACGTCACGTCAAAGAACGCCTGTCGACGCAGTTAAAAGCAACATTTGATACTCCATTAGGCGATCGCTGTGTTTTAAAACGAGAGACCTTTGAAGATCTATTACAACCATTAATTTGTGAAACAATTAAAATTACGCGTGAAACTCTTGATCAGGCACATGTCAATTTAAGCGAAACCCAGGGTATTATTCTTGTTGGTGGGTCGACACGTATTCCAGCCATTGAAACAACATTAAGTGATTTTTTTAATGTACCCATTTTTCAATCATTAAACCCAGATGAAGTCGTAGCAATGGGTGCAGCACGACAAGCACATTTGTTGACCCAAGGTGGGGATAGCATGCTGATTGATGTGGCTCCATTATCGTTAGGCGTTGAAATGATGGGGGGGGTCGTTGATAAAATTATTCCAAGAAACAGCCCCATTCCCATTCGGAAAGCCCAAAACTTTACAACGTTTCAAGACAATCAAACAGGAATTGTCATTAATGTTGTGCAAGGTGAACGCGAGTTAGCAAAAGATTGCAGGTCTTTAGGACGATTTATTTTGTCGGGAATTCCCCCGATGCCTGCAGGACTGGCAAAAGTAAGCGTCATATTCGCGCTGGATGCTGATGGATTATTGAGTGTTACAGCAACAGAAGAAACAACCGGAATTGTTCAAACTGTCGTGGTAAAGCCGACCTATGGGTTAAGCGAAGATGCTATGAAAGAGATGATCTTAGACAGCCATCGTCATGCCCAAGCAGACATGCAGAAACGCCTATTAACCCAAACGACAACAGAAGCCAAACAATTAATTAATGTTGTAGAGCAGGCACTATTTGTTGACAGTGATCTTCTTTCCACCATAGAGCAAGCCAACATTCAAACTGCGATTGACGCACTATCAAAAGCATTATTGGACGAGGATCGCGACCTTATTAAAGAACACATGGAACGGCTGAATCATTTAACAACTGAATTTGCACACAAGCGACTGCAAAAATATTTATAGAGAGGAGGACGCCCCCTCTCTATGCGATGCATCAAATGTTACTTGCTTCTTTCGGCGCGCACTTCTTCTATTGTTGCATTGATAATTTCAGCAATGTGATGAATATAATCTATAGATCCGTTGGGACCTTTTCCATCTAACTTTCCATCAGACAAATCTAAAATGATATCTATGGCAAGGCTACCCAATGTTTTTGAAGATACTCTAAAACAGCCCTTCCAAAACAGACAACAGCATGAATCTTTTATGACTGTCTCTTTATGCTCTTCGGGAATGATGCGTTCAAGATCAATTCGTTTTGACGACCCCAGTCGTTTAGCTAGGTCATTTCGTTCTTTCTGACTCATGTCACTAAGTGTTGAATGCGCTCTGAATAAATGAAGGTGAACAACATCTTTGGATGTTACATCGGAAACCCGAGAACTCATGGGGCTGGTAAAAGATCCATCCTCAGATAGCACTGTTGGAATACCATCAAACGTAAGGCTTGACGCGTTAAGGGTAATCGGCGTTAACAATAATAATCCTAAAGATAGTCCAGCAAGAAATGTTTTGTACATGGCAATAATCTCCTTGGAATATATTAATTATAGTTAAAAAATATTAACAAAAAATTAATTTTGACAATAAACCTCATGTTTTTATGGTTTTTTGATAAAATTGTCAAATAAATTAACAGATAATTTAGTTTATTGAGGTATATAATATTCAAAGACATTTGAGAAACAAAGATTATGACGAAAAATATACTTGATATGTGTGCTTATGCATACATCGAATATTATCGCAGTCAGTTCAAAAAATATTCTTGGGCGGTGGACTACGCGGAAAATTTGATTCAAACAAACCCCAAAGCTGGATTGGCATTTGTATTCGAGGTGTTAAGTGTATGTCACAATGAACAAGAAATTGCTTACGTTGCAACCGGTGTTTTAGAAGACTTGTTACACCGACATATCTTTCAAATTAAAGAAGCTGTAGAAATGGAAGTTCAAGAAAGTGAGGTCATGCGCGTAGCCATGCGATATGTTTGGGCAGCAAGCAACAGCCCCGTAAGTCTTTTTCTAAAAGATATCAACGTAAAGTATGCCGGTAAAATAACCGAGAAACATTCCTTAAATATTGATTCAATAAAATCTACGGCAGTTGATGAATAAATCAAGCCCCCCCCTGACAAAAGGGGGGGGGGGGGCTATTATTGTTTAGTGATCTAAAAAGCTGCGCAGCTTTCTGGACCGTGTTGGATGTTTTAGTTTACGTAAGGCTTTCGCCTCAATTTGACGAATGCGTTCGCGTGTTACGTTAAACTGTTGACCAACTTCTTCCAACGTATGATCAGTGTTCATACCAATTCCGAATCGCATGCGCAATACGCGCTCTTCACGAGGCGTTAACGTGGACAGAATCTTGTTCGTTGTATCGCGCAAGTTTCCGTAAATCGCCGCATCAATGGGAAGCACCGCATTTTTATCCTCGATAAAGTCGCCCAAGTGGCTATCTTCCTCATCACCCACTGGCGTTTCAAGGCTGATAGGCTCTTTAGAAATTTTCAATACTTTGCGAACTTTTTCAACAGGAATCATCAACTTTTCAGCCAACTCTTCTGGCGTGGGTTCTCTGCCAATTTCATTTAACATTTGACGAGATGTTCTAAGCAGTTTGTTAATCGTTTCAATCATATGCACGGGGATACGAATCGTACGTGCTTGATCTGCGATTGAACGCGTGATTGCTTGGCGAATCCACCATGTCGCATAGGTCGAAAACTTGTATCCTCTGCGGTATTCAAACTTATCAACGGCTTTCATCAACCCAATATTACCTTCTTGAATTAAGTCCAAGAATTGCAACCCACGGTTAGTATATTTTTTAGCAATGGAAATTACTAAGCGTAAGTTAGCTTCGATCATTTCTTTTTTTGCACGCTCTGCAATTCGTTCGCCTTTTTGGATGTTAAAGACAATTTCTCTAAACTCACCAATTGAAAGTCGCGTTGATACCTGCGTGTGCTTAACGTGAGAATCCAATTGCTTAACTAGCCCTGATGCAGACGTAAAGAACTGTGCCCACGCTGGGCTTTCTTTGTATTGCCATTCGGTTGTTTGGAAATATGTTTTGTGAGCCTTAATGAAATCATCACGTTTTACGCCAGCCTTCTCAGACATGGGTAACAAGTCGCGTTCTAACGTAACCAATTCCGTATTCAATTCATACAATTGCGCCGTTAATTCATGAATGCAATGATGGTTCAAGTGAATCGATTGCGTCAGTTGATACACTTCCTCTTGAACTTGTTCAAGCTTCTTAGCATCATTTTTCTTGCGATGTGTTTCTAGTTTATCATGCAAAGCCAAAATGCGGCTAAATGACTCTAACACAGCTGGCAACAAGCTTTCTTCTAACTCAGCGATTGATGTTTCGTTGTCTGCAGTTGCTTCTTCAGTCTCCTCAGAATCTGGTGTTTCAAGACCTTCTTCAACAGGCTTGGAATCATCCTCAACCTCTGCATCCACATCAACATCGTCAGCATCTTCTTCAAAATTTTGTTCGGGCTCACGGTAAGATTCTAACGCAATAACATCTCTTAACAGCAAGTCACCTTTTTGAAGAAATTCATACCACTCACGAATAGCATCAAACGTTAAAGGACTTAAGAATAATGATTTAATCATTAATGCTTTACCTTCTTCGATACGTTTGGCAAGCTCAACCTCACCCTCACGAGATAAAAGTTCAACACTGCCCATTTCGCGTAAATATAAACGAACAGGATCATCTGTTCTGGCTTCTTCAGTAGCAATCACGTCAACAGGTTCTGCGGCATCATCTTCATCTACAGCATCAGTAAAACTATCTAATATATTAAGTGCTGCAGGTGCCGGTACGATTTCTTCTTCCTCTTCAATATCGGAGTCGAATTTTGCATCAATCAATTTAATGCCGGCATCTTCTAAATAAATTAAGAGCTCTTCTATAAATGATGCAGGAATTTCTTCTTCATCAAAGGCGTCATTGATTTCGTTATGCGTCATATAGCCTTGTTCTTGCGCAAGTTGAACTAACTTTCTTACGCGGGGGTGATCAAATAGATCTAATGCTTCATCAGACATGGCCACTTCCTTTCAATATTAGATATAATGCTCATAATTCATCATCATTTCGATGTTGTTTTTGAGCCATTAACATTTTTAAACGATCCCAATCCACTTGATTTTGAGATTGTTTAAAGCGTTCTTGTGCTTCCTTAATGTGCGTTTCTAACGAGGTACTGTCATTAAACTTCCCCACTATACGCTCAATTCCATTTCGAATGTTAGTCTCATCGATAGGTTCATTTAAGAACGGTGCGTGCACATGAAATGTGTCACTTAATATATGATCGATGTTTAACATTGGTAGGTGCAGCTTAATATAGGGAACAATTGACAAAAACTCAAGTGCCTCTCCTAAAAAAATATAATTTTCTATAACATTCAATATTTTTTGAGTCTGAGGGGTAAGTGGATAGACGTGCAATTGATCCATAAAATCCTTATACATCGCAGGACAAAGCATAAATGCTTTTAATAAAACGATTTCGTAAACTTCTTGTATCGAAACAGTTTTTGGAAGGCTTCCCATCGGCAGAGGTTGTTTTGTCTTCCGTTTATTCTGAAATTGCGTATACGTCTGGTCTTTATAAAGCGATTTCAAAAATGGATCCTGAATCGTATCAAGACGATCTAAAATATGTTTGCGCTGTAACGCAAGAGCGGCAGGTTGAACCCCCGGGTTTTGTACAGATTCATAGGTCATTAAAAACTCAACCAACCCTAACGATGCATTCAACCTCTGCTGAAACGCAGAAAGATTTCCGGCGGTAATTATCGCATGAGGATCCTGATCCAAAGGAAGCCGCACAAACAATAACTCAATCCCAGGTTGTAATAAGGGCAAGAACACCTCGGCTGCGCGATTCATGGCTTTAAACCCAGCAGAATCGCCATCAAAGCATACATATATCTTGTTGAAATGTTTTAGTAGTTTATTGGCCTGATCTTGAGTAACAGCCGTCCCCATGGGGGCAAATACGTTTTTAAACCCAGACTGTACCATCGCAATGACGTCTAAATATCCTTCAACCAATACGGCTGCTGAATCTCTGTGATCGACAAGGTGAAACCCATATAACAACGCTCCCTTATGAAACACTGCATTTTCAGCAGAGTTTAAATACTTGGGTTGCACGTCGTTATTTAACGTTCGCCCCCCAAATCCAACGATTCGACTTTTTTCATCAAAGATTGGGAACATTAATCGATCGAAAAACTTTTCTTTAACACCCGTATCATATCGTGCAACTAACCCTGCTTTTTCTGCAAAGTCTACAGCGATATTGTGCGCAGTCATAAACTTCGCAAGATGCCCTTTGGATGCAACGCCCAACTGAAACTTTTGAATAGACGCATCATTGATGCCTCTGGTTTTTAAATAATCGTAATACGTTTTTCCAGCATCGGACAGCAACGCTGAATTATACAGCTTGCCCGTATCAGCTAATAAATTAAATAGTATGTCGCGCTCAGCCAATGCTTTTTGCTGTTTTGGATTTAACGGGGTTAAGGTGACACCTGCAATTCCTGCTGCATGTTCGACAGCTTCTTGAAATGACATTTTTTCATAGTCAGTTAGAAACTTAAAAATATCACCATGTACTCCGCAACCAAAACAGTGATAAAATCCTTTTTGATCATTAACGGTAAATGATGGGCTTTTTTCGCCGTGAAAAGGGCACAACCCAAGGAAGTCTTTGCCTTTTTGTTTTAAGACAATGCGACGTCTAATAATTTCAGAAACCGGCAAGCGGTCTTTGATCAATGATAATGTATCGTCGGAAAAAAAATTGCTCATGCACTGAAAAATGAAATATGGGTAATTATAACAGAAATCATAATTCAATCAAGCGATAAGCTCATCGACTTCAACTCGTTGATAAAACATTATAAAGGATAATGTATGCACAGACTAAATAAAGAGGGGCATAGCCCCTCCTATCTTTATTACTTTGCAAACATATATCCATACGGCTGCCTACGATCTTGCAGATATACTTCAAAACCTTTTTGAACAAACAAAGTTGCAACAACCTCATTCACTTCATTTCCACACATATCAACACTTCGTAATGTTGAACCTTCACCCAGCCAACCAGCGACCATATCTGTTAAATCCGCTGCCTTAACACCACACCCAACCATGTTAATTCCCGTAACTCTTAACATGCCAAGGCGCCCTGCGATTGCTGATGGAATTTGCATTCTCGTCAAACGAATTTTATATAAAGGCTTCTGAGATTCTGCCAATAATGCCAATTGTTCCCAGCCACTTTCAGATAGCTGACTGTCTTCAAAATCTAAGATCTGTATTTTTGATTCTGGCGATAAAAATTCTTCTTTTAATCGGGTCATCACATACCCTGTCGTTGGGTGATCAGACACCAACATGGGTAACGATAAATTTGCACCAACGGGGGAACGCACAACAGAACGAATCACTGGTGTTAAATCACCATAGCTCACATTTTCAAGACTTTTTAATCTGAACATTAGATCCCACACATAAGGCACAGTACGGTCAACGACGCGCTTAAACATTTCCGTGAAAGAGGTTATACGTTCATGTAACTCTCTATTTTGGAAATTTACAATTAAGCTAACACCTATTTTTGCCCCTTCTGAAAATGAATGCAACACTGGGTGTGTGATAGATGTAACAAAACTTTCTAGCGCTGCTACACTTTCAACTGCTGCAATGATATGTGAGTTTTTAGGGCGAACCTCCGCTAATATTTGCAATATTTGTACTTGCTGACTCTCAGGAAACCCATTGATTTTAGTAAGATTAAGTGTTGCAGCCTCATGTAATCCCAAGACAACCTCGCGTATTAGATCAACGTTAAAAAGCCCGACAGTATTAACATTAACGCTTAAACTTGACATTGCATTATCAAAAAACAATCCCAGAAACTGCACCGTCACCCAATCAGAGGGAGTATTAATCTGTGGGATTAATGTGCGCTCCGAAGCAGAAAACAGCATGCAATAAATAGAAAAAAGATGATCTGAAAAATTGTCTGCAGTCATATCCTCGCTTAGCTCTCCCCAAAAAGTATCTGCCAATGGAGCTGTCCGCTGTGACTCATGTGGCGTAACGATTGTTTTCAAAAAAGCGTTTAACAAGAACATGCTATTGCCATCTAACTGGGCATTGAGTGCCTGTCGCAAACCTGCAAATTTGCGTTGAGTTTCCATTACTGTCCCGCACGCAGCAATATCAATTTTTGAAAGATCTTTAAACATATCGATGAGTGTCTGCGGCAATATTCCCAATCGAACCTCGTTAACCATTTCAGACAACTCAGTTAATTGAACATTCTCAACACCTATGACGGGCTCTGTAAAATCGCTGCTGACCACAAAGCCCATTACGAGCTCATTGGTTGATGACTCATCACTGTCTGACAGCTCAGACGCCATTGTTACGTGACAAAGCGCAACCGTAGACAAAAGCATCCCTCTGATTATTTTTTTCATTTTAAACTCCAATAACACCAGTGGATCATGTTAAACTTTTTAAATTAATAATTAGTTACCAATAAATGTCACAACTTACAAAACAGCTTTCATTTTTATTTCCTGCAGCAACGGGGGCATGGATTCAGGAAATTATAAAACACACACAGAAAATTTGGTGTGTATTTCAAAACGAACAGGACATGCATGCTGCAAAAACCTCTATTAATGCATTTAATCCCAACGTTAAAATACTCATTTACCCCCAGTGGGATACGTTGCCCTATGCTGCGGCGTCCCCATCAATCGGGGTGCAAATGCAACGACAAAGCGTTTTGGATTCTATCCGCAGCACAGTCACACCCCTGGTAATTTTAAGCACAATCAATGCAGTGATTCAAAAAGTTGGATCTGATACTCAACAATCATCCGACATTCGTATTGATGCCGCCATACCTTTAGATGCAGAAAAGCTAACACACGATTTAAGTGCTGCTGGGTTTGCAAGAGTCGACACAGTGTATCAACCCGGAGAATTCAGCGTTCGAGGCAGCGTCATTGATATCTTTCCATCGGGTCACGATCTACCTTATCGTATTGATTCATTTGGAGACGAGATTGAAAGCATACATCCCTTTGATCCGGCAACTCAACGACGACACAAAGACGTTTCTTTGAAACAGTTGATCATTAACACCCATCAAGAAATTCTATTACCCCCCGAACGCATCTCAACCTTTAAAACTAATTTTGTTGAATATTTTGGGATTGAAGGTCGCGGTAATTTCTATTCCAGCATTGTGGATCAAACACCCGTCCAAGGCTGGGAACAACTTTATCCGTTATTCTTTAAATCGACCCAATCACTGTTTGAACTGTTTCCAAATATTACGTTTTTGTTACCACAGAAAAGTTTGTTTTCAGAATATTTTAATGATTTAAATGAATCGTATAGTTATCGCAAACAGCTGTGGGACAACACCCGATCTAAAGATCAATTGCTGCCCCCCATTCAACCTGATTTAATGTATTGTACCGATTTTGAATCCAACATATTACGACAATCCAATACGCATATCTACAGCCCCTACAAACAGCAAGACGGACTGGATTACAAGATTAGACCGCTGGATCCTCTTACTGCAGAATCTGTAACGGATCGGTTTAACCAAGCTATAAAAATGTCTCAGTCCAGCAATGTAAAGCTGGTGTGCGCACTTGCAGAAGACCAAGAAATTCGATATGTGCAAGCAACTCACTCCGCCGCAAATGAACGCACACTACCCGTTTGCAAAACATGGGCAGACGCTCTTGCAACAGATGCTCCGGTTGTAATTTGGCAACAGCGATTAATCCATGGATTCAAATTACCTCACCACCATATTGTCACAAGTTTGGAACTGTTTGGCGAACGTTCAGCTCCATCAAAAAAGCGCAGAGCCGTTGTAAATGCCGAAGACATTATTGCACAAGCAACCGCATTAAATGTTGGAGACCTTATTGTCCATCGCCAGCATGGAATTGGACGATACTTAGGATTAGAAACTATTGAGGTTTTTACGGTAACTCATGATTGTTTAGCGTTGGAATATTCTGGTCAAGATAAACTATTTCTACCCGTTGAGAATATCGAATTGTTATCACGATATGGCAGCGACCAGGGATCGGCTCATTTAGACAAACTTGGCGGCACATCGTGGCAAAGCCGTCAACTAAGCGTTAAAAAACAACTGCGAGACATTGCAAAATACTTAATGAATATTGCCGCAAAGCGCATGTTGAAAACCGCACCAGCCATTCAGGTTAATGATGGCGCTTTCGAAGAATTCTGTCGCAGATTTACATTCGTTGAAACCGACGATCAAGAACGTGCAATTCAAGATGTAGTCACAGACCTTTCAAAAGGAACACCCATGGATCGATTAATCTGTGGAGACGTTGGGTTTGGAAAAACAGAGGTCGCATTGCGCGCTGCATTCTTAGCCGTACATAATGGGTACCAAGTCGGCATCGTTGCCCCCACTACAATCTTGGCGCGTCAACACTATCACACCTTTAAAAAACGATTTGAAGGTTTAGGATACAGAATCGAACACATCTCCAGACTGGTTAGCCAAAATCTAGTCACAAAAACAAAACAAGCCACAGCAGATGGTGAAATTTCAATTTTAATCGGAACTCATGCTTTATTAAATGACACCGTTAAATTTAAGAACTTAGGACTATTAATTGTCGACGAAGAACAAGTCTTTGGCGTTAAGCAAAAAGAAAAAATCAAAGAGCTCTCAAGCAACATTCACGTCCTGACTTTATCGGCGACACCTATCCCTCGAACATTACAAATGTCACTGTTGGGCATCAAGGAAATGAGTTTGATTGCAACCCCACCCGTGGATCGCAGAGCCATTCAAACAACACTGTGTGAAGAAGATCCCATTGTGATGCACCAGGCCATCAAGCATGAAATCGATCGGGGCGGACAAGTCTTTTATGTGTGCCCTCGAATCTCTGATTTAGATGCAGCCTATACTTCTTTGAAAAAGGCATTCCCAGACCTAAACATTGTGGTGGCTCATGGACAATTAAAACCAACAGAAATAGAAGAGCGACTAATGTCGTTTATTGAAGGCAAAGCTCATATTCTGCTTTCAACGCAAATTATCGAATCCGGAATTGATATTCCAAACGCCAATACGATGATCATTTATAATGCTCAACTCTTTGGATTAGCTCAACTGTATCAATTGCGTGGACGCATTGGACGCAGCACTCGACAAGCCTATGCGTATTTAATTACACCGCAAGGACGCATGTTAAAATCAACCGCAGTTAAACGATTGCAAGTCATGTCTACCCTGGACGCCTTGGGCGCTGGATTTACATTGGCCTCTCATGACCTTGATATCCGCGGCGCAGGCAACTTACTGGGTGAAGAACAATCTGGTCATATTAAAGATGTCGGCGTTGAACTGTATCAAGACATGTTAAAACAAGCTGTTAATACCTTAAAGAAAAAAGGTTCGATCGAAAATGATGAAGAAGATTTATGGAGCCCCATTTTATCATTAGGATTATCCGTAGGTCTTCCAGAAGCATATATTCAAGACATTGAAACCCGAATGGAAATCTATCGTCGTTTAGGGGCATTGACGAACAATGATCAAGTTAACGATATAAAAGCCGAACTGCTGGATCGTTTTGGGCGACTGCCTTTAGAAGCAGAAAATCTAATTGCGACCATTAAAATTAAAATCCTATGCCGCACGGCTAATATTCAAAAAGCAGAATCAGGCCCCAATGGAGTCTTATTTACATTCCGAAACAATCAATGCGGATATGTCGACAATTTATTAAAATTAGTTCAACAAAATACTGCTTATAAATTAAGACCTGATTTAAAGCTATTTTATCATTGGTCGTTTGATGATATTCCAACGCGGGTCAGAACGGTTAAAATGATTTGTAAAGACCTCTGTAAATTAACGACGACGCAATCTAACGTTAACTAATTGTAAACCCTTGAACGCTATTATTGAACAAAGGTGTTCAAGGTGTTTAAATTATGGCTGACGATAATAACGAGGAAATCGAAGAAAAAATCTTGGATGCAGAAGGGCAACCAGAAGGCCAAAAAACTGCCGAACCCGAAAAGAAAAAAGGGCTTCGAAAGTATCTTGGTTTTTTATCATTTATCCCTCGGTTCTATAAAAAATACACTGTCTTAAGCATTGCAATTAGCCTTGTTCTAATTTTAGCAATCGCAGGGTCTGCAGCAATGTATTTTTTATTCTGGAATAAAAAGGAAACGTCTGAGGATCAACCCATCCAATACGCCGCTTCATACCATGCATTACCCGAATTAAAACTCAGCATCAAACGCAGCGATGACAATCTAGGTTATTTAATCATCGGGTTAACTCTAAAACTTCCTGTTGATGTTAAACCTGAAGAGTTACGAAAAAAAGAACCAGAAATATTAGATGCTCTTCATACTTACTTTGCATCAATCACGTTGGATAGCCTAGGTGCCTCCGCGGCAACAAGCCTTGTATCACCGGTAGGGTTAGAACGATTACGCCAGAATCTTATTAGACGTCTAAACACTGTGTTGCTGCCCATTAAAATAGAATCCATTCTGTTTAGGAAACTTATAACTCAATAGGTATAAAAAATGGTATTTGAAAGTATTCTGCTGATCTTCTTAATCGCAACTTTAGTTTTAGGAATACGGTTGTATTTTGGTTTGCAACGGTTGAAAACATACAAAGATGATTACAGCCGATTTTTAAATAAAACCGAAGCCCAATTATCCGATATCGAAAAAATAACAGAACGCTTTCGTTATATTAGCAATGCTGAAAAAGAATCCTTTGAACGATTAATTAACAAAGCTAAATCTTTAAAAGATGATCTGCTATATATTTCCGAACGTTCTGAAAATATCTTTCAAAAACTATCGTCAACATCTAAAGCAATCAAAGTGGATACGTTACTAACTGATCAAAAGAAAGAAACAAAGCAATCAGAAAAAACGTCTCAACTTACATCTAAAAAAAACAAACTTATTAACACGATCAAAGACTTAAGGTAGGCAAACGACAGTGCAATTATTACCAACATCGCATCAGTTAAATACATTCTTAAGATTAAGCGTAATGTTACGTGCACTGATTGCAAGCTGTGCTCTGGTATTTATTTCAAAACTGCTAACCTTAACTAGTTTGTATTCCGCACCAACATCCGCAGAAAACAAACCAACTGAAACAGCACAGGATCCCGCTGCACCCACGGAATTACCCCCCATACAAAATATTCAGCTAGATAATCAAGGATTAACATTAAAGCTTGATTTTATGAACTTAACCCCCAGTGATATAAAAGTATTAGAATCATTGTTCGACTATCGCGAAAAAATAAAACAAAAGGCACGAGAGGTTGTTCAAAAAGAAGACCAACTTCAAATTGTTGAAAGCCGCATCCAACAACAGTTAACAGAGCTGAAACGCATTCAGGGTGAAGTAACTGCATTGTTAGACACATATGATGAACAGGAAGAAAAAAAGCTTCTGTTAATGGTTAAGATTTATGAGAATATGAAGCCTGACCAAGCCGCTCAGATTTTTAACACCCTGCCAGAAGATCGACTTTTATCGTTACTGAAACGAATGAAAGAATCTAAAAGTGCCGCTATTATGGCCAACATGAATCCATCACAAGCAAGTCATCTTACGGATAAATTATTAGGTCAAAAAGAATTGAAGAACTAGGTGGTGCCTGGGGGCGGAATCGAACCGCCGACACAAGGATTTTCAGTCCTTTGCTCTACCGACTGAGCTACCCAGGCGCATAAAATTGCTTCATCAATTAATAGAAAAAAAACGCCCAAATGTCCAGGATTATTTTAGTTTTTTAAGATATTTTTATCAATCCACCCTAATGGATACCCTCTACGAGGTAAAATAAACTCTAATAGTCCCATTTTAGACACACCAAACAATTGCGCAGAAACATCCAGAGCACTCCACTCTGACTCAAATTGACGCACCAATCGCTCTGATTCTTCCCGATTGGGTATGGGCAGCATATCTACAACTATCTTTCCGCCATACCGCCCTTGATATAATATCTTGGGTAATACCCGCATCACCTCACGATTTACATTGGTAAACGATTGATCCGATCCTGCGTTAATATCGATTGTAGTGCATGCGGATGTTTCTTCGATCAGAATACTCCCCCCATTCAACAAAGGAAAAACTCTGCTGCTTACACGATCCCAAGCCTCTTCTAAAAATTCTATATCATCCGGCAATCGACGTATCTTAATGCGCGTTTCAAATATGCGCTCCATGCTTGATACCAACCATTCACATGATTCAGGATCATTTGTAAAAATCTCAACAGGGTGTAAACAATATGACAGCAATGAATTTAACGTAGCAAACTCTGGCTTATTATAGGCGTGCTGATCCCACACTGTTTTTGAAAACGATATGATATGTTCTAATAATTTGAATGAATAATCCTTTGCGCTTAACCTAAACTTAACACCAAATCTTCCGGCCAATGCTGCAAACTGTAACTTTAAGTTATGTGCGAATTCTGGATACTGCTTTAATCGATGGGAAATATGAACGCCAGGTTCAAATGGATACAGAATGACAGGACCGCACGGCAATGCAATGTTCAGGGTTCCCTTCAAATCTTTATGTTCCATTTCTGTCGGTGAAATACTATGCGCTTGAACCCACACGGATTCACCAACATTTAAATTAGCCTCCTTAAACGAACGCTCTGCATAAAGAATGGCATTAGTGTCAATCTGAACTTTGGCCTTACCATTCGAAAATATTTGAGCCACTTTTCCATGATAAATTTTTCCATGGGCGTCCTGATCAACAAACGCGTTCACAGAACATATTGATCCCGATTGTCCCACAAACACTCTGTATATGTTGTTTTGATCTATCGTTTTTTTGTCGATATAAATTTGATAGCTTGTTTCCACCGTCAACTCACTCCAGATGATTGCATCAGTATATCAAATTCATAAAAGCCTGTCACTCTAGCAGCAACGACAGCGTGATGCTGCACCTGATGATTAGATCCGGTGTATTGCAACATATGTTCTATGACACAACCACCGCAACTATGCGGCTCAAGGGCGCTTTACGCGCCAAACGGCAGTCGCCGTACAAATCGCAATACGCGATTTGCTTGAGCCGCACAGACAACGCATCCGACATTTAAAAAAATAGTTTTTGTTTGTTCATAAAGTATTAATGATTGTGCGTTATAGTACTTTTAGTGTGCACATACATATTTAATTTTTGCCCCAAGTTTCGCGATGAAATGACGGAAAAGCTTCGTCTATTGTTGCGCACTCATAAGATGGGCGTTGTCCCCCCACCCGAAGTTCACTGAGGGTGACAGGGTGGGGGGTGGCGCGAAAATCATTTTTTAAAAAAATATTAACCTTTCTTAACTTTAAGTTAATGCAAGAGCAATTTAATTTGGGTACGAGGGGCGAGGCGAGACATCGACCGAGTGACGCATACCCAGATTATAAGAAGTCAGCTATAATGCGCACCCCCTCATAAACTCTGAATAAAATCCTATGGACATCTTGAATCATTTATATATCATATATGTATGAAACGTTTAATTATCGCAAATTGGAAAATGAATGGATCGATACACTTGATCCAAGAATTTCGATCTCTTAAAAAGATTCCGGGAACAGAGGCAATCATATGTCCACCGGCGTGTTACTTACCTCTATTTTCAGATACCTTGATGAAATTCGGGGCACAGAACTGTCATCATGCAAACAACGGGGCATTTACGGGGGAAATTAGCGCCCTACACTTAAAAGAGCTTGGATGCACCTATGTCATTCTGGGTCATTCTGAACGTCGCACTCAGTTTAATGAAACGGATTCTGTCGTCAATCACAAAGCTGCCAAAGCAATCGAACATGGATTGACCCCCATTATTTGTATCGGTGAAACCTACGCCGAACGACATGAAAATCGATTTGAACAAGCGCTACTGTCTCAAATAGATCGCTCCACACACGGGCTTCCCCGCCATCAATATGTGATTGCGTACGAACCCATTTGGTCGATTGGAACAGGTTTGGTTCCAACATCAAACGATATTCAAACTGTTATCAACCTTATCCAACAACGGCTCGGCACCCACACACCCATTATATATGGCGGGTCGGTTAACGATAAGAACGCAGCTGATCTATCTAACATTCCAGGGTTAAATGGAATCCTTGTAGGTGGAGCCAGTTTAAATGTTACAACCTTTCAATCTATTATTGACGCGTTTCAGGCTTAGATTGCCTCCAAAAGAATCCAAGTAATCCTATCCCAATAACAATCATGGGCACCGATAAGATTTGCCCGCCCGATAACCAATTGCTGTGAAACCAACTTAAGGTTTCGCTATCTCGGAAATATTCTGCAACAAATCGCGCAAGTCCGTACCCGATTAAAAATGATGACGCTGTAACGCCAGATTTTTTGTGTGCACATTTATATATCAATCGCAAGACACCATATAACACCACACCTTCTAACATCGCTTCATACAGTTGACTTGGATGACGTGGAATATTTCCACCCTTGGGAAAAGGAATCGCCCAGGCCACATCTGTTGGACGCCCATACAGTTCACCATTAATAAAGTTTGCAAGTCGTCCGAACATCAAAGCAATCGGTACATTGACCGATAACACATCCATAAAATTTGTAAATTTAACCTTATGGTATCGTGCGTACAACACGGCAGCTATGATTACGCCAATCAATCCACCATGAAATGACATGCCACCTTTCCATGTTGCAAAAATTTCCAATGGACGGTACATGTAATAATCAAAATTATAAAACAGAACATCGCCCAATCGTCCACCGATCACGATCGCCATCATTCCCCAAAACATACAATTTTTATATACGTTTGCAGGAAACTCAGCGGGACGCTTACTCGCCATGCGATCACTTGCCCACATCACAAACACAACACCCGCAAGGTATGAAATACCATACCAGTTTAATGACATTGCAGATGATATTTGGAAAATGACGGGATCAATATTATGGAATGGAATAACAAACATTAAAAAACCTCTTGTTTTAAGTCTCGACTCATTAACACGGCGACGATATCTTTTGATAATATTTCATTACGAATTAATTTTAATACACACTGACTGATTGGCATTTCAACACTATATTTTTGAGCTAGTTTTTCAAGACTGAATGCGGTGTGGTATCCCTCGACCGTACCCTGGGTTGACTCATCCCACCGCTCACTGTTCGCCAACACAATACCAAATCTTAAGTTTCGGGATTTAATACTATGACAGGTTAGGGTTAAATCTCCAAGCCCTGACAACCCTAAAAACGTTTCTTTTTTTGCACCCATTGCACAGCCAAGACGCGCCATTTCCGCAAGCCCTCGTGTGATAATTGCTGCTGTCGTATTATCACCCAATTGCAAACCTTGAACAATACCACACGCAACCGCGATGACGTTTTTGACAGCCCCCCCAATTTGGGCGCCAATCATATCTGTTTGAACATACGGTCGAAAGCTATTGGATTTAAATAACGCTGCCCACGCTAATGCGATTGATTCGTTATTCGACGATATCGTGGTTGCTGTGGGTATTCCCATTAATATTTCATCGGAAAAATTAGGTCCCGACAGAACAGAAATTTCTGCGTTCAGATACTGTCTTGCAATTTCACTGGGCAACAACCCTGTTTCTTTTTCGACTCCCTTTTGCAACAACAACACTGGAACATCGCTGAACAGCTGATGGTGCAAATCCAGAAATGATCTTGTCTGTTGTGTTGGTAACGCGATAACAATACGATTAGCTTTTGAAATAATCTGAGTATCCAACGTTGCAAATAATGTAACGGGTCGAACAACAGAGGGATAATCTGGCATAGCCTCACCCGAATTCAACGCAGCCACTCGATCTGCATTGCGCGACAACATTACCACCTCATGACCGTTACGTGCAAGACAATGGCCGATTGCAGCACCAAAACTTCCCGCACCAACAACCACTATCATGATGATATTCCTCTAATTTGATCCATAGGCCACCGGGGTCTGGGTTTTATATCCAGGCTATCTGTTAAGCCTTGTTGAAAACGCTCCAATCCCGCCCATGCAATCATGGCTCCATTGTCGGTACATAATGACAAGGGTGGCGCAAAAAAAGCAAATCCAAACTCTGAACACACTGTTTGCAACGCACCACGAATGTGTTGATTCGCAGCAACGCCTCCTGCAACAACAAACTGCTTATAGTTTGGATGATGTTCTGCTGTATATAAAAACGCTTGCTTGATACGATCGTATAACACCCGTGCGACAGTTTGTTGAAAACTTGCACATACATCAGCCACGATTGATTCTGGTAACGTGTCGCCATGCTCTGCTTGCAGTTTTTGAATCGTTTGCCTTACTGCTGTTTTTAATCCAGAAAATGAAAAGTTCAAATGTTTCTGCCCAATCATCGGACGCGGCAAAACAAACGCTTTGGGATTACCGGTTGCTGCCAGCTTTTCAATCTGAGGGCCCCCGGGATAAGGCAAACCTAACATCTTTGCAACCTTATCAAAACACTCGCCCACGGCATCATCCAATGTTGCGCCTAATACTTTGTACGCCCCAACATTTTCAACCAACATGGTCTGGCAATGCCCGCCAGATACTAATAATAAGACAAAGGGAAATTCGATGGTTTCAGTTAAGCGCGCTGTTAAGGCATGCCCCTCTAAATGATTCACGGCAACAAAAGGCTTTCCCAATGCTGCTGCCATTGCTTTTGCAGCCATTGTTCCAACCACAACACCACCAATTAATCCAGGCCCCGTTGTTGCAGCAATCACATCAACATCATGGGGTTGTAACGATGCGTCCCTAAAAACTTGATCTAATAATCCTGGCAATAAACTTAAGTGAGCTCTCGCGGCAATCTCTGGAACAACCCCGCCATAGATTTCATGATCTTTGATTTGACTGGCCACCCGATGTGCTAAAACTTCTTTGTTAGAATTAATCAATGCAACAGACGTTTCATCGCAACTGGTTTCTATCCCCAGCGCGATGATCGTTTTGTTTTCTTGTTTAATCTTAACGCCCAATCTTGCTCACCGATATTTTTAAAACGATATGCCTACGGTTGCAAATACACTTGCACACCATGTATCATCATTCGTAATGACACGAATGTTACGCTCACCTTCTAACGTATCAATGTGGTCAATGCGAACACCTGCATCCGCATAGAATGATTGGCATGGTTTTAACCCCACTGCAACTTTTCCACCATATCCAGATTCTTGGAAATTCGCAACAACTTCACCATGGACATAAGCGCCCATCCATGCAAACTGTTTACGCATACCCACGGTGCACTCCACGATATTTTTCGGTCCATTGAATACATACTCTACAGCAACGGGAAAGAATAAATCTTTTCCGAAACGGTATCCCGTATTTATCTGATACGACAATCCTTTAGTCGTGAAATAGAACCCAAGGTTCGGCAATCTGAACCCACCAACTTCTGGAGCTTTCACATACACATCGCCCGATGAAATGTAATCGGCTTCTTCAAAAAAACGTCCCCAGAATTCAGCGCTTCCTAAAAATGCACCCACGCTGTAAAGCGCGATTTTTTTACCCGAAATTTCGATACCCATCGCATCGTAAGCAACCGCAATGCGCCCCAACTCCGAAAAGTGTTTTGCATCATTATTGCGCATGAAATAAACACCGATGCCATCAATCGCAACTGCCAACTTACCCACTGAATGATTTGATAGCTGAGCCAAATGCCCTCCACCGTCATACCACAGCGTATCTTCAATATCGCGCGCATGCATCATTCCTGCATTGTATCCAGCTGCTCGTGTTAGTACTTGCCCTTGCGGCGTTAAATGAGCATCAAGCCCAAAGCGCAACACTGCAACCTCTTTGTTCAACGTTACTTTGTTCGCATCAACGCTTTCATCTTTACGCGCAGTTTTAATTGATTCTCTTAAGTCCGTTGCATCCACACTGGATTTAGGATCATTAATAAATCGCTTGGAATATTTATCCAATGTTTCGTTTTTATTTGTTGGGATTGCATCAATATTTTCTATCGCAACAAACATTCCCTTATACGATTTCCAAAGGTTCTTTGCGAACATTGACCAGTAATTTTCGGCATAGGTCTCATAGGTATTACCAACATATTCTGCTTTCCAACCTAACGCTTCAATACGACTGGCTTTGCCATATACATCAGCACTCATTCGAATTGCCTTGTTAAATGGAGCCACCGCAACTGGAAACAATAAATACTTATAGGCTACACGTCCCCACATTGTTTGGGGTTGCAACCATTTGTGCCCAGCATCAAACACCCATCCGGTATTTTTTTCTAACGCCATGTGAAATTCACTAACCGATTGATTTATCATCAGCCCAGGAATAAATCCTAAGCTTAAGGGAACAGGTCGTGAAAACTTATATTGAGTCGGCTGCTTTTCACCCACATCCGCGTGTAACGCTGAAACGCTTAATCCTATTGCAACACAGTTGATTATTTTCTTGAACATTTTAAACTCTTTCGTTAAATACGTTTTGATATTTCAATGGCTGTACGCACACCCACTTTTATTACTTTCTTAAAAATCTGTTTAGCAATTGAGGGATCTTGATTATACTCCGCTGCCGCATCCCTATGATTACATTCATCTTCTCTAAATGTTTTTAACGTTTGAATCAAGTTTAATTCGTCAGGGTGATGTTGCTCTAGATTTTTAATTTGCTCTGCATAATGTTCATCAATGACATCTTCAACGGCTTCCGTACATGCCATTGCGGCGTTTGTACCCAACACCGCCGATACTGCCCCCGCAGTTTTACCAGCCCATTTCCATACTGGCATTAACGCAGTGGGTCGCACCTGACGATCACGTATTAAGCTTTCAAAATAATTCAGATGCTGCATCTCTTGATCATACATGTGTTGGATTTCAGCTTTGATTGTTGGATCTTTAATCCATCGCAACTGACCTTCATAAATCCATTTTGCGCCAAGTTCACCTGCGTGATCAACTCGGATTATTTTACCCAGATCGCTTTTGCGCATATATCACACCCCATACGTATACGATTAAGATACCACTTGCAAAAATCAAATGCCACTGTGCCATCGACCATCCCCAACAGCTCCACGTTACTTTTACGCAGGATCGATGATTCATCAATGCCTGAAGCCCTTGTTGAACAGATCCTAACGCTCCAATTTTTGAAGCAGCACATTTAACATTTACATACCCCTTTTCAATCAATACATGGGTCAGCGGTAACATGGCATTGATCGCAAGAATAAAGGTATTGATACTATGTTGAACGTGTTTTGATAATGGTTTGAATAACCAAATAAAATTTAATACACATAAAAAGACGTAAGGGTATCGTTGATAAATACACCACTCACAGGGCTTGATTCCCCAACCATACTCAGCGGAAAATACGAATCCCAATATCGCAGCACTTATCAGAAAAATCGTTAACGATTGAACTCTATATAAACCGAGCAAGGTAAATGGTCCCAACAATCAATAACACACCACCAACCATTACATAGGTTAAATACCGTTCAATAAATTCTTTGATAGGTTCACCAAAATAATAAATTAATCCGGCTAACATAAAGAATCTAGACGCTCTGGCAATGCACGATGCAATCATAAATAATCCAAAATTATAATGAGCAAGCCCACTTGCAATCGCAACCACTTTATATGGAATCGGCAAAAACCCTTTTATTGAGATCAGCAAAAAACCCCACTGACTAAATTTTTCTTGATACGAAACCAAGGCTTCTTCTGTAACTAAATAATGCCCAACAATATCATACAACCCATACCCGATCCAGTATCCAAGAATTCCACCGATAACCGATGCCGCAATACACACACCTGCCATATGCAAAGCTTTAGATCGATTTCCAATCATCATCGGTACCAATAAAACATCAGGAGGAATAGGAGAAATCGAACTTTCTAAAAAGGCAATTACACCCAATATCCACATTGCATATCGGTGTTCCGCATACCCAAGTATTTGATTATATACGCGTTGAAACATTATTTTTCTGACACCGTGTCCGATTGATTCGCTTGTCGATCCGCCTCATCTAATATTTTAGCTTTCATAAACGATGGTCGGGTCAACGTATTGCTTTCATCACGAACTGCTTCTGGCGCGATCCCTGAACAACCTGCCAATACCATCATCAATGGTAACATTAAGTATGTATTCTTCATTTATTTTCAGTCCTTTTTTCAATCAGTGCATCCAGTATGATTAACCCTGCACCACAACTTACAAATATATCAGCAACATTAAATACATAGAAATAGTATTTTTCAAACCAATGCACGCTGATGAAATCCACCACATACCCATGCATGAATCGATCAATCACGTTACCGATCGCACCCGATATCATGAATACAAACGCTAACTGCGGAATCATGCGCGGAGTCTTTATTATCATATACACCAAAAATGTGATGATAGATAGGCTCAACACGCCATAAAACCAAGGGCCCAAATTGAACGCGCTCAACATGCCAAAACTA
The DNA here is from genome assembly GCF_014896945.1 of Candidatus Bodocaedibacter vickermanii. Classification (GTDB taxonomy): domain Bacteria; phylum Pseudomonadota; class Alphaproteobacteria; order UBA6184; family UBA6184; genus Bodonicaedibacter; species Bodonicaedibacter vickermanii. The sequence goes on from NZ_CP054719.1 coordinate 820,690, forward strand.
ACCCCCATGTTATGAGTTCGCACAATCGACAACACCGGCAACCAATGCTGAAAATCATCTGAACTGTGAATGTGATCCAGAATCAACATCTTTGTCCATTGATCCAACATCACCCCCACCAGGATGATCAGGCTATAAATTAAATATCGTGGTTTCATCATGTATTCTCGTATTAAGTTAATATATGCAATCCAGCCCGCTTTACAATGTCTTCAAATTCATCTTTTTGAAAATATTGTGGGTTTGCATGAACCACGTGAGTTAGATCAAAGTTACCAGATACCATCACACCCAAACTTGGCACAATATAATCATGAAATTCATTTTCTTCTCGAATATCATATAAATAGTAACGTTGATATTCTTTGTGAAACTTCAATTTTAATAAGTGTTTACCTTCACAAAGAACATGGACACCTTTTTTATACAAAGCCTCATAAAACCCTGCAAACCTATTTTCATATTCTTGATAGATTTCCCAGTTTGGGTTATTGCGCTTAGATTGTCCCCTAACATCAACGGCAGACATCACTTGTTCGCAAACCTCATCTTCTGTTAACCAATGATCAAATACGGATACAAAAAAAGTAGTATAAAACTTTTTAAAATTTTCTTGTTCCCAAATATGTTCATATGAATAATGTGGAAACATTTCAACCAGATCTGTATTTGCAAAAAGCTTTTTTCGCCCCATTCAAAAAATCTTTCTCTCGTTCATCATTTATTAACGTTTGTGCGATATAGTACCTTTAGTGCACATACATTTTTATTTTTCGCCCTCAGTTTCGTGAAGAAATGACGGAAAACTTCGTCTATTTCTTCTCCGATCTCTAAGATGGGCGTTGTCCCCCCACCCGAAGTTCACTGAGGGTGACAGGGTGGGGGGTGGCGCGAAAAAAAATTTAAAAAATTATTAACCTTTATTAATTCCAGGTTAACGCAACGTTAATTTCCCGCAACCGCCTTCACTGCCTCATCACATCGGGTACACACAGGGTTCGCCTCAGTTACCTCTGGCATCACCTTCCAGCACCGTTCACATTTTGCACCGCTTGCTAATTGAACATCGACCAATACCTCTGATCCTTTAACAACAGTCACAGCCGACGTAATACACACCTCTGCCCAATCAATATTCATATGGGTTGTCGTTGGCAACGTCAACGTTACCGCTGCTTGCAAACTGGATCCGATAAATTTCTCGGCGCGCTTTAATTCTAACGCTGCGGTAATTTGGCTTCGAATGTCAAAGATCTCAGCCATTGTTTTTGCAAGATGGTCATTCAACCACGTTGTGGGAATCGCCACAAACGTTTCCAAATGAATACTGTCACGATCCGGGTAACGCTCTAGATATGCTTCTTCTGCTGTAAAGCTTAACACGGGCGCTAACCAACGCGTGATCGTATCAAACAAAATATCCATCACGGTGCGAACAGATCTGCGTTTTAACCCTTTTGGATCATCGCAATACAAACAATCTTTACGAATATCAAAATACACCGACGATAATTCTGACGAACAAAACGTATGCAGTTCTGCATAGAACGTTTTGAAATCATAGGTTTCAAGACACTTTTTCCGAACAGCATCTAATTCTGCCAATCGATGCAAGACCCACTTTTCCAAATCTGGCAGTTGCGCATAGTCAACCTTTTCATCGTCAGAAAAGCCGTCCAAGGCTCCCAACAAATATCGCAAGATATTTCGGAATCTACGATAGATATCTTGCTGATGTTGTAAGATCGATTTACCGATTCGGATATCGTCAAAGTAATCAGAACTTATCACCCACAGGCGCAAGATATCCGCCCCCAAATCTTTGATAACATCCGCAGGCGACACAACATTGCCCAATGATTTAGACATTTTATAGCCTTTTTCATCCAACACAAATCCATGGGTCACCACTGCTTTGTACGGTGCAATCCCTCGGGTACCACATGATTCCAACAACGATGATTGAAACCATCCACGATGTTGGTCAGATCCTTCTAAATACACATCCGCTGGCCAGTGAACATCGGGGTTATTCTCTAACGTAAACACATGCGTTGTTCCGCTATCAAACCAAACGTCCACGACATCTTTGATTTTTTGATACTCATCCGCAGGATACAAACCATCTAAGAAAAATGCATTGTCTTTTTCAAACCAAGCATCTGCCCCCTCTGCACGAAATGCTTCAACAATACGATGTTGAACGCGTTCATCTTTCAAGATTTCATTGGTTTCTTTATGAACAAAAATGGGCAATGGAACACCCCATGTCCGTTGACGCGACACACACCAATCAGGGCGACCGTCAACCATGCTGCCAATACGATTTTTTCCTGCCGCAGGATACCATTGAACATCATCAATTGCTTTCAACGCTTTGTTGCGCAGATCATTCATCTCCATCCCAATAAACCACTGGGGTGTTGTACGGTAAATTAATGGAGCTTTTGATCGCCAAGAGTGCGGATAACTGTGCTTAATTTTTCCAGCCGCTAACAAACAATCTACGGCTTTGATTGCATCCATCACAGGCTCATTTGCCTTAAATATGTGCAGTCCCGCAAACATCGGAACTTGTGGGCGATACACCCCATCATCTTGAATTAAATCTGGAATTTCCAATCCAAACGCTTTACCTAATGCAAAGTCTTCCACACCATGAGACGGCGCCGTGTGTACCAATCCTGTACCCGCATCAGTGCTAACATGATCACCCGGCAACATGGGAACATCAAACTCATACCCCTGACCTGCTAATGGATGTGCACACACAGATCCTTTTAACTCAGATCCCATCAGGGATGCCACCACCGTATGTTCAGCAATTCCAACTGCAGAACACACCGCAGCCACCAAGTCTTCGGCTATGATTAATCGATCCCCTTGCAATGCATAGCTTTGCATATGTGACGACTCCATCACCGCATCCACACGTACAACTGCATATCGAACATCTTCGCCATAAGCAACCGCTCTGTTCGCAGGCAATGTCCATGGCGTCGTTGTCCAAATCACTGCATATGCATCATTTAGCACATCGATGCTTGCCGATTTAACCGGAAACTTAACATAAATAGATGGTGATGTTTTATCTTGATACTCAACCTCTGCTTCAGCCAATGCGGTCTTTTCAACCACCGACCACATCACCGGACGGAATCCACGATACAAACTGCCATTCATCAAAAACTTTGAAAGCTCTGATGCAATCACGGCTTCATTTTCAAACTTCATGGTCGTATATGGATTTTCCCAATCACCCAACACACCCAATCGCTGAATTTCTTCTTTTTGAATATCAACCCATTTAGCTGCAAACGTACGACATTGGTTTCTAAATTCAATCACATCCACCGTGTCTTTAGACTTTCCATGGGCGCGATACTCTTCCTCAATCTTCCACTCAATCGGCAATCCATGACAATCCCAACCTGGAATAAACACACAATCTTTTCCCTGCATTTGTTGTGACCGAATCACCACATCTTTTAAGATTCGATTCAACGCATGACCAATATGAATATGTCCATTGGCATAAGGGGGACCATCATGCAGCACAAATTTTGGACGCCCTTTAAACGCCTTGCGTTGCAATTTATACAGATCCAACTGCTTCCATCGTTCTAAAATTCTGGGCTCTTTATCCGGCAATCCTGCCTTCATCGGAAAATTAGTTTTGGGTAAAAAGATTGTGTCTTTAAACATGCTTTACGCCTTTTCAACTTTTTGTGGGGGCAACTTAATCTGTAAATGCAACTCTTTCAAATGAGCTTCACTCACCGTTGACGGAGCATTCATCAATAAATCTTGAGCCTGTTGGTTCAACGGGAAAATCACAACCTCACGAATGTTGGGCTCATCCGCCAACAACATCACCATACGATCAATCCCAGGCGCAGATCCACCATGGGGTGGCGCTCCAAATTGGAAGGCTCGCAACATGCCACCAAACTGATCTTCAACATCCTGTTTTGTATATCCTGCAATTTCAAACGCCTTGTACATTACCTCGGGCAAATGGTTACGAATCGCACCGCTGGACAGCTCCACACCATTACACACGATGTCATATTGATACGCTTTAATATCCAATGGATTCTCGTTCTCCAACGCCGCCAACCCACCTTGAGGCATCGAAAATGGATTATGAGAAAAGTCAATTCTTCCAGTTTCTTCATCACGTTCGTACATTGGGAAATCAACAACCCAACAGAACTTGAATACATTCTTCTCTAACAAGTCTAATTCATCAGCCATCTTTGTTCTCACAAATCCAGCCAACTTTTGAGCCGTCAATTTCTTGTCGCAAACAAAGAACACACCATATCCATCTTGTGCTCCTGTAATCGCCTGCAGACGCGCCAAACGATCACCATTCAAAAACTTCGCAATGGGTCCTTTGGCTTCACCGTTATCAAACAGTACATACCCCAAACCACCGCCACCTGCTTCACGAACCATTTCATTTAGCTTATCAAAGAAACTGCGCGGTCTATCTGCAACGCCAGGAACAGGAATAGCACGAACCGTCTGACCATTCTCCAACGCCTTAGCAAACAATCCAAAATCAGATCCGCGGAAAATTTCATCCGCATCATAGATCAATAATGGGTTTCGTAAATCGGGTTTATCCGATCCATATTTATTCATCGCCTCATCAAATTTAATACGTGGGAATGGCGCTGATGTTACTTCTTTACCATTTGCAAATTCTGCAAACACACCCGACAACAATGTTTCAAGAACGGCAAACACATCTTCCTGGGTCACAAACGACATTTCCAAGTCCAGCTGATAAAACTCACCTGGCGAACGATCCGCCCTGGCATCTTCATCTCTAAAACATGGAGCAATTTGGAAATAACGATCAAACCCCGCAACCATCAACAATTGCTTAAACTGTTGAGGCGCCTGTGGCAACGCATAAAAACATCCAGGATGCACACGGCTTGGAACCAAAAAATCGCGCGCGCCTTCAGGAGATGATGCCGTCAATATTGGCGTCTGATATTCCAAAAATCCCAAATCCGTCATACGACGTCGAATGCTGGAAATCACCCGACTGCGCAACACGATATTTTTATGCATACGTTCGCGACGCAAATCCAAGAATCGATATTTTAACCTCGTCTCTTCCGGACAATCTTTATCCAAATTCACTTGTAATGGCAACGGAGCCGCTTCGGACAATACCGTAATTTCTTCAACCACCAGCTCAATCTCACCCGTACCAATTTTAGAATTAATCGCCTCATCTTCGCGAACAACAACGGTACCCACAACTGAAATCACACTTTCCAACGGCATATCGTCTGCTATTGAAATACACTTGCTGTCACGATCCACCACACATTGGGTAATTCCATAATGATCTCGCAAATCAATAAAAATCAAATTACTATGGTCTCGTTTTCGATTAATCCATCCTGACAGCTTAACTTTATTGCCAACGTTTTCGCGGCGTAATTCGTTACATGTATGTGTGCGATATGTATGCATCGTTTGATATCCTAGATCTTGAATTTATTTGATTGAAAGATACACCGTCTAGCCCAGATAGGCAAGAATCAAAGTAAAAACACTCTAAACTTCGCACGATATACTAGATAAAAGATAGCCGTATTTTAAGATTAAGTAATTTTGAATTCTGTAATATAGCTAAACATCTATAAATCCTCTACGCCTTCTAAAGAAAATGCCTAATCCAATCAAAGAAAACTAGCGTTTTGACCCGCATCAGTTTTCGTTGGGTTTGGTTATATAGCCAGACGCATATAAATCAGAGATGAGTTGCGCACATATTAGGGGATGTCCGCAAAAGTTATTCACACCCGTTTATATAATATTAGCTATATATCATATTTTATATAAAGTGGTTAGATGCGCTTAAGTGAGTAACCTTGAAATCATTAGATTATTTAATAATCCAATTCGCTAAAGCATAGCCGTTTTATTTGCGGCTAGCTATACAACATGAAGGGTCGAGTTTTTTAAGTTTCATCCTCCCTCTCAAGCAACGTGATGCTAGCAACCTGAGGTTGCATCCCATAGGTTAAGATCCGATGTGATCTGACACGGATTACAACCAACCAACACATTACCTTGCAGATCTCGCCCACTCATTCGCACCAACCTCTGCTTCTATGCGGCTCAAGCAAATCGCAACGCGATTTGATAGCGGCAATGCCGTTGCACCAGCGTGACGCTGGACCCGTTAAGTTTGTCTGTTTCAAAACATTGATATTTTAAACTGCTGACAGGCTGCTTCTTAGAACATGTGCCCAACCACATCGGATCTAACACCCTATGGGCGCAGAGTCACACTGCTCGGATTCAACCTAATGGATGCAACGCCACGTTACCAACGACAACAATCTAATGCCTTGGAGATCTCTCCCAGCACATCCACCAGCTGTATCAACCCTTCGATTCGTGCCAACATCTGCTTCTATGCGGCTCAAGCAAATCGCAACGCGATTTGATAGCGGCAACCTGCGGTTGGCAGCGTGACGCTGCACCCAATAAGTTTACCTATTTGAAACTATTGATTTTTTGAACACATGTAATATTGCTTCTTAGCACACGAGCTTAATCACACCCGATCTTACCAACGGGTCCAGGGATCATCCCTGGCGGCACGCAGCCGTTAATCCGGGGTTAATAAAGGTTAATATTTAGTTAACACGATTTTTTTACCACCCCCCGCCCCAGTCACCCTCAGTGACCTTCGGGTGGGGGGACAAAACCCACTCCCTAAATCGAGACTAAATAGACGAAACGATCCGTCATTTTTTCTCGAAACGGTGGGCAAAAATAATAATGTATGAGCGCTCTAAACTTACAATACCTCACAAACGTTAACAAAAGATTGACAAACCAGCGTGACGCTGGACTCAATAGATTAAATAGATCCGATATACTTCGATACGAATTGCAAAAACTATTGACAATCCAAACTTTTTATCTATACTAATAGATAGAATTGCGAAGAGGCTACCCAAAAACCTAGGTAGCCTTTTTTCGTTCTACGTCTTTGAATTTCTCAGCCAAATGATCCCTAAAAAGATCCATGACGAAGCTTTGGTTGAACCACTCAAAGACGAAACGCCGAACCGAATCCCCAGTACAGGCGCTCCACTACCCGATCAGTAGACACAGCCCTGTAAACAACCCCTAGAGCCGACGGGCTCGTAAAACACCGACTTTGTATTTTATACTAAAGTCCGCCTTTCCCCATTCGTGTAAGAAATGGGGTTCTTTTTGCACGTGCGGGTTACTGGGGATTCTCTCGGTTTTAAACAGCGTGACGCTGTCTCCATTAGGTTAGATCCGATGTGATCTGACACGGATTTTATATAACTTAGCTCTGAAAGCCTTACACACAGCGCTTTCAAACAACAAAAGGAATTAAAACACACTCTTCAACAAAATATCTCAAAATCATTTTTCAACCCTAATGATCCTGCGCCCGAAATGGGTCAAAGCTGGGTTTAAATTCTGATATCTCAAATCCTCCTCAATCCAACATACCGGGTCCAGGGATCATCCCTGGCGCAACGTCACGTTGCCGTCAAAGGTGGTTAATTACTCCACTCAAATAGACAGCTGCCTTTTTTAGAATACGGATCTCCAAATGAATAATAGGGGCCATTAAAATCTTTAATGTCTACCACTTCACCAACGATCTCTTTCATTTCAGAGTGATCCAAAAAATTAAGCGATCCGGGATAATCATGCTCTCTTATATGAATACCCTCAAACGAAATTTTGAAATTCCCCTCAATAAAAGTATAACGGCTTTCGTCACCCTCTTCTAGTTCATCATCTTCAGTATTTCTATGCGCCCTAATACAGACGTGAATTTCTTTGTCCACTATGTCTAATAAGTCTATCTGCAACCAATGTAATCCTTTGTGGGAATTATAATAGTATCCAAAATCTTCCTCGTTTGGATTTTCGCCCATAGTCAACACAATGCTTTTACCTTTTAGCTGACCAAAGCTTCGAATACCAGCTATCCCCCTCCAATATGCATTAATACTACGCTCACCATCGTCAAATCTACAGATTATAAACCAAACTACATAAGGCTCCTTATCTTTGGAAAACGCAACATGACCACTCATTGATCCCGTCCCAGAAACTGTTCGGACGCTTGTGAATTGCCCTGATTGTAAACCACAGTTATGAATATCAACCAATCTCACTCTTACCCCACAATACAAAAAACCCGCCGCAGCGGGTTTTAAACAGATTTCTAAAATTAGAATCCGTCGCGTTCTAAACGTTTACGCATTAACTTGCGCACACGTCTACCTGATTCTGCTGATTCGCGTTTGCGTTTTTCACAGGGTTTCTCGAAAGCACGACGCATTTTCATTTCACGAAAAACGCCTTCACGTTGAAGCTTTTTCTTCAAAGCTCTCAACGCTTGTTCCACGTTATTATCACGGACTAATACTTCCATCTATGTCACCCCCTTTCATACAAATCTAATGGCGCGCCCTGCAGGAGTCGAACCTGCGACAACCAGCTTAGAAGGCTGATGCTCTATCCAGCTGAGCTAAGGGCGCAAAATACCATGAAACAACTATTAATAGGTTACGCGAAAATTGTCAAGGAAAGATTAACTCCTAATCTTTTTTTCTAAAGCATTAGGAGTTTTATAGTTAAAGCTTTGTGCTTTTGACCGATGCATTGACTTTTTCATCAATCTCACGACGAACTTTCTGGAATTTCGACAGATCATTTCCAGCCAGTTTATTGGTTGAATTATGTAGCGATTTAGTCTTTGGATTAATCTGCGCACCATTCTTTTTTAACTCAAAGTGCAAATGCGGTCCGGTACTTGATCCAGTCGTTCCAACATACCCAATTGTTCTTCCTTGAGCTACTCGAACGCCAGGATGAATATGTTTTGCATAACCATTCAAATGTGCATACACTGTTGAATAGCCACCAGCATGTTGAATTTCAATGTAATGACCATAATCACCATACCATGACGATCGCGTTACAACACCATCTGCGGCTGCAATTACCGGAGTCCCCTTCGGGGCAGCAAAATCTAACCCGCGATGGAACCGTGTATATCCATGTATCGGATGTAATCTAGGGCCATATCCAGAAGAAATTCTGGCGCCATTAATCGGAGTAGACATAAATTGTTTTTTAACGCTTTGCGCATCTGCATAGTAGAACCCAACACCATTTTCAGTTTCAAATGAATATACAGGTCGGTTCTTACCTTTAATTTTTAAATTTGCATACAACAGGTTGCTAATATGTTCTTCACCAGTATCGGGATCTACACTTCGTTCAAAATAAACAGAAAACGAATCTCCCGCTTTAATATCACGTTGAAAGTCAACGTCATAACTATACGCAGCAATTAATTGTCGAATAACCGCATAGGGAACTTTCTTTTTAGCCGCATCAGCAAACAAACTTCCCTTAATCGGAACGGTCACACATTCGGTAAGTTGTTTTAATTCTTTTTCTAACAACTTTGCCTGATAGTAACCGTCCTTATTCTTGATGACTTCTACCTGGCTACGCTTATCTTTCGCAACCGACAATCGTAACAACTCACTGGTTCCATCAGCGTTACCTTTAATTAGTAAACTAATCTTTTCGTTCACACGAATTTTTTTAGGGCTAACATATTTAGAAAGTGCTTGAATAATCAGCAAGGATTGTTTTTTTGAAATCTTTTTTTCTTGTAGAATGTCAGCCAACGTATCGCCAGGCTCGACAGATACCACAAAATTTTGTGGCATATCCGGAACAATAACAGTCGTCGTTGCTGATGTCGTTTTAGATAATTCTAAAGAATTTTCTGTAATAAATTGTAAGATTCGCTTTTCTTGCACAGGATCAACTTTGTTTGATGGCACCAATGACCAAAGCCCCAGCAGAACCAATCCACTGGCAGATCCTAATAAGAATACATTGTTTCGTAACGTGTCTAAGATGTTCATATAAAATAGTCTCCCCTTGGATACCCCATTAAGTATCATAGTGAACTTTTTATTCTTATTCAAGTGGTCGGGGTGAGAGGATTCGAACCTCCGGCCTCTTGCTCCCAAAGCAAGCGCGATACCAGGCTACGCTACACCCCGTTGTGTATAGACATTAAAGCCCTTATCTCACATTCAAACATAAAATGCAACAACTTCGTGTCAACAGCCCCCATATTGACTACACTTCTTTAAATTAATTAATCAATTATTTATTTTTCATTAATGCCGATTAACCTGTTAAAAGGTGTGTTGAAAAAATCACGATTTATAATTTAACCACATTCTTCTTGATTAGTATGAAAAATCCGGATTATTCTTAATAAAAATTAATAATAAGAAAGGGTACCTCTAATGAATACAACTGATCTAATTAATGTCGTTGCCACCGAAACGGGATTCACAAAAACTGATACAAAGAAATTAATCCAAACCCTATTTCAAGAACTTGCAAAGGGTCTAAAAAAGAATGAAGAAATTCGAGTAAGTGGATTCGGCACGTTCTATCAAAAGAAACGTGAAACTACCCAAGGACGCAATCCTCAAACTGGAGCGCCCATCACCATCCCAGCAGCAATACAAGCCAAATTTCGCCCAGCAAAAGAATTAAAAGAAACTATCAACGCCTAATTATTAGGTTGATAGCCTTTGAATCCCCCCCCCTATAGCTATATGCGGGGGATTTTTTTACTCATGGGATTTGTTAATAAACTTAGGAACTAACAATTATGACCCCCAATGCGTAAGCCGACGCAGAATGAGCAGTAAGTTTTTTGGGCAAAACATATTCTCTATAGCTAAACACCTTTAATTCTGACACAGTACTGAGAGAGTATTTTTATACCTTACGGAAAATGTTCATAAAGATAAAAAATATCCACCTCGTCAATCTTTTGTTAACGTTTGTGAGGTATATTAGTTTTAGAGATCTCATACATTATTATTTTAACCCACCATTTCGAGAAGAAATGACGGATTGTTTCGTCTATTTAGTCTCGATTTAGGGAGTGGGTTTTGTCCCCCCACCCGAAGGTCACTGAGGGTGACTGGGGCGGGGGGTGGTAAAAAAATCGTGTTAACTCAATCTTAACCTTTATTAACCCCAGATTAACCACTGCGCTTTTTCTGATAATCTGTAATCAAATACATGTGCCTTGCTATAATTAGAATGAGCCCCATTTTGGATGAACGTCCCACTTAAAAAACACCACAGCGAAAGATGCTAATTATAGCCAATCACGAAAAAACGAACCTGTGAGCCTTGGGATCATCTCTATATTTACTGCACAAAACCCATGTTTTAGCACATCGAATCTACCTCAAGGGTACATCGTCACGCTATATATAGTGCGCGTCGATGGCGAAGGATACAAGCGCACACAATAAAGACAAAAAAGGGGGCCAAAGCCCCCGTTATCAATTTCTACAAGACACGTGTCTACAAACTTGCAGACCATTCTGGATCTGTTGCATCTCTAGGTGTTAACATTTCCCGCTCATTAAACCCGGAAATATGAATGGAATAAATTCTTGCAATCTCAGTTTTTGTACGAGGATTAATCGGTGTGCGCCGTGTGTACATCACCATCTGACTATTAGGAGACCACGTGGGGGCTTCCACGAAAAAGCCCTGCGCCAATGTACGCTCACCCGTGCCATCTGGCCTTAACACCCCCACATAAAACGTTCCCCCATGCGTTTTTGTAAACGCCAGATGTTGTCCATTAGGAGAAAACACAGGTGTATAATATCGCCCTTGTCCAAACGTGATACGCTTTGCCGACTCTCCTTTGGTTTCGCCACTTCGATCCATAATATAAATCTGTGGTGTACCACTACGATCCGATACAAAGGCAATATGCTGACCATCGGGCGAATAATAAGGAGATGTATTTAGGGACGGAATTTTCGTTAACTGTTTTTTCTCGCGCGTCTTTAAATCCATTTCATAAATATGAGAAACCATTCCTTCTGCAATACTAAATAATATTTTCTTTCCATCGGCTGAAAATCGCGGGGCATAACTCATCCCCTTAAATTTTCCAAGCAACTCTGTGGTATGTTCGTGAATATCATAGATAAAAACATTACCCGCATGATTCACTATACTAAAATATGCGACTTTGTTTCCGTCAGGAGAAAATCGAGGTGTCATTACAAATGTACGACCCGATGTTAAATCACGATGATTCTCCCCGTCGCAATCCATTACAGCCAAACGTTTAATACGCTGATCAGCCCTACCCATTTCTGAAACATAAGCTATTTTGGTTGTAAAGTACCCTTTTTCTCCTGTCAAACGCTCATAAATTGCGTTAGAAATCATATGGGCTAACTTTCTAAAATCAGCTTTGTCAGCATGCATTTCTAAAGCAACCATTTGCTTTTCAGCAAATACGTCGACCAGCCTAAACGTAACAAACACCTTGCCGCTAGACTCTTTAATTGTCCCGTATACTAACGCATCTATTTTAATTAAACGCCAATCTGAAAATCGAACTGATTTGTGAATCGATTCAGAATCTTGAATATATGCATCCTGAGGGATTGTTTTAAATAATCCTGAATTACCCAAATCGTTCGCTATAATCTGGCGAATATTTTTTCCTAAATCGCCATCTCCATTAAAATCAACTACAGCGATTGGTATAGGGGAAAATATTCCTCGATTCACTTGAACTTTTAATAAACCACACACTGTGGAAATGTTAAATACCACAGACATTACACAGAAAAATAATACTTTTCTCATTAAAGAACCTCCTTATACGCGGCTATATTAACGCGTTTTCTAGTTGGTTGGAACTGCTTTTAATTGATTAAATAAATTTTCTATTTTATTGGTTTCATTAATTTCATTTGTGATCACTTGTCGCGTCAGCGTGTCGGACAAACTATTGTAAGGCTCTGTGGTCAGATCTTGCAACAAGACTTTATACTTTGAAAGCACCCCCTCATATTTCTGAAGGATCCCTTGAAGAGTAACTCTAGTTTTTTGCCTACCCACATTCTTTGAACGATATTTTTCCTCATTCAAAACCAACGCCGCCGCCAAATGAACAATATATCTTTCTTTGCGTTCACTATCTAATTGGTTACCATGCACATCAATAAGCTCCTCCAGAGCATCTGCTGCACCCGACCAGTTTTTCTGCCCCCACAACAATGACGACTTTATCTTCAACCCTTCTAATGAATGGTTAACTTGTAAGAAAACCAAAGCTTCATCTTGTTTGTTTTTTAATAATGAAAGTCGCGCTTTGAAAACTTGTATCTTTTCCATCTCACCTTTGGTCAACTTTCCACCTTTTTCAACTATCTCTATCAAATCTTTTGCTTTAGACATATCTTCATTTTTTATGTAAAAATCCAGCAATTGAAAAAATACCGCCTGTTGTTTTTTAGGCTTTAATCGAACTTCCTCTCTTCGGATATACATTTCTATCAGTTGAATAGACTCTCCCAGCAACCCTATTCGCTGAACCTTTTGTGTCAAATCAAGAATAGTATCCGCTATATGTCCGCTTGATGGTAAATCGTCCACAAACTCTGTAAGCAGTTGTAACGTAAAAATCAACCCACTTTTCTCAAGGGCTTTCTCTCGCATTAGCTCATACATTAAAGTTTGAATTTGAGGTTTTATTTTGAAATATGCTTTTGGATGAAATTTTTTATACATCACCGCAAGTTCCAGCCCATACAGATAATTGTTCGCACTTATGTGATATCTAAACAAATAATCTAATACTTCTAAATGATACAAGCTCCCCTCAATAAGCGGTAAGATTATCTCTAATTTTTCTATATACTGAAGATGGTCTCTTTTCTTCCAATCAACCAAATCGCTTTCAAGAATAACACGCGCTTCTAATAATGGATCTTGAGTTTGACGTAACAGCCTTTTAAACTCTGACACTTCACTCTGCTTGTATTTTGTTTTTCTAATTTTGGTATATAAAAACTGCTTTAATAAAACTGTCTCTGGAGAAAGTCGCGTTTCATTAGCTTTTTGAATAATAGCTTCAGCTAGATCAATATCATTTTGTAAGATCAATAGATCTGCCAAGGAAACCAACAGCATTGATTTCACAGGCTCTGGGAATGTATTAATGCTGTGACTTAAATACTCCCCCAGGAAATAAGGTATGACCTTTTGCTCTAATTTAGCCAAGGCAAACGCACACCAAGCCGCAGCTTCTAAATCCGCCTTGTGAAATGAAAACAGCTTATTAACAACATCAGCCTCAATAATTCCATCCACAATTCCAGCAATGCTACTTAATAAAGCTATAAACTCAGGATCAATTTCGGCAGATTCTTGCGATAACACTTTGGTTTCACTTGCCGCTTCAGATCCAAAACCGTTTGATAAGTACAATAAAATAAGATCAACGTGTTTTTGAATACTATTTTCATCCATGGACACGATACTACCCAACAACTTTTGTTTATAACGCCAAAATGGCTCGGACAAATCATGCCGACTAAAATCTATCTTTTTAGGTTGATCATGAGGCAGCGTACCTACATCAGATAATAATGTGATAAAATCTCTATCCATTTCTATCGCTTCGGGAGTATCTGTCTTAAAAGCACCCCCCACCGACGTCGCCAAAACATTCACTTTTTGATGAGCAATCTGTATTGGCACAAACACTTCTGGACTCAACGTACAAAAAACAGAAATTCCATTCACGTCCACCGGGTCAAACAACCCAGACCTGTTCATTTTGATTTTTTCAGTTCCATCTCGTATGAAAAATTGTGGGTTATTTCCATAGGGTAATGCTCGTTTGAAGTCTATTTTCCATCCATCATCTCCCTTAGATACAATCGGATTTGTAAAATCTTTTGCTGCTATCTGCAACACAAACGCACCACTTATTTTTAACAACTGAATAGAATATTTTTCTTCTATTTGTTTTTCAAGTATAGGGAGCTCATCTTTTAAAATGACAATCCATATTTTTTTTTCATACTCATAAACAGCAATCGGAGCATCCTGGTATTTTAACAGAATCCCATTATCACCACTTGTGGTAACAGTTGCCCCCATATCTGGCTTTAACTCACCAAGATAATCAGCGACTCTCCTAAATAAGTTTTGCAAATCAATCCCTGCGGCTTTAGCCTCGTCCTTTTTTTCAGCAACCGCTGTATGAGTTACTTTAATACTAGGATGGGGAACAAGCTTTAATTCTTGCCCCCCACCTTTATAAACATCCAGGTATGTTATATTGCCGTATGATTTAGCTATAAAATTGCGATTAGGCGACACATTAATAGTCAGAACCGTTTGGTTGCCCTCCTGTCTATAAGAACTTCCAGGAAACACACTGATTAAACGATCTAACAATAATTCAGATTTTTGAAAAAATCGAACCTCAAAACCTGTAGATTTTCGAACATAATCAAAATTAATCGGCTGTGGCCAAGTTAACGACAATCTCACAAACTCAGGATGATCTCCAATTTGCACAGAAACTATTGCCGTGGAACTTGCATACGCGGATCCATATAAAATACACAGCCCAGCAAACAGCGATGCTAACTTTGTTAGAGCCGCTTTAAATATTATGCGTCTCCCAAGCAAATGCCTAAACCTCGTGCCGTATGTATCAAATTACCATGAACATTAACATGGTTATATGTATTAATAGTGTGCTCTATGGGGACGTGAGCAATCGCATTGTTTTGAGTTACAACCACTTGACCAAACTTTTCTTGCACCGCTAAATCAACTGCATACACACCTAACTGCGATGCTAACAATCGATCAAATGAATTTGGGCTTCCTCCGCGTTGTAAATGACCCAATACAACTGGTCTAGTTTCCAATCCAGTGTGCCGCTCAATCAAGTTTGCAATATACGCTGCTGAACCATCATAACGCGGACGATTGTTTACCTCATCCATCACCATTACAGACGATCCGTCAACTGTCTTAATAGCTTCTGACACCACAACTATTGCGAATTTCTTTTGAGAACGAAATACCTTTTTCAAATGCGCCGCCACAACATTCATTGAATAAGGCACTTCCGGAATTAAGATAATGTCAGCACCGCCAGCAATACCGCCAGCAATGGCCAAATGACCCGCATCACGCCCCATAACCTGAACAACGATAATGCGCTGATGGCTTTCAGCCGTAGTTTGCAATTTATCGATGCAATCAGAAATCACCTGTACACTGGTAGAATACCCAATAGCATAATCCGTACATGACAAATCATTATCAATCGTTTTTGGAATCCCAATAACATTCATATCAAATTTCTTCATTAATGAATGCATAATTGAAAAGCTCCCATCTCCACCTATAGAAATAATCACATCCAATTCTAATGCTTTATAAGATGCGGCTATTTCAGCGGTCACATCAATGTGAATTCCCTCGTCGGTAAGGTATTGAAAAGGATTTCCTTTGTTAATGGAGCCAAGAACTGACCCACCCTTCATTAAATATTCATACGAAACTTTTTTCGGGGTTAGATTAACATAGTCTCTGTTTAATAAACCGATTGACCCTTGACGAAATCCAAGGACTTGAATACCAAGATCGCAAGCTCTTAACGTAACGGCACGTATCGCAGCATTTAAACCAGAACAGTCTCCACCACTTGTCATCACACCAATTTTTTTCATTATATAAAAATCACTTTTTTAATATAGCTAGATTAATTTAATTTAGGTACAGGAACGAGGCGAGACATGTACTAAAATGTATATTAGCGACCAAATGACGCATACCCAAATTATAAGAAGTCAGCTATAGTTTATCTAATCCACCAGATAAATACAATGCCTCTAAATCATCACATCCACCCACATGCGTGTTATTAATAAAAATTTGAGGTACGGTTTTACGACCACCCGATCGATCCAGCATTTCTTGGACCAACGCTGGATCTTCGGAAATATCAACTAATTCATACTGTATATTGTTGCGATCTAAAATACCCGCAGCCTTTACACAATATGGACAATACGGCTTTGTATACATTACGTTATTCATTGCGCGCTAAACTCCTTTTATTGCAAAAAAATTGTTTTCATGTTCGTGTTCACCCTTCCAAAAATAAGAGCCCACGTCTCCACATCGCAAACACTCAGCTTCCCATTGATATGAAACAGATTTGCAATGTGCACACTCCCATCCTTCAAATCGCTTGTGCGCAGCAACTTGTTTTATCCAAAGTGGATAATCTACTTTTTCCGCAGCATCCTTTTTAGAAAGATCAGCACGCAATTCAAACAAACCATAGGACATACCTCCGTTGGCTTGAATAGCTTTTTCTAAATAGTATCTAGCCTTTTGATAAAACTCACTTTGAATGCATGCCTTAATCACAACAACATACCCTTCGGTGCTAGCGCTTGATATTTCCAGCAATTTTAAGGCTCCCGCCAACATTTCTTCAGAATTCAGACCAGTTAATGTTTCCAGATAAACATGCCCTAATTCGGGTTGACGAGAATACTTCCACACAGTCTCAATCACCTGTTGAGCTTTTTTTATGCGTCCTGCTTCTATATGCAATCTAGATATCTCAATTCCCACAATTGGATTTGTTTTGTCTAGCTCATGCGCCAATTGCAAACATTTAAGTTTCTGTTCCAATTTTGTTTCCATACGACTTTGCAACACATAACACAATGCCATTTTTGCATCTGCATCAGAATGATTAAGTTGTCTAAGTTTTTTAGCAATCTCCATTGCCTTTTGAACATCACCCTGATGAACATAAACCTTGAACAAAGTCTGCAATAACCAAATAGCATTTGGGTATCGCTCAACAGCAGCTTCAACTTCATTGACAGCCGTTGCTTGATCTCGCTGTTTTAACAGTTGTTCAATACGCAACCGATATCCAGCCAAGCCAAAACTTTTAGACTTAACCAACCCCGCAATCACGCTTTCATCCAACCCACTGCCAACTTCGTTCATAGCAACAGCATAAACCCACTGCGCAAACAGAGACTCCTTTAATAGCTCTGAGCCCTTGCGAGCCTTCTTCAAAGCAACTTCTGAAAGCCCTCCAGCAAGAGCAGAAATCGCTTCTTCTGTATATCGATGACCCTCCAGTTCATGGCGATTCCTCCAGTATTGTCTTAAGTTTTTTGCTAGCTGTCCTAAATAATTTACAAACAAAAACACATAAAACAATATCCATGTGCCCAACAAAATCAGCAATACAAAGGTTCCGATTTTCATCGAAACGGATACATTTTCCCAACGAATATCTACATGACCTTTTGCTTGATACGCAAATACAACCACGCCCCCAATACACAAGAACAATAATAATTTCAATATAGACTTAATCATTTAATTCGCTTCACCCTGTTTAAAATTAATTGCCCCTGTTGATAGTTGCGCAACTTGTCCATCCAGTCTTTCACAAGCGTTTTAGTCGGCACATCAAATCGATTAGTATAAAGATCCACCCACCGACACAAGGCCTCAACGTCATTTTCGATCAAAAATTTATCTACTTGTCGGATAAATACTTCTTCAGAAGTTAAGTAATCTTTGTCTAATCGCTGAATTTTAAAGATGCTCTTTAAGAAAATTTTAAACCCATCCCACCAACTTTCAGACAATACTATTTCTTTCTGCAAAGGTTGAGCTTGCAATTTTATGCTGCTTCGAAACTTAGCCCAGCTTTCAGAAATATTTTTATAGGTTGGAATAAAATCTATCCCAGAAATCATCTCGCGAATTTTTTCTGGGATTAACGGATTCTCACGAAACGAGGTTAAGGGCTCTGCTGCGTTAATTGCCTTGGCAATATCGTCACGCCATTCTTGATTGTTTTGAGTTTTAGAGACATCAGCTGATATCTTATGATCAAGCTCTTTTAGTTTTGCCTCCATAATCTGAAGATCTCGCTGTATATCGACATACAGCAGACTGTGCTGCTCAAGGCTAAGAACTTTAGCTTGCAATGCATCAATGCCTTTACGCAATTCTTCAACATCTGACATCGGCGCAACACCCCGTGTCGCAGTCATTGTCTCTGACAATTGCGACTCAATAGAATTAATATACGGCTTAATAATAAAATGCCACCCCGTTGCAACCACCACAACAAGACATATTAAACTCGTCAAAAGCAATCGCACAAATATGTTAGCTGGCTGAGCCATCTTTGGTTGCATCTCAGTCATTTCAGCAGGCACGTCCTGTTCAGAATTTCGATTGTCGGTCATTTTGTAACACCATTAAAGCAATCGAATTATAACACGCTCACACAGCTTGCCAACTAATTTATTCGCACGATTTTAGAACATACTCCCCAGGTGCTTCGCTTAATGCTGGATATTCAACCGATCCTACAGATCGTGCAGCAACTTTTGCCCCGCCTAGCCCTGATAACCATTGGTGCCAATGAATCCACCACGAACCGGCATGCTCTTCTGCTCCAGCTTGCCACTCATCTGCAGATGCCGTCAAATTCTTATTCAGCCAATATCCATATTTTTCTTTCACCGGCGAATTAATAACTCCCGCCACATGACCAGATCCACCCAATACAAATTGCAGTTTTGCATTTTTCATTAATGATACACCGGAATATGTCGCCTTCCATGGCGCAATATGATCATCCTTAGTTGACATCATATAAATAGGCAGATCGATGTTGGACAGATCGATACCCTCACCATTCACCTTATATCTTCCTGGTTGAGTCAATCGATTCTGTTGATAGAAAAAACGCAACAAATTACTATGCATTGCTTCTGGCATATTCGTATTGTCAGAATTCCAATACAAAAAATCAAACGGTACGGGGTCTTTCCCCATATAATAATTATTCACAACGTATGACCAAACCAATTCCGATGGTCGCATCATATTAAATGTACGTGCCATTATTTTACCACTTAGATATCCTTTGTCGCTCATTAACTTCTCGATTTTCTGAACATACTCTTCACTTGCAAACGCGGTTAAATCACCCGCATCGGAAAAATCTGTTAGTGTCGTAAGTAATGTTAATGATGCAATATCACTCCGTTTCACTGCCGCAAAGTAAGATGCCACACACACCAACAACGTTCCACCAAGGCAATACCCCATGGCATCGACTTTTTCAACATCGGTGATCTTTTGTATCACTTCAATCGCAGCCTTTGGACCCTCTAAAATATAAGATTCGATCGTTTTGTATCGGTGAGCAATATCTGGATTTACCCATGAAATAATAAAAACAGTTCTGCCCTGATCCAACAACCATTGCACCATAGATTTTTCAGGTGATAAATCAAACACATAATATTTATTAATCCACGGCGGAACAATTAGCATGGGCGTCTGAAAAACATCTTGGGTTGTTGGGTTATATTGCATCAGCTCGATCAGATCATTCCGAAAGACAACGCTCCCTTTTGAAAGTGCGATATTTTCCCCAATCTTAAAATGGTTCATATCCGTCATGTCTGGATCTTTACCTTTGTGTAAGTCCTCCATCATGGTAATGAACCCCTTCATCACACTGGCTCCCCCCGTTTTTTGCGCCTCCTCTATGACAGAAGGATTCAGAAATGCAAAGTTATTGGGCGACATGGAATGAGTAATTTGTTGGGCATAAAAACGCAGTTGTTTTTTTTCTTCAGGATCTAAATCAAGCTCGTCATCGTTCAACGTTTTTTCAAACCAATCTGAAAACACCAAATACGACTGCTTCATGATATCGAAAAAAATATTTGATTCCCAGTGATCGTGGTTAAACCGCTTATCTCTAGATGCCAATGCAATGGGTGGTTCTGCAAACTCACCGCCCATACGCTTTATTATATACTTGCTTAAAACCTCGGTACAGCTTTGTAAAGACTTTTGCACATCTTTACGCTTGTCTGGATCGCTCATTATTTTCTGCAAAGCCCCAGACATACTTGATATTAAAACACCCGGGTCCATAAATGGATTATGAGCATTTGCCGGAGCACTCGACGGATTCCAAAAATTAAATGGATTAAAATTATTATTTAGCATGTTTGTTTCAAATTATTATTAATTTTGTTATATTTAGGTTTATACACCCTAACATTAATACTATTACTGATTTATTACCATGATGCCAGAAAAATCTACAGCCAACAAAAAATCTGTATTGGGAAATCTTTGGGTTCAATCCAAGGTGGATGAAGCTATATCTAAACAGCTTAAAAATCAGGCTGACTATCCCCAAATAATATGTGATTTAATTGCCTCCCGCGATATTGATTTACACACTGTTTCTCATTTCTTAAATCCAACACTAAAACATTTTCTGCCTGATCCATTTCTATTGAAAGACATGAAACAAGGGGTTGATCGCATTATCGATGCCGTCACTCACAATCAAAAAATTACTGTTTATGGTGATTATGATGTTGATGGAGCAACCTCTACCGCACTATTGATTCGATTCTTTAGAATGCTGGGTGTTGATATTGAATTTTATATTCCTGATCGTCAAATCGAAGGATATGGCCCCAACACAAAGGCCTTTGAACACCTGGCTTCATCTGGTACACACCTCATTATTACCGTTGATTGTGGAACACTATCCTTTGAACCGATTGCCGTTGCAAAAAAAATGGGAACAGATGTTGTGGTTATTGATCACCACGCCGGAACATCAACGCATCCAGAATGTGTTGCTCTAATAAATCCAAATCGATTAGATGAAACAAGTCCGCTGAAACATCTTGCAGCAGTTGGAATCAGTTTTATGGTATGCGTTGCTGTAACTCAATCATTGCGGGAACAAGGTTATTTCAACGACAAGCCTACCCCTGACCTCATTTCATTGTTGGACATCGTTGCTCTTGGCACTGTATGTGATGTTGTTTCACTGACGGGATTAAATCGCGCCTTTGTTGCACAGGGATTAAAAGTACTTAGTCAATCAAAAAACAAGGGGTTAGCCTATTTAATAAACCTTTTGAACATCGATAGAAATCAGTTGAGCCCTTATCACTTTGGCTTTGTAATTGGTCCCCGAATTAATGCAGGCGGACGTATTGGCACTTCAACCCTTGGCACCATCTTATTGTCCAGCGAAGACGATCAAGTCGTCGCATCTGCCGCAGAGCAACTAAACTCTCTTAACGAGGAGCGCAAGCTGTTACAAGAATCCACACTATTAGACGCTGACTTGCAAGTCAATCCCAACAACCCAATCATTGTTGTCAGCAGCCCAGAGTGGCATCAAGGTGTGATTGGAATTGTCGCAGGAAAACTAAAAGACAAATATCATAAGCCCACTTTTGTCATTGCTGTTGATCCAGTCACTCAAGAGGGGAAGGCCTCAGCCAGATCCATACCAGGATTCGATATCGGCCACAGCATTCACCTTGCCCACGAACACAATGTGATTCTTCAGGGTGGGGGGCATCCAATGGCGGGGGGATTCAGTTTAAAGCATTCTCAAATTGATGATTTTATAACGTTTATGAGCACTCATGTATCTTCAGTTGTATCGGCAGAACACTTTTTACCCAAGCGTACGTTTGACGGGCACCTTACCCTCAACAGCTTGACTATATCGCTACATGATCTTATTGAGCAAATAGGTCCTTTCGGATCTGGCAATCCAACACCCAAGTTTCTATTTCAAAATGTACACCTAAAAAAAATTGTCGTGATGCAAGAAAAACACATTCGATGTTTTCTAGAAGATCCCATTTCTGGCAAAGCTGCAGAAGCTTTAATTTTTAATGCATTTCAATCCGCCATCGGCGACTTTCTAGTAAAACACCAATACAAACATATCGATATTTTAGGAACTCTAAAAAAAGATTCCTGGCAGGATCGCATCACTCTAAAAATATGGATTGAAGATGCTAGAGCCTCATCATGATCCCCATTCGTATTATTCATTCATCCGAACCTGTAAACTATCCCGATGCCATTACATTCATGGAAAACTACGTCGACAACATTATCAACGATGGCGCTCCTGGATGTCTTTGGTTTTTAGAACACCCACACACGATTACTAGCGGAACAAGCGCAGAAAGTTCCGATCTCATTTCACATCCAAACATCCCAATATATGAAGCTGGACGCGGAGGTAAATATACGTATCACGGTCCTGGTCAACGGGTTGTCTATGTCATGTTGGATTTAAAGCTGTTTGATAGAGACATTAAAAATTTTGTTCAGTTATTAGAACAATGGCTGATAAATTCGTTTCGAAAACTAGGATTAACTACTCATGTTAAAGATAAGCAAATTGGCATTTGGATTAACAATTCGAATAATAAAATTGAATCAAAAATTGCCGCCATTGGGCTTCGTGTTAAACGATGGGTAACATACCATGGAATCGCAATTAATGTTTCAACCGACCTTAATCGTTTCCAAGACATCATTCCCTGTGGTATAAAAGATTTAGGTGTTACATCATTCCAGAACGAGGGCATCTCAATTGAACTGCCCCAACTTGATCTTTTACTAATTGATGAATTTTGTAAATTGTTTAAAACACAGGCAGTGCAATGACACGTAAAATTATTTTAGATACTGAAACGACAGGATTAGATCCAAACGCTGGTCATCGCATTGTGGAGATCGGATGTGTAGAACTTATTAACATGATTCCAACCGGTGCGGTATTTCATCAATACATCAACCCCGAGCGTGCAATGCCACAGGAAGCGTTTGCTATTCATGGGCTATCATCAGACTTTCTATCCGGTCATCCAACCTTTCAACATATTGCTTTAGATTTTCTTAACTTTATAGCAGATGATGCAGAGATTGTAATTCATAACGCTAGCTTTGATATGAAGTTTTTGGATTGGGAAATAGAAAAAGCAGGACATCCCAAAATAGATCGTTCTCGTGTAGTTGATACATTAGTGATTGCGCGAAAACAAAATCCGGGCGGCAGAAATAGTCTCGATGCTCTTTGCAAACGCTATGGTATTAACAACTCTCATCGTGAATACCACGGAGCTTTATTAGACTCTCAATTGCTGGCTGACGTATACTTATATTTAATGGGTGGTCGACAGCCCGCGCTAACATTAGACGAACAAGAAATACAACAAACGATAGAAACGCTCTTAGATCACGCTTCTCCTGTTGATTTTGAACACAGATCTTTTCTTCCGTCTGATGAAGAGATACAGTCCCACCTTAATTTAATTGAAAAGATTAAGAATTCAAAATGGCTCACGTATTCTTAACATTAGCAGCATCCATATTTATTTGGCTATCTCCAACACTTGGAGCCGCTCCTAATATTAACTATAAAGCAACAATAGTGGGACTTGAATTATTTCCTGACATCGAACAATCCTCAAAAAAAATGTCTCAAATATTAAACCCAGACACCGATTTTGTTCTTACATCTGAAGGAGTGCTTCGAGATATTTTAAAAGAAGACATTTATCAAATATATGCATACCTGCAATCTTATGGTTTTTATGATGCAAAAATATTTCCTGAAATTGAAATAACTTCCGAACAAGAATACAAGATTATTCTGCATGTAGAGGCCGGAGAACGCTATTCTATCAATCGGATAGACGTATTGGTAAACGGCAAAGACTTTTCAATTGATCCTGAATTACTATCCACAAAAAAAGATACTCCTATAATTCATGAATTAATCTTAAATGATAAAAACAAAATTGCATTATTTTTAAAACAAAGTGGATATGCTTTCGTTGAAACGTTAGATGAACTAGTCGAAATTAATCATGATGCTCTCTTTGGAAATATTACTTATTCATTTAAGGCAGGCGCTAAAGGAACCTTTGGAACCTCTGCCATCAACGGATTGAGCACCGTAAGCAAAGACTACATCCAAAAATTTATTCAATGGAAAACAGGGGATATTTACAGTATTGAACATACAAATAAAACAGAACAGCTTTTATTGGACACTGGATTATTTGATTCGGTCTTAATAACCCCGATTGCAACCAGCAATCCACATGAATTTAATATTGAAATAAAATTAACCGAAAGCAAACACAACCACATTCAATTCAACGTGTATGGTAATATTGCTTTATCTAACAATGAATCGAATCGTTATGAAATTGGCGCCATTCCAAAATACAAACATGATAATGTTGTTGGCGCAAATGAAGTATTCGAGATTACAGCCATCTTATCTAACATTGTTCAAGACGTAAACGTATCCTTAAAAAAACCTCATCTTGGATTATTTAATACAACCGGACGCATCTTTTTTAGTGGAGAACGCCGAACATACGAGGCTTACTCACGCTTAGGAATCGACGGAGGACTTGGTTTAGATTACAAATTCACACCTCAAGTTTCAGTCGACTTAAGTTCAGTTTATGAAAAATATTCGCTGGAACGTAAAACAGACTTACAGAAAAATTCATACGATTTTTTTGGCTTTCCCCTCACATTTCGCATCGACACACGTGAAGATAAAATTTTTTCCAGATCTGGATTACAGCTGGATGTAAGCTGGACACCTTATATAGGCTCACAGTATTCGATGCAACACTTCTTGGTAAAAGGAAACGTTTATCTCCCCATTATTAAAGAGTATTTTATCTTAGCGGGCTGGGGTATGTGGCATTGCCTTTCAGGTGTCTCTTTTGATAACTCCCCCATAGATAAACGCGTCTATTTAGGTGGCAGTCAAAATCTTAGAGGCTATAGCACTGATGCCATAGGTAAAGCAGACCCACTCAAAAAAGATCCAACAAAACTAATCCCCCGGGGGGGGCTTTCTGCGCTTGCCTTTGGATTAGAGCCTCGCTTTGCATTATACCATCCACTCTGGGCTGCTGTATTTTGTGATGTTGGTCAAATTTCAGAATCTGAAAATATTTTCAAAGAAATTCATTCAGCATCTAGGTTATACTGGGATGTTGGATTTAGTTTATTTTATTTTACCGGCTTTGGTCCGCTTCGTTTGGACATAGCGTATCCAATCACTGACAATATCCCTAATGAAAAAAAAGAGTTTAAGTTTTATATCTCGTTTGGACAAGCATTTTAGATGAATAGTATTTCAAAAATAATTCGCATGGGGTTTCTTGTTTTTAGGGCAATGTGCTTATGCATTTTTCTTGTGGGAATATCATTACAGTTTTCTTCAGTGCAAACATTTCTTGTGAAGATCTTTGTGTTAAAGGAAAATCAATCTATTGAAATGGAGGGCTTTTCTGGATTATTTCCTTTTTACTTTTCATTTGAAAAAATCAATCTTTATGAAAATAAACAGCACCTTTTAACTATTAAAAACTTCGCTCTTGATTGGTCGATTCTAGAATTTATTCGCAATCAAGTGATTGCCATTCAAACGTTGAAAATTGAAAATTTGGAATATAATGAACCTTCGTTAAAAACAAAGATCAACTCAGTCTCCATTGAAATTCCTAAAATACCATTTGGGTATATTGCCAATATCAACATTACCAAAGCCACCTATAAAACGGATAACAAAGCCTTTAGTTATAGCGCAAAAGGCAACACGCTTAATAAGAAAAATGGATTAGAATTCAATTTACAACTAAAAAACCTTGAAGACAACTCCAGCGCGGTGATCGCCCATATTAAGTATGATTATCCCACTTCCAAAAAAGCCTCTAACCTTAAGCTATATATCAATGCAAAAGAAACTAAAGGTTTTTTACATTATTTAATCCCGACGACCACGGGTAAGGCAACTTTCTTATTAAAAGGTGAAGGTGAACTGAATGACTTTTCTGCAACCCTTTCAGCAAGCTTTGGGAAAGCTTCCGTATTATCTAACATTACAACCAGATTAGCTTCTGACAGCAAAAATGTTGATATTTTCACAAAACACGTTTACAAAAACAATGATAGTAGCACTACATTCTCAGGAACGATTAGAACAAATCAAGCATTAACCAGTTTTGAGTTACACGACTGCAATTTATCATCAACAGATACCCAAGCAATATCTTTTTCGGGAACGATAAGCAGAAAAGGTTTCTCATTTTTTACAAAAAATCTAGAAATTACCGCGCCGTTAGGATCGAGATATTCGCTTAACACAACAATAAACTTTATGTTTAACCCCAAAGACTTGCTACTAGACGGAATCATAAAAAGTGTACTATTTATGGGTGACCAAAAAATTGCCGTTATGGATGTTCCTTTCTTTATGGATCAAACTTTGGATTCTTTAAAAATAACAGCTCAGTGCATGGGTAATATTCCAGATTTACCTGCAGCATATCAAAAATATTCAACATTTAAATTGATAGCAAACCTTGAACCAGACTCAGTAAAGGCTACTCCCAATATTCGCTTTGAATTAACAAACGATACAAATAAAATTGATGGGAACTTTCTGATACAAGACAAGCCAGAATTAGCCCTAAGCGGGACAATCTTTTCTAATAACTTTCGACTAGACTCTGTGTTTACAGATGGAGAATGGAATATTCTAGCTACAGCAAGTCATGCTCAACAACACCCCTGGTCTATGTCAAAATTAACCGCAAAAATTACTCCTCAAGAAAATTGTACTTTTGAAGGAGAGGTTAGCTTAGACATTGAATCGAAAAACATTGATGTTGAATTTTCAGGAGCCTTTAATATTGCGCGTCAATATTTAGAGTTAGAAACCTTACGCGCAGTCCACAAAGAATCATTTGTCGAGAGCAAGGGTTCTTTAGATCTTCTCAAGAACGAGGGTGCTTTTAGTTGGCATTTTTACACATTTAATGCTGGCGATCTGTTTATAGATAGCAATGCATCGGGTGTTGCTTCTATTTTAGGACAACTGAGCCTTGATTCAAAAGATTGGATTTTGACTTTTTCTGGCGATTTTCACAAACTCATGTTTCCAAATATTGCAGCAAACACCGGCAATCTCTCTGGATCAATTTACTTAAACAACAAAAAGAATGTTCAAATTTCTCTGGCTGCTCGAAAAGCCACTATACAAAAAACAGTCGTTGAAGAATTTTCAGCCACCGCAAATGGAACATTGGATAATTTTTCAACAACGGTTGCTATGACTGGTTTTGCCGAACAAGCATTAAAAGGAAACTTTGCTTTTTCCGTTTTAGATTTAGCAATAGTTGATGTGGATGCTTTAGCAATTCATCTGGGTCAGCACGCAATTCTTTTAGCAAAACCTACTCGCATACAACACACCTCTGAAAAATGGGTCATTCATCCAACAACGATAAATGTCAATGCTGGAAGTATAAGTATTAATGGAGACATTGCACCGTCCTCTGTACTTTTTAATGCCACTTTAAACAAGCTATCTTCCGACCTTTTGTATACGCTAACAAAGGGACAGTATTTTTTAAAGGGTGACTTGGATGGAGAGGTTCATGTATCTGGCGACACGTCTACTCCCACAGTAAAACTTGATTTTAAAACGTCGAATGCTCCTTATACTACCAACTTCTCTGCTCTTTTGCAGAACAGCCTTTTCAAAACAAAAATTGATATCAATAGCAATCAGTTAAATTTGAGCCTAACGGGAACTTTTCCTACAACGGCTCAATTGTCTCCTTTTCTTTTTGAATTAGATTATAATCGCCCGTTCCAAACTCGCGTGCTAGCAACAGGAACATTAGATAATTTACAGCAAATATTTGATCTGAATTATGACAAGGTTTCAGGCCTTGTGGACGGAGATATTCAACTTTATGGAACATTGAACAATCAACTATCAAAAGGCTACATAAAAGTAAAAAATGGTGGATATGAACGTCAAAACATTGGGCTCAAGCTCAATGAGATTAATCTTGATTTTTCCGCCAAGAGCGGGCAGTTTGTTTTACAAAATGCACCCTCCTTCAGCGACCAAAAAGAAGGATCTGGCGAAATTGTTTTCGCAAAACTTGGGATTGGAAAAAACCTTGTTCCTTATTTAAATACTGAAATTAAATTTAATAATATTCATTTGATTGATTTACCCCAAACACGCAGAGGGGGTATGTCGGCTCTATGTACGGCTAGTTTAAAAGCTGACGGCTCCGTCACTTCATTAAAGATTTTTAGTAGAGGAGAAATTTCATCTTTAGAAAAATACATTGGTGATGTTGATCAAGCTCCTACATTTCAAGTAAACCTTGCGCATCAAAATTTACCCCTAGCTTTACCAACAACACAAAGCTTTACAAAAACAGAAGCGGAAACAACGTATGATATTGATCTTTCTCTGGAGCGTCGATTTCATATCTTTGGTCAAGGGCTAGATTCAACTTGGAAAGGTCGATTAGTCATTGAGGGCACCTCAGATGCGCCTCTTTATAAAGGACAATTTACACTTCAAGAGGGACAATTAAGAGTCCTTGATCGTTTCTTTGACGTTCAAAAGGGTGAGATATTTTTTGATGGAGATTTATCTCCCTCTCTATACATTGAATCAAACCTGCAATTACAAGATATGCGCGTACGCATTATTTTAGAAGGAGATACGAATAACCTAAAAAAAGAATAGTTTCAGATTCAACCCTTTCAGAGCAAGAGATTTTACAAAAACTGTTTTTCAATCGGTCGTCAAGCGTTAGCCAATCATTTCAAGCATTAAATTACTTAGCTGCCAGCAACTTTATTAGTTCGTTTATTAATATTGGGTTTTACCAACAAGAAGACCCTATCACTCACGTTGAACGTGAGTTTGTTTCGCTGCAACAAAAGCTTTCTAAGCATACGTATGGTAAAGTCAATGTTGCAATCAACAATATTGACTCTGAAACAGATAGAGTCGCCATTGCAGCTGGCATTCAACCAACTCCTCAAACAAAAGCAGAAGTAACATTTTCGCCCGACAAAACCCGAATAGGGCTTGGTTTAGAATGGAACATCGACTTCTGATCGAACAGTCTAGATCATATCTTTCTGAGAATTTACAGAAAGCTTTTCTACGCAAAGGTCCAATATTTCAAAATTTTTACATTCAATCGTAAGGGTCGGTTTGTCGTTAATAATAGAAATCTTTACAGGGCTCTGCAATACCTCAGATAGGTGTGACTGCACGGCCAAAGTATCAACATCGTCATAAGGTTCAAATTTTGTTGCTCGTTTTGGGATTGTTCTTGGTGCTAGATTTTTACGAGACTTTATTCGCTGCTCCGTGTCTCTCACACTTAATGAATTATGAACGATTTCTTGAACAAAACTTTCTTGCTCTGCTGCACTTAATCCCACCAAGGCTCTTGCATGACCGGCGGAAATTCCATTTGACCGTACAATTTCTTTGATTTTATCATCAAGCGAATTTAATCGTAAAATATTGGATATGTAACTGCGGCTTTTTCCTAAAACCTGTGCTAACTCTTCATGAGTATAATTATAATCGCATCTTAACTTTTCATAAGATTCCGACTCTTCAATTGGGGTTAAGTTTTCTCGCTGAATATTTTCAATAATTGCATAATGCAAAACTTCTTTATCTGAGGCTTCTTTTACAATAACAGGGATGAACCTTAGCCCCGCTTTTTTACAAGCTCTCCAACGTCGTTCTCCCGCGATTATTTCATAAGAATCTTCATTTGTTTGGCGCACAATAATTGGCTGCAAGACTCCATTTTGGCGAATTGAATTTGCTAATTCGTCTAACTCAACTTCTGAAAAGTGTTTTCGTGGTTGAAATGGACACGGAGTAATATGATCCACATTTACTTGAAAGATGTCTTGCCCAGAACTATTGGATGATGATGAGATCTCGGGCCCCAATAATGATGAAAGCCCCGTGCCTAATCCTGATTTTTTCTTATCCATTATTTTCTCTCTCTCCTAAGATTAGACGCTCACGATCTAAAAACTCTTTGGCTAGTTGTACATATGATTGAGACCCCGGGCACTTATAATTATAAAGTAAGACAGGCTTCCCAAACGATGGAGCCTCTGATACCTTAACATTTCTGGGAACCACTGTTGCATATACAAGCTCTTTAAAATGTTCTCGCACTTCGGATTCAACGTGTACACTTAGATTACTTCGTCTATCGGCCATCGTCAAAACAATTCCTTGAATGCCCAATTGTTTATTAAAGTTTTGCTGAATTCTTTGAATGGTTTTTAACAATTGTGCCAATCCTTCCATCGCATAAAACTCACATTGTGTAGGTATCAAAACACTATTACATGCCACAAGTGAATTAATTGTTAGCAATCCCAACGTTGGGGGAGTATCAATAAAAACATAATCGAAGTCAGAAAATTCATTTTGTATAACATTTCTTAATAAATATTCTCGATTTTCCATGTTTGAAATTTCCACTGCAAACGCCGAAAGATCATTGTTAGCCGGTATAATATATAATCCAGGAACCTCAGTTCCTTGAATTGCATCACGAGAGCTGACCTTATTTAGAAATATAGAATAGCTATTCAGCTTTCTTTTTGAAGGGCTAATTCCAAAACCAGTAGATGCATTCCCTTGGGGATCCAAATCTATTAATAATATCTTTTTAGGTATGGTACTTAAGGCGGTTGCTAAATTGACTGCCGTTGTTGTTTTGCCAACCCCGCCTTTTTGGTTTGCTACTGTGATTACTTTTGTCATTTTATTTTGATAAATCCCCATTCACTTAATAATCTTAAGATAGCAGATTTATGTTTCACGTGAAACAATTTTTAATATCGATATTGAATAATATATGAATTTGGTTGAATAGGGCTTTTTATTTTATGAAAGCGATCAGACGAAATGTCTGAAAGCTCAATATCAACATTCTCTCCTTTTAAAAACAATCCTATAGAATGATCTTTTGATATTAAGTGTTTTGAAATACTAATTAATGTAGACAAAGAAGCAACCCCTCTAGAGCAAACAATATCAAATGTTTCACGTGAAGCAAATTGCTCAATTCTAGAACATACAATTTTTGCCTGTGTATTTGTTTCACGTGAAACATTTTCTAGAAACACACATTTTTTTTGATCAGAATCTATCAAGGTTACATTAAACCCACACATAGCCAAAATCATGCCCGGAAATCCCGCACCCGTTCCCAGATCAACAATTTTATCTGTCTTGTTTAAAAATGGTAAAAGCTGCAGAGAATCATTAAAGTGTCGCAGCCTAATGCTTGACAACGTGCTTTTCGCCACCAGATTTAGACTTGTTGACCATTTTTGCAGCAAGCTTTCATATATATCAAGTTTGTGATTTAGATCCGGATACTGCTCATAATAAGACATAAAAAACCTCAAGAAAACGATACAAAATTAATTGAAAAATAACCTTGTTGTCAAGGGAAATAATTGCTAATATGGCTTAGATTATTTTAATAATTTTTTGGAGAAAACTATGAAAAAACAAGGACATCCCGACTATCATAAAATCACTGTGACGATGACAGACGGATCAACATTTGAAACACGATCAACCTGGGGCAAAGAAGGCTCTAAGCTAAGCTTGGATGTAGACCCTCTTTCTCATCCAGCGTGGACTGGTGGTGGTGTAAAGTTATTGGATACAGACGGTCAATTAGGTCGATTCAAAAAGCGTTTCGACGTTTTCAAACTATCTTAATACCGCTAGAAAGTTGCACAACACATATGAAGCAGCCTGATAGAAAACCTTTGGACCCTCACTTTTGTTCCGGTCCCTGTGCAAAAATTCCCGGATGGGAGGTCGGAATGCTATCCAATGCGATGATAGCACGATCTCACAGATCCAAAGATGGTCAGGCTGCAATCAAACTAATGCTCGACAAAACTAAAGAAGTTTTGGAAATCCCTCAAGATTATATGATTGCTTTAACTGCAGGATCTGCAACTGGTGCCATCACCATGGCGATGTGGAATTTTTTGGGCGAACGCCCAGTTGATATGCTGGCTTGGGATATTTTTGGAAAACGCTGGGTCAGCGACGTTAAAGGACTAAACATTCCCACGAATGTATATGAAGCGCCACTTGGAGAAATGCCAGACCTGTCTCTGATTAATGCTAATAATGATTTGATGTTTGTATGGAACGCCACCTCTACAGGATCCAGTATTGGCGACCTTGAATGGTATACCCCTGGTCAAGGACTTACAATTTGCGATGCGACTTCGGCGGCATTTTGTGTAAAGTTACCTTGGGACAAACTAGACGTTGCATGTTTTTCGTGGCAAAAAGGCATGGGGGGTGAAGCTGCCCATGGATTAATTGTTCTAAGTCCAAAAGCAATTGCTCAGCTTGAACGCTATACTCCAAAATGGCCAGTTCCGTA
The DNA here is from genome assembly GCF_014896945.1 of Candidatus Bodocaedibacter vickermanii. Classification (GTDB taxonomy): domain Bacteria; phylum Pseudomonadota; class Alphaproteobacteria; order UBA6184; family UBA6184; genus Bodonicaedibacter; species Bodonicaedibacter vickermanii. The sequence goes on from NZ_CP054719.1 coordinate 853,860, forward strand.
TATTTTCAATTTAAAAAATGCAGCCGGACTCCGAACAGATTTATTTGACGGTGTAGTCATTAACACCCCATCAATGCTGTGTTTAGAAGATTACATGCAAAGTTTGAATTGGGCAGAACACAATGGTGGTCTAACGTTTTTAACAAATCGATCTCAACAAAACTACAACGCCGTTCAGTCATGGATGCAAAATCGTCCTTGGGCACAACCTTTGGTAAGACAAGAAAAACATCGATCAACCGCAAATTCTTGTATCCAATTATTAAAAAATGGTGTGCCTATTGATGATGAAGCTATTTTAAAAATAACTCAAATTCTATCAAGCGAAAACGTGGCCTTTGATATTAAAGGGTTTAAAGGAACACCCGCTAATTTAAGAATCTGGACTGGACCAACGATTGAAACCTCTAATATTGAAATCTTATTAGAATGGTTGGATTGGATTCACGCCGAATATCTACAATGATAAATCGCACCTATATTTTTATTGCTTCAATTTGCCTCATCTTTTTTGCTGGTCTTTATTATTCAGTTTTTCTACTTCACAAACAAACCACATCAAAACACACCCAACTAACCATATATACCTGGATGGATTTTATCCCACCTGAGTTGCAAAAAAAGTTTGAAGACAAAACAGGCATCAAACTACACATCGATTATATAGACTCCGATGAAGGGTTGGAGGCAAAACTGCTCACTGGGAAAGCCGAATACGATATTGTTTATCCGTCGACTCCATACGTATTTCGTCATATGAAACTAGGATTGTATGCCCCTTTGTCTTTAGAAAAAATTCCAAACATCCAATATGTGGACAAAGATTTCTTGAACGATTTTAAAACAGGGTCGACTTTATATTCGATTCCATATCTATGGGGAACTAGTGGCTTTGCTTATAACACACAAACTTTTAACTCTATTTTTCCAAACGAAACTATCGATAGTTGGGCATATGTTTTTGACCCAAAGAAACTAAAAAAAATAGCTAAAAAGGGAGTGTCATCAACGTCCTGCGGCAATGAATTGTTTTGTGCTATTGGCTTTTGGCAGAATTTCCGACCTCAGGTGTCTACGCTAAAAACAATCGATATCATCACTCAGATTGCGAATCAAGCCAGACCTTATTGGAGAGTTTTTTTATCTTCAGAATCTGCAATTCAAGCATTGGGATCCGGTGAAGTTGCCATTGCGTTTATGTGGAACGGTGATGCCTTAATGGCACAGCAGCTTGGGGCCCTTCACAATAAAAAAATCCAATATGTTATTCCAAAAGAAGGCTCTCTTAAATGGATCGATGAGTTAGCTATCCCACACAATGCCCCCAATTACGAAGCCGCACATACGTTAATAAACTTTTTGTTGGAACCAGAACATATGGCCCTTGTAACAAACTATGTGCGTTTTGCAAACACGTGTGCTAAATCAAAAAATTTTATTCGCCCCGACATTCTAGAGAATAAAATTATTTATCCCGATGAATCGGTTATGAAAACTCTTGCTATTGATACGCACGCCAATCCACAGCTTGAGCGTACAATTAATCGACATTTTTTTAAAATTCTTGTAGGATACTAATCAACACGTTAAGGAAAGTTGGTTGTGGAAAAAAATCGAATCGAGCCCTGGCAATCTTTTGATGAAGTTCCTCAAATACAAATTGAAGGAATATCAAAACGATATGGAAATTTCCCAGCGCTTAGAAAATTAGATCTTGAGATTTACAAAGGTGAGTTTTTCTCCTTACTAGGCAGTTCGGGATGTGGAAAAACAACTCTGCTTAGAATCTTGGGCGGCTTCGAATCTCCATCACAAGGGCGCATCTTAATTGACGGAATTGATATTACAAAACTTCCCCCATACAAACGCCCCATCAATATGATGTTTCAATCCTATGCTTTATTTCCTCATATGACGGTTGAAGAAAATGTAGCCTTTGGATTAAAGCAAGAAAACCTATCTAAAAAAGAAATTATTAATCGCGTCGATCATTATTTAGAATTGGTCGATATGATTGATCTGCGAAAACGCAAGCCTGATCAACTTTCAGGTGGTCAACGTCAACGAGTTGCTCTTGCACGTTGCTTAGCAAAACAACCTCGGGTACTTTTGCTGGACGAGCCTATGGCTGCGCTAGATAAACGCCTGAGAGAAAAAACACAGTTTCAACTTGTGAACATTCAGGAAAAAGTTGGCATCACGTTTATCATGGTCACTCATGATCAAGAAGAAGCCATGACTATGTCTACCCGATTAGGCATTATGCGTGGTGGTCAAATATTGCAGGTGGGAACTCCAAAAGAAATTTATGAATATCCAAACTCTCAATATGTTGCAACATTCATTGGTAATGCAAACGTGTTAGACGGGGTTGTAATCGAAACCCATCAGAATCATTCCATCATTCGAAACGATGCGAACGATTGTATGATTTATGTTTCTCCGGCTTCAAATGCAGCAGCCGACTCCTTGGCTCATGTATCAGTCCGACCTGAGAAAATATTAATTTCCAAAGAACCGTTTGAGGTTGAATACAATATCTTAACTGGAATTGTTGATGAAATTGCATATTGGGGTGATGTTTCGATGTATCACATTCAGCTTGCTTCAAAACAAATCATTCAGGTAATGGTGCCAAACTTATTGCGTGGGGCAGATCGCCCCATTACCTGGAATGACAAGGTATATTTGCATTGGAAGCCTCAAAATGGCGTTTTATTGGTAAGTTAATGAATAAAAAAAACTCTCAATTAATACGCATAAAAAACTGGGCCGCCATATTCAAGCCCAACGAAAAATACGTATTAATTCTGCCATACATTTGGTGTGTTTTATTTCTTTTGATTCCATTTTTAATTTTGTTAAAAATCAGCTTATCTGATTACATATTTGGAACACCACCTTTCAGCCCTGTTTTTGAATGGGTTGATCAACGGTATTTGCGAATTCAATTATTTTTTTCAAACTATGAATTCTTTTTCAAAGACTTTCTTTATATTAGGGTTTACATTGAATCGATTTTGATGGCGCTGGTTTCAACTTGCATCGCAACCATCATTTCATACCCCTTTGCGTATGCTATACATAAATCATCTCCTGCTATAAAAACCTTATTAATCCTCTTAATTGTTTTGCCATTTTATACTTCGTTTCTATTGCGCGTATATGCATGGGTTGGGTTATTAAATGCGCAAGGTGGTATCAACGGTCTCTTAATATGGATTGGTATCATCGATGAACCACTGAAACTGTTATATACAAAGTTCGCAGTTGTAATCGGTATTGTCTACTGTTACTTACCTTTTATGATCTTGCCCCTGTATGTGTCTTTAGACAAAATGGATCGCGAATGTTTGGAGGCCGCCTATGATCTTGGATGTCACCCTATTAAAGCCTTTTTCACAATCACCGTTCCATTGACTAAAAATGGATTGTTTGCGGGTTTCATATTAATGTTTATTCCTGCGATTGGGGAATTTGTAATTCCAGAAATTTTAGGGGGCGCCAATACATTAATGATCGGTCGCATCGTTTGGAATGAATTTTTTAATAATCATGATTGGCCATTTGCTGCATCGATCGCAATTTTAATGTTTTTCTTTGTGGTCATACCCTTAAATTATCTTCAAAAATCAGCATCAAATAAGGATACAAACGATGAATAGTCGAATATTACGTATCAATATTCTATTATTTGGGTATGCTTTTCTTTATGTGCCACTTGCCTTGATTATTGTGTTTTCATTTAACAGCACTCGCAGCATTTACGGTTGGGAATCATTTTCACTTCGATGGTATAGCGAACTTAGCAAAAATACAGCTATTCTTGAAAGCGTATGGAACAGTCTTAAAATTGCAACAGTCTCTGCTACATTTGCAATGATTATTGGAACATTTGCTGCATTCAGTTTAGTCAGAATTCATAAATTTAAAGGTCGCAAACTATTTGAAACCATTATTAACATGCCACTAATTATCCCCGAAGTTGTAACAGGGTTGTCTTTATTATTGTTTTTTGTGTCTGTACAACACATTTTTGGAATTAATATTCACTATGGAATTCCAACAATCAGCATCGCACATATCACTCTGGGTATTGCTTATGTCGTTGTCATTGTAAAGTCCAGACTAAAAGAGGTAGATATTTCGTTAGAAGAAGCAGCGATGGACTTAGGTGCAAAGCCACTGACCGTTTTCACAGATATTACGCTACCCATTATTGCTCCCGCTTGCCTTGCTGGATGGTTTTTAGCGTTTGCCCTATCATTCGACGATGTTGTAATTGCAAGCTTTGTTTCATCTCCTGAATCAACAACATTACCCATGGTGATTTTTTCAACATTACGCACAGGCGGGCTAAGCCCACAAATTAATGCCTTGGCAACGATTATGATTTCTATCTCTACCCTGTGTGTCATAATTGCCGCAGCTATCGCGTATCAACGACAAAAATATTTATCTAAATAAGCGATGTTTAAATAAAAATTAATCCACATCTGCTATCAATAGGAGCACAAATGAATACCGGAGACACTATGTTAAGACCCTTAAAACATTTAACGGGACCCATCCAACGAACAAAGTTAGATTGCCCCCCAGAACAATTATTTATTTTTTTACACGGCTGGGGCGCCGATGGTCAGAATTTATTAGATATCGCTTTGTCGTTATCCCATGATTTTCCAAAAGCAGAATTTCATCTTCCAAACGCACCGCACCCTTGTGAAGCAAATATTAAAGGATATCAATGGTTCAGTTTGTCTGATGAATCTCAAGAAGCTCTTTTGTCGGGGGTAGAAGACGCGGCAAAAATCACAGAACACTACATTCGTGAGCACACTCAGCATGCTCATCTAGATTATAAAAATGTAATCTTGCTTGGATTCTCTCAAGGTGCAATGTTAGCAAAACATTTGGCGCTCACAAGACCAAATCTATGTGGAGTTGTCGCTGCGTACTCCGGAAAACTTGTCGGCATACCCGAAGTGCTTTCTGAAGAAAAAGTTCCTGTGATTTTAATTCATGGTGATGACGATCTTGTGATTCCAGTCGAAGCAATGGTAGAATCATATCATCTATTAAAAGAATTAGGTGTACCAGCCGATGCCTATCGCATGGCAGAGTTAGCTCATGGCATTAATCAAGCGGGTCTAGAACTGGGGCATCGTTTTATAAAAGAACACATAGGATTTGAAAAATAAAATGTCATTCAAAAAGAAAATAGCCCTTATCGGCGCAGGCAATATCGGTGGAACGTTAGCTTTTTTATGTGGTCTAAAAGAACTTGGCGATGTTGTCATTTATGATATCGCCGAAGGAATTCCCCAAGGCAAAGCTCTTGATATCTCTCAATCTTTGGGTGTCGAAGGATGCAATGCAAACATCAAAGGATCCAACGATTACACTGATATTGCAAATGCAGACGTTGTGATTATTACTGCCGGCAGCCCCAGAAAACCTGGAATGAGCCGCGATGATCTATTATCCATCAATGCAAAAGTAATGGATGATGTAGGCACTGCTGTAAAACAATACGCACCCAACGCATTTGTAATTGTTGTGACAAATCCATTAGACGCAATGGTCGCAAGGTTTCAACAGACCTCTGGATTGCCCCCTCTCCGTGTTGTCGGAATGGCGGGCGTATTAGACTCTGCCAGGTTCAGACTCTTTGTCGCACAAGCCCTGAATGTATCCGTTGAAACTGTAACAGCCTTTGTCCTGGGTGGACATGGCGATACTATGGTGCCTGTTATTGGCGCCTCCACAGTTTCTGGAATCTCATTAACAACCCTTATAAAAATGGGGTTACTTTCTCAATCAAAATTGGATGAGATCATTGAACGCACGAGAAACGGTGGCGCAGAAATTGTATCTTTATTAAAAACAGGTTCCGCATTTTATGCGCCTGCTGCCGCAGCAATCGCAATGGCAGAATCTTATCTAAAAGATCAACGTCAAATTTTCCCCTGTGCTGCATATGTAAGTGGAAAATATGGATTGAATGGTATGTACGTGGGCGTACCCATTATCATCGGATCCAACGGTGTCGAAGACATTATTGAGATTCCGCTAACCTCTGATGAAAAAGCAAGCTTTGATAAATCAGTCACCTCCGTTAATGAGTTAATGGACGCCATGAAAACAATGTAGGATGATATGAACATTCACGAACACCAAGCAAAAGACTTATTGCGTCAATACGGAATCAATATTCCAGAAGGCAAAGTCATTTTTAACACCAACGAAATTGAACTCGCCATTGCCTCATTCAACGCTCCAGTCTTGGTTGTGAAAGCACAAATCCATGCCGGTGGACGCGGCAAGGGTGGTGGCGTAGAAGTTTCGAAAACTCCAGCTGATGCAAATACCTACGCCCAAGCAATGCTAGGTATGAACTTGGTTACAAAACAAACCGGGGCTTCGGGAAAACGTGTTCAACGTGTATATATCGAACCTGGGGTCAATATCAAAAAAGAACTCTACCTCAGTTTTGTAATTGATCGTGAAACTTCCAACATCACGATCATCGCATCAACAGAAGGCGGTATGGATATTGAAGAAGTCGCTGAAAAACATCCCGACAAAATTATCAAAGTACCCATCAATCCAGTTACTGGATTCCAACCGTTTCATGGTCGACGCTTAGCAAAAGGATTAAAACTACCGCTGAATGCAAAAGACGGAATTGGATCCTTATGCCAAAAATTGTTTAGATTGTTTGTGGAAAAAGATCTCGCAATGCTTGAGATCAATCCCCTTGTTATCACATCCGATGATGCGCTAATTCCTTTGGATGCAAAAATCAGCTTTGATGACAACGCCCTGTTTCGCCACCCCGATATTCAAGCCCTCAGAGATCTTACCGAAGAAGATCCAAAAGAAATCGCAGCCTCAAAATTCGATTTAAACTATGTATCTCTTGATGGCAACATCGGCTGCATGGTCAATGGCGCTGGTCTTGCCATGGCAACCATGGACATCATCAAACTTCACGGTGGTGAACCTGCAAACTTTCTAGATGTGGGCGGTGGGGCAACCAAAGAAAAAGTTCAAGCTGCCTTTAAAATTATTTTATCTGATCCTGCTGTCAGGGGAATATTGGTCAATATTTTTGGAGGGATCATGCGGTGTGATGTGATCGCTCAGGGTATTGTTGATGCTGCGCATGAAATGGAAATTCATGTTCCCGTCGTGGTGCGATTACAAGGTACAAATGTTGATCTAGGAAAAGACATTCTGACACGTTCAAACTTAAATCTGCATACCGTCGATTCGCTCACTGATGCAGCAACAACTATCGTCAACGCAGTAAAAGGATAACCCATGGCAATACTCATTAACAAAAATACTCGAGTCATCTGCCAAGGATTCACCGGATCTCAGGGTACCTTTCATAGCGAACAAGCCATTGCCTATGGCACTAAAATGGTCGGCGGCGTCACCCCCGGGAAAGGGGGCGAAACACATTTAGGGCTTCCTGTTTTCGATACTGTACTGGACGCAAAAAAAGCAACCGATGCAGATGCAACTGTCATTTACGTACCTGCACCCTACGCAGCCGATGCAATTCTTGAAGCGATTGATGCTGGCATAGAACTCATCATTTGTATTACTGAGGGCATACCCGTGCAAGACATGTTAAACGTTCATGCCGCATTACAAAACTCAACCAGCAAACTCATCGGACCCAACTGTCCAGGAATCATTACACCCGGTGAATGTAAAATTGGAATCATGCCTGGCTTCATTCACAAGCCCGGTCGCATTGGTGTTGTTTCCAGATCAGGAACATTAACCTATGAAGCTGTTGATCAATTAACAAAACTTGGTCTTGGACAATCTACGTGCGTTGGAATTGGTGGCGATCCCATTCACGGATTAACATTTACAGACGTCATCTCATTATTTTTTGATGACCCAAACACCGATGCTGTGGTAATGATTGGTGAAATAGGTGGATCAGAGGAAGCCGCTGCCGCAGATTTTATTCGCAATCACCAAACACCAAAACCAGTGATTGGATTTATTGCAGGTCGGACAGCTCCTCCAGGTCGTCGCATGGGACACGCCGGTGCAATTATTTCTGGTGGTAATGATACTGCCGAAGGCAAAACAATCTACCTAACTGAGGCTGGGGTACACATGGCGAATTCACCCGCCGATATTGGACAGAAAGTAAAAGACGTTTTAAGATCATGAATAAAGAAATTTCAGACAGCTCATTTTTAAATGCTGAAAATGCATTATATGTCGCCGACATTTTTAAACGCTATGTTGCAAATTCAACAGACGTATCTCCACAATGGCAATCGTTCTTTCAGCAATTAAATGACACCGAAAAATCTGTTTTGTTAGATTTATCCCGTGGATCAACGTACGTCAAACCCAAAGCATCTTCGTCTGCGAAACCCTCCGTCACGCAAGATATAAAAGAAACCGAACTATCATTAAAAGCATCCACCATTGCCGATGCCTATCGACGTTGGGGGCACTATGCCGCAACCCTAGATCCGTTAGGATTAACTCTTCCCAAAGGTCACCCTGGGTTAAATACAAAAGCCCATACAGTATCCGAGGCTGATTTAGACCAACCCATCCAAGGTTTCAAATTAGGCCGCAGAGATACCTTGCGTGGGATCATCGAACAGTTATCAAAAGTATACTGTGATAAATCTGCCTATGAATATATGCACATTCCAAATTTGGATGAAACCAATTGGATTAAGCGTAGGCTTGAAACGGCTCCCTTTGCATTAACCGAAGACGACGAAATTGAAGTTTTTGAATGGTTAGTCAAAGCAGAATTATTTGAACATTTCTTAGCCAAAAAATTCCCCGGTGCAAAACGTTTCGGTATCGAAGGGTGCGACGCATTGATCCCAATGCTACATGATATCTTAACGCGCGCGGCTGCAGATGAATTAGGAAATGCTGTAATTGGTATGGCACACCGCGGTCGTCTAAACACGTTATACAATATTATGGGTCGCCCCTATGAAGAAGTGTTTGCAAAGTTCATGAACAAATCTCCCAACCATTATGGAAAAATGGGTGACGTAAAATATCACGTGGGCGGCAGCGTTGATGTAATGTTACACGACAAACCTCTCCATGTATCATTACTCTATAACCCTTCTCACCTAGAAGCCATCAACCCCGTTGTCATGGGCAACGTTTGGGCAAAACAACACGATGGCACACCCAACGCACTTGGAATTTTGGTTCATGGTGATGCTGCATTTGCAGGGCAGGGAGTCAACGCCGAAACATTATTAATGAGCCAAGTTAACGGATACTCTGTCGGCGGTATGATCCACATCATCACCAACAATCAGGTTGGCTTTACCGCAAATCCATCAGAAACACGATCAACTGACTATGCATCCGATCTTGCAAAATCAGTCAATGCTCCTGTATTTCATGTGAATGCCGATGACATTGAATCTTGTATTTTTGTATCGTGGCTTGCATATTCATACCGTCAAGAATTCAAAAAAGATGTGATTATTGATTTGGTTGGATATCGCCGCTATGGTCATAACGAAGGTGACGAACCCAATTTTACTCAACCTGTAATGTATGGAAAGATAAAATCGCACAAGTCCGTATTAAACCAATATGAACAATTCTTGGTTGAGAAAAAAACACTGACTCAACAACATGCAAACGACATTCGTAAAAAGTATGAATCCAAATTGGTTGCTGCTTATGATCGCGCAGCTGATTGGACATTTGAAAATTATACGTCACACTCAGGTCGCTGGGAAAAAACTCATCCCAACAATCATTCGCAAGAACCAAAAACAGGTGTTGATGAAGCTCTTCTGAAACAAATCGGAACCCATCTATCAACGCCTCCTGAAAACTTTGATCTCAATTCAAAGATTGCTCGTCAATTGGCAACTCGAAAACAGATGATGGAAAGCAGTTCCAATATTGATTGGGCAACGGGTGAATTACTAGCCTATGGCAGCTTACTCATAGAGGGTACTCCCGTGCGAATCAGTGGTGAGGATTGCATCAGAGGAACGTTCTCTCACAGACATGTGGGGCTATACGATCAGACCACAAATGATGTAACTTTCCTCGTCAATCACCTGCCAAATGCAACAGCTCAGCTGAGTGTCTACAACAGCGTCTTATCAGAATACGCTGTCATGGGGTTCGAATATGGGACTGCTCTTGCAAATCCAAATCGCCTCGTCATATGGGAGGCTCAGTTTGGTGACTTCGTCAATGGCGCTCAAATCATCATCGATCAATTCATCGCCTCCGCAGAAACAAAATGGGATTTGTACAACGGTCTGGTATTGTTGTTACCTCATGGATTAGAAGGTCAAGGGCCCGAACATTCATCAGCCCGACCCGAGCGTTTTTTACAACTGTGTGCTGATGACAATATCCAGGTTGCAATTCCAACAACGCCCGCAAACATGTTCCACCTGTTGCGACGTCAAATCCACAGTCCGAATCGCAAGCCATTAATTGTCATGACCCCCAAATCTTTGTTGCGACATAAATTAGCGGTCTCTAACATAAACGACATGTCTACAGGCTCAAAATTTCAACCTGTAATCAATGATTCAAAAGTTGCAATGAAAGCATCAAAGATCGTATTATGCTCGGGCAAAATTTATTATGATTTATTGGAAAATCGATCATCTGATCAAAATATTGCGCTCATTCGCCTTGAACAACTTTATCCATTCCCCGCACAAGAGTTAAGCACAATAATCGCTCAACATCCTGATGCGGAAATCGTCTGGTGTCAAGAAGAGCCAAAAAATATGGGTGCCTGGACACATGTGTTTTTTGCTCTAAAAGACATGGGAATTGACGCAAACTATGTCGGTCGCCCATCCGCTGGATCGCCTGCAACTGGTTATACATCTGTACATCAGGCTGAACAATCCGCTATAATACACGCAGCTTTAACCCCTAAAAGGACTTAAGATGAAAGACATTTTGGTACCCATACTTGGTGAATCCGTAACCGAAGCAACCGTTGGAAAATGGTATATAAATGCTGGTGAATCCATTGAACAAGACGGATTATTAGTAGAATTGGAAACCGATAAAGTCACTCTTGAAGTCAACGCACCCGTGTCAGGCACCTTGAAAGAAATAGCCTTTCCCAAAGGGTCTATTGTCAACCTTGGCGATATTTTAGGTCGCATGGAGGAGGGATCCGAGATTCCAAAAACAACATCTCAGCAGCCCGTAAAAAATCCAGAACCCGCTGCATTACCAGCAGAGAATCCGCCCTCGGTGAAAAAGATGCTCGCTGAAAACAACCTGTCTGCATCCGCTATTCCATCTTCTGGAAAAGATGGTCGCTTAACAAAAACGGATGTTTTACAATTTGTGGCCCCCCCCTCTAAAACCTCCGCAAATCGCCCAAAAACCAACGACAGGGAAGAGCGCGTTACCATGTCCAGACTTCGCAAAAAGATCGCTGAGCGTTTAAAAAACGCTCAAAATACTGCAGCTATTTTAACGACCTTTAACGAAATCGATATGAGCCACGTTATGGATCTTCGCAAACGCTTGCAAGAATCCTTTCAAGCATCCCATGGCGTTAAACTGGGATTCATGTCGTTCTTTTTAAAAGCATGCGTTCAAGCCTTAAAAGAAATCCCAGCTTTAAACGCTGAAATTGACGGCACAGACATCGTCTTTAAACACTATTATGATCTTGGCGTTGCCGTCAGCACAGACCGCGGATTAGTTGTCCCCGTTGTACGAAATGTCGATGAACTTACATTCGCTGATATTGAAAAAGCAATCTCTGACTTGGGCACCAGAGCAAAAGATGGCAAACTTGAAATTAGCGAATTAAACGGTGGAACGTTTAGCATCACCAATGGGGGAACCTTTGGATCCTTGATGTCTACCCCCATCATCAATCCTCCGCAGTGTGGTATTTTAGGCATGCACGCCATTCAAAATCGCCCCGTTGCAATTGGTGACAAAGTCGAAATCCGACCCATGATGTATGTAGCATTATCCTATGATCATCGCTTGGTCGATGGAAAAGAAGCCGTTACGTTTTTGGTGCGCATCAAACAAATGTTGGAAGACCCCGAACGACTTCTTTTAAACGTATAGCCTATTGTCCTGCAACAACCTCATCGTCAGAATCTGGAAGCATTGCGTGAACTTTTCTTTGGTTATTTTATGTTTAGGTGGATAAGACCGGAAGCAGGTCTTACGGGTGAGCCGTGTGGAGTTTCATCGATTTTCAGGTGAGCTCCACTGTTAAGTGGGTCAGACAAACGGGATTACTTTCTAAGGAATCCAGCGTCACGCTGGTGGATGCAGGCACGTTGCCAGACAAGCAAAATCATATCAATGGATAGAGAATTTCTGAAATCAAGCAAAGCGTCATTTGCGTGGCATTAATACTATACCTAGAGAGAGTGTTGAGCTATTTTTGAAGGAATGTGAGTGGCGTTTAATACTCCACAAAATCTCAACTACCCCACTTAAATCAATGGCGTAAGAGCTGTTTGTAATATCTTAACTATACTAGAATAAGTTAATTTGAATATAGGAACGAGGCGAGACATGTACTAAAATGTACATTAGCGACCGAGCAACGCATACTCAGATTATAAGTAGTCAGCTATAGTACAAGCCCAAAAATCTTTATGACTTCTTCAGTTCAGATATGTTCTCAAAAAATATTAAAGCCTCTGGGTTAGCAATAGCATCTTTATTTTTGATTTCTTCACCATGAATGATGCTTCTTACTGCTAACTCTACAATCTTTCCACTTCGCGTTTTTGGAATATCAGGAACGCTAACAATTACATCCGGCACATGCCTACGAGTTGTGTTTTCCAAAATAACGTCTTTAATTCGTTGCTTTAACTCATCCGTTAACGCAAGACCATCTCTTAGCTTTACAAACAACACCACACGCTCATCATGTTCCCACTGCTGACCAATCGCAAAACACTCCAAGACCTCATCGATCTTTTCAACCTGGCGATAAATTTCCGCAGTACCAATTCTAACCCCACCAGGGTTTAAAACGGCATCCGACCGACCATGGAATATCATGCCGTTTTCTGCTGTTAATTCAACATAGTCTCCATGACACCAAATATTATCAAATCGCTCAAAATAGCTGGCTTTATATCGTTTGTTTTCAGGATCATTCCAAAAAAATAAGGGCATTGCTGGAAAAGCACTTTTGCAAACAAGCTCCCCCTTCGTTTCTTTTACAGAATGACCCTGCTCATCAAATACATCGACATCAAGCCCCAACCCTCTGGTTTGCAACTGACCTTGATAAACCGATCCAATCGGATTACCCAATGCAAAACATGATATGATATCTGTTCCACCCGACAGCGAAACCAATTGAACATCCGACTTAACGCTTTTATAAATGTAATCAAAACTTTCGTGAGCCAACGGTGATCCTGTTGACGCAATCGCTCGCAATGTTGTTAGTTTATGAGTGTCTTTAGGTGATAGTTTTAATTTTGCAATAGCATCAATATATTTTGCAGACACTCCAAACAATGTAATCCCAACATCATCAATCATGTCAATTAATATACGCCCCTTGCGAGCAAATGGAGACCCGTCAAACAAAACTAATGTGGCACCACTCGCCAATCCAGTCACCAGCCAATTCCACATCATCCATCCGCATGTCGTAAAATAAAACATCCGATCATTGGGACGAATATCCATGTGCAGCTGATGTTCTTTCAGATGCTGCAACAACGCACCTCCAGCACCATGCACGATACACTTTGGTTTGCCCGTTGTTCCTGATGAAAACATAATAAACAACGGTTGATTAAACGGGAATTTTTGAAACTCAAAGTCTGTTGCGCTTTTGCCAGATATAAAATCTTCCCATCTGATGATTTCATCGGGTAAAGAACTGTTTTCAGAACTACCGACATAATTATAAACAATGGTCTTTTTCAAACAGGGTAACTTAGCTGCAATTTCAGCAACTTTATCTAAAACATTAATTTCTTTGCCGTTATAAAAATAACCATCCGCAGCAAACAAAAATTTCGGCTCTATTTGACCAAAACGATCAAGGGCACCCTCTACTCCAAAATCCGGAGAGCCCGACGACCACACACCACCTAACGCAGCTGTAGCCAACATCGAAATCAAAGCCTCTGGAGTATTTGGAACAAAACCAGCAACACGATCGCCCGGCTTTAATCCGTCCTTTTTTAATGCGGTTGCCAGCATCACCACATTTTCATATAATTCTTTATGACTCAGAGTTTTTGTAACCCGATCTTCCCCATAAAAAATAATGGCAGGATTATCATCTCTTCTACGCAATAAATTTTCTGCAAAGTTTAATTTTACATCAGGAAAAAAGTGCTGTTCCCACATATGCGAGCTATCGATTTTGAAGGCCCCGTGAAGTGGGGTTGAAATAAATCCTGTAAACAGTGCCACAGATTTCCAAAAATCTTCCGGAAAGCTTACAGACCATTCCCACAACTCAGAAAAAGAATTTATGTTTAGATTAAATTTTTCATTAACCGTCCGGATGAATTCCGAAACCTTTGTAGAATGAATATAGCTCTCTGAGGGAACCCAAAGTGGCTTAGCGCTCATTATCTTTTTCCTTAACACCCGATAATTATTTAACCATTTTATTTATGAAAGGTTAACAGCTTCTTTAGAAGGCTCAATTTTATCGTTTTTTTGCATTGATACAACCTTTTTTGTATATCCCAATGTTTTCCAAAAAAAGAAGGCTCCTATTATAGAAGACACGATTAAAATTAAAAACGTTGCTGACCATCCGTAATGCTGAGTAACATATCCTAATAAAACCCCAGACACTATAGAACTTCCAAAATAAGAAAAGAATCCCACAAACCCATTGGCAGCAACAGCGGCTCTTTTACTAGACAAATCAACCGAAGCAGCCCCTGCCATCACTTGCGGTCCAAACAAAACAAATCCAAGCGCTGCCAACAAAATCGTATCTAATCCTGAAGCATTCACAGGTGCCAACCAAAGCGCAGCAAGCAAAATAACCATTCCACCTAAATAAATAACGCCCACCTGTCCTCGTCGACCTTTAAACACCCTGTCCGAAAGCCATCCCGCCACCAATCCTCCAAACGCTCCAGCAAACTCAAATGCTCCCATATTAAATCCTACAGACTTAATTCCCATTCCTTTAGCTTCTTTTAAATATGTTGGAGCCCACGAGCAAAACCCCGTTTTTACAATATAAATAAAAAACGTCGCCAACGAAACATACCACAAGAATTTATTTCTTAAGATTTCGGATAAAATATCCCATCCAACTTGCTGAAAACTAGAACCTGATTGACCCCCTTGCTCTACAGCAAGACCATGACGCTCTTCCATTGAACACAGTCCCAACTCTTTAGGCACCTCTAACGGTAAAGCTAGAATCACTAGTCCAGCGATAATACCAACGACTCCTGGGATTAAGAAAGATGCTCTCCACCCATAGGCCTCAATCAAAAATGTAAAAAAGGCAAACACTAAAAACGATCCCGCTTGGTTAGCCATGCTGACCAACCCCCATCGTGTTCCAAGTTGAGTGGGGCTATACCATTCGCTCATCAGTCGAACACACTGAGGCCAAGCAATGGATTGAAAAAAAGCATTAAACGACCATACAACGCTTAGTGCCCATAAAGCTGATGTTTTAGCAAACAGAATATTCATTAAAGAAGATCCGACCAACCCCAAAGATAAGAAGATTTTTGGTCGCAACAAGTGACCCAAAAAGCCATTTACAAATTTACCAACTCCAAAAACAAATAACGAACACGTCATAATAACGCCGATTTCAGTTTTTGAAAAACCTAACGTGCCCTCAATAAAAGGCATAGCTAATGAGAAATTCTGCCTTACCAAGAAATACATTGTATAACTGATTATCATTAAAACAAGAATACTATGCCCCCACATATCATAGGTGCGATTGTTTGTTTTCAAAAATAATCTAACGTTATTGTCCATAATGTTGCCAATCTGTAAGCGAGAATAATTTAACACTTTTATCACAAAATTGCGATAGGTTTATTATAGAGACAAATATTACAGATTCAAGGCAATTAAAACTAATAAACAACACCTACTTTTACCCATGCCTCAATATCAGTATCGCCGTTCTTATACGATGGAATATTTCGCTCACCTTGAAAAGTTTTCGCAGAGTGATAGGTAACGCCTGCTTGCGCATTCCACAGTTGATTAAAAATGGCTCCCCCATAAATAGATCCGCCAACAGCTTCGGAATTAAAGACCACCTCTACATGAACCAAACTGTCATGAAACGTTGGAAACTTTTTGCGCACACCAACATTAACTCCTCATACCGACTCCTTTAACCCAAACTCAACACTTACAGGAAAAAACAACGTATCATTATTATAACGGTACCCGGAACTTACATTGTATGTTTGTCCTTTTGTTGTAAAATAAAAGGCTACGTTTGGAAGTTTAATATTATAAACTTCCGGTGCATACACACGATTTTCACCCTCTGTAATTGTCTTGTATGTTTGGTAAATATTTGCATAGGTTTGCGCACTTAAGAAATACGAAAGATAAGAATGATTAATAATTTCTTCGTGCGTTAAATCGATGCCCATTTTTTTATAAGCCGAACAAATATATGAGCTATCTTGCCCATCATTATACCCCTTGTTTCTACTTAAAGATGATTGAAATCCAGCCCAAGTCTTATCTCAAAAATATATTCCAACAGTTGTAAAGCGATCACCACCACTATACCAAAGATGATTTTCAACTCTACGCGATTGATCTTGTTGATTGTTTAAACCACCTGCGAAAATCAACACAACTGTCTGTGGCGTAAAAGTCTTCTGTATCCACTTAATAAAGATTACCTCCTTTTGACAATCTCCCTCTGTTTCAAGTTCTGTCCTTCGTTTGTTATCAAGTGGCTTCTCTAAATTTTTTTTATTCCAGCCCCATCAGCTTTAAATTTTGAAACATCATAATGATAGTCAGCGTCTTTAGGCACAAACAATAGATCTCGATTTGGTCTTGGCAAAATAGCAGATCCCATCCATGCAATTGGAACAATCGCGGATATCGCACTTACTCCACCAAGCGTTGAGAAATAATTATCAGACAAACAGTCCCCCACTTTTGTTTTATCAATTCCATTTTGATAAACACTCCAAACCGTCTTACCCGTATTAACAAAGCTTGTATCAACTCCGATTGATCTAAACCGTGTTGAATGTCCAAACGCATGATACGTTGCCATTTGTCCCATAGTTGGACCCCATGTCAGCATACTAAATAGTGAATACAATATTGATCGCCCTACAAAATCAGAAGGATGCCACTCATCGTTTTGCCAGTCATACAAAGCACCCCTCACTTGGCGTAAGTCTAAGTCAAACTCACCAATCGCACGGTTAGAGTTCAAAGAGGGAAGATAGCCAACATCTAAACTGATACTTCTCTTGAGGGGATCTATGTGTTGAGGCTTATTTGGTTTTTGGTCAGGAGAAGAAATCGCCTCCCTCTTGTGGTTTTGCAGAGGCAAACACATTCGTTAATACAACACCAAAAAGCAGTACACTTTTTATAAGTCGGCCCACAGTTTTCTCCTAATAAAAAAATCATCGTAAGCAATTACCCCTCAACTGTCAACAAGGTCAATCTTTTTTTCATTGAGAAATTTTCGTATTTTGATTAAAAATAAAAGACACAATTTTATTGGGATAAATTATGGCCGGTCATTCGCAGTTTAAAAACATCATGCATCGCAAGGGTGCTCAAGATAAAAAAAGAGCAAAGATTTTCACAAAAATACTTCGCGAAATATACGTTGCTGTTAAATCCAGCGGATCGGATCCCAGCAGCAATCCCAAATTACGAGTTGCCTTGATCAGCGCCCGCGAAGCCAACATGCCAAAAGACAACGTTGAACGCGCCATTGCAAAAGCAAGTGGTGAAGACGCCGGCACAGATTACATTGAAACCCGTTATGAGGGCTATGGCCCAGGAGGCGTCGCTGTCATCGTTGAATGCTTAACCGACAACCGCAACCGAACCGCTCCTGAAGTACGGTTCATCTTCTCAAAAGCAGGCGGCAACATGGGCGAATCTGGTAGTGTTAGCTTTATGTTTGATCGATTTGGTTACTTGCGTTATCCCGCAGAAAAACTATCGGCTGACGAAATGTTTGAAGCAGCCCTAGAAGCAGGAGCCGAAAATGTTGAATCCACCGATGAGGGTCACGAAATTTATTGTTCAGTTGACGATTTTGCAACCGTCCGCGACAACCTAACAGCAAAACTTGGCGACCCAGAAAGCGGAAAGCTAATTTGGAAAGCAAAATCTCCTCACGCAATCACAGATCTAGACTCTGCACAAAAATTCATGAAATTCATGGATGCGTTAGAAGACAATGATGATGTGCAAAGTGTTTGGGACAATGCTGACATCCCCAGCGATATTGCAGAAAAGTTGAACTAGATTGATCCGCAGAATTTTAGGATTAGACCCCGGTTTACGTCACACAGGCTGGGGCATCATAGACATTAAAGGCAACCAATTAATTCATGTTGCGCACGGTGTTATATCGTCGTCTGTACAGGCGGAGCTTGCCCATCGTTTGGTGGATCTGTATAAAGGACTTGAAACCATTATACATCAATACACCCCCTTGGAAGCCGCAGTGGAAGAAACATTCGTTAACAACAACCCTGTATCCACGCTAAAACTAGGCATGGCGCGCGGTGTAGTACTAATGACTCCTGCGTTATTTAATTTAACTGTGGCAGAATATCCTGCCAACAAAGTTAAAAAGTCAGTAGTCGGCGTTGGTCATGCAACGAAAGAACAAGTCTCACACATGGTACAGGTTCTACTCCCAAAGGCAGCCCCTGTAAAACTTGATGCAGCCGATGCATTAGCCATTGCCATATGCCATGGTCACCATTCAGTCTATACAAAGGAATTATCATGATCGGAAAACTAACAGGCATCGTCGAACATATTTTAGACGACTCAATCATTTTGAATGTAAATGGCGTTGGATATTTAACAACGGTGCCCGCATACATATTACATCAATCCAAAATTGGCGATCAGATCAGTCTATTTATTGAAACATTAATCCGTCCCGAAATGATAACTCTGTACGGATTCAAAGAATTCAACGAAAAAACACTGTTCCAAAAACTAATGTCTGTTCAAGGAATCGGCGGCCGATCCGCTGCAGCTATTCTCTCTATCATGACCCCCGATCAAATATTAGAATCCATTATCGCCCAAGATGCTGCAGCGTTCAAAAGAGCAGACGGCATCGGCCCAAAAGTCGCCACCAGAATTTTAGTTGAGCTAAAAGATTATGCGTCTAAACAAGACATAGTCATCAGCCATCCAAACATCACATCGAATTCTACCTTGAGTGTTGATGACGCTTTATCCACATTATTACAATTAGGATACAAGCGATATGAAGCTCAACAAGCTCTTCAGAAAATTGTCGCAACAATGCCCGATGCAACAACAGAAACACTTGTTCCTGCGGCTCTAAAATTGTTGGCACGAAACATCTTATAACTTCGACTTATGGTCTTTCGCATCTCTGTCCCATGTATTTCCGGATTCGTCGCATAAATATTTATCGCCCCACCTTTACTATATTTTAAGTTTTCTAAGCTAATCTTCTTTTATTAGAGGTGATATTTATGTTCCCCATAATTGGATTTGTTATAATTTTTTCTAGCGCTATTGGCGGCTTTATGTTAGCCGGGGGCAATCCTTTGGTCTTGCTGCAACCCGTAGAATTTATTGTGATTATGGGAACAGGCATTGGATCTTTATTCATCGGAGTTCCTTCTCACGCACTTATTCATTTAATAAAAGATATTCCTCAAGTTTTTAAAGGATCAAAATACAAAAGGAAAGATTATTTAGACATGCTAGTGTTTCTAGCAATATTTCTTAAGGTTGTAAAAACAAAAGGATTTCTAGCCGTCGAAAAAGATATTGAAAAACCCATCGAAAGTGAGCTTTTTCTTAAATTCCCAAAGTTTATATTTGATCCAGAGTTATTAAGTTTTACCCAACAATACTTGCGAACAATCGCCATGGGTGTAGACAACCCTTATCACCTAGATGAGGTTCTTGGAACTGAAATTGAACAATACTCCACAAAATATTTAAAAGAAAGCGCCAAAGTTTTACAAACTCTTGCAGATGGATTACCTGCCCTGGGTATCGTGGCTGCTGTATTAGGAGTTATTCTTGCAATGGCATCAATAGCTGAGCCTCCCGAAGTTTTAGGTCACCTAATTGGCGCTGCACTTGTTGGAACATTTCTGGGTGTGTTCGTATCATATGGAATAGTGGGCCCCATGGGAGGGCACCTTATTGCCATCAACGAACAAGATATGAATATGCACAAATGTATTCATCAGGTTTTATTAAATTTTCTTCATGGTTATGCCCCGGCAATCGCTGTTGAACTTGGCAGGAAAACTTTGCCCATAAACTACAAACCCACGTTTGAGGATCTTGAAGAGGCCGTTTATAACAATGGCAAGAAATCATCAGACCCCGGATCCGAGACTAAAGAATGAGTAAAAATAAAACTCTTATTATTCGTGGAAAACACAAACATGGTCACGAAGATCACAAAAGTCACGGCGTGTGGAAAATCGCATATGCTGATTTTATGACCGCGCTGATGGCATTTTTCTTAATGATGTGGCTTACAAGCTCTATGCCTGAAAATATCAGAAAAGGGGTTGCAACTTATTTTGCGCCCGTTGGCGCCTCTGCAAATGTTGCCGGAACAAACTCTATTTTAGAAGGCGGGCAAAGCTTAGAGGAGATTGGCATCCTAGATAAAATGAAACTTGAACAATCTATTTTTTCTCCCACGACCAATTATAACGCTGCACCAAAAAGCAAATCGACCGAGGAACCAACATCAACAGAAAGCTATGACGAAAACACAGGCTCTAATTCTGATGCCGAATCAGCCGCAAAAGAGCAACGGGTTTTTGAAGAGGCTCAACAAGCCCTTAACGAATCTATATTGAAAGATCCTGTTTTACAACCGCTGTCAGAAAACATCTTAATTAGCATTACCCCCGAAGGGTTAAAAATAGAACTTATTGATAAAAACAACACCAATATGTTTGCAGTTGGCAGTAAACAAATGTTACCAGAAATGCGGACAGCCCTTAGTCAAGTCGCAAAAGTTATTCGCGTTCTTCCAAATAAAATTAACATCACGGGACACACGGACGGACGCCCTTATGGCGCCAACGCAACCTATAACAATTGGGATCTATCCACAGACAGAGCCTTAGAATCCAGACGATTCTTAGTGACCGTTGATTTCCAAGAATCAAAAATAGCCTCAGTTGTCGGAAAGGCAAGCAATGACTTATTAAACTCAAAAGATCCACTTTCCTCCTCCAATCGCAGAATCAGCATCTTGGTGCTACGAAATGCACCAATAGAAAAAGGACAAAAGCAATGAGAAATCCTGTCGTTTTATTTTTCGTAGGTCTAGTGTTTTGGATGATTCATCCAACCTTTGGTATTGTTCCAAAACCGGGCGTTGCTCTTGAAAAATACACTAAACCCGCTGAGAAAATGAACAACATTGGGCGACTAGTTGTCCATGGAAAAAAAACAAGCAGTTGCTCATCTACCTTGATAGGTATTGATGGTGATATTGGCATTGTATTAACAGCAGGTCATTGCGCAGAGCTTACGTCCGAAGAAATAGTTACAAAGTGCCGATATCAAACCCTATCGTTTGCATCACAAAACACCGATACAGACTCTGAAAAAATGCCTATTATTGGAAGATTTGCTTTAGGAAAATATATCGAAGGGTCAAAGAAAGATTTGTCTTATGATCTAGGGCTAGTATTTGTTGATCTAAACGATTTAGCCGTAAAACCAACACCTCAACATATGCTATTAGATTCCACAACAATATTAAAAAAATCACTGGTGCAAGTCGCAGGTTACGGAAAAACAAGCCCACAAGATGATTTAGTCGCCCCCCAACGTCGTATAATGTCGACCCAAGCGTTTCGCACACAAGAACACAATCACGACATATTATTACTTGATGAAGCAGAAATAGAAAACGAAGCATTATCGATTCCAGTCGGTGACCACCCTGCTGAAGGCGACAGCGGCGGACCTATTATGGACGCAGCTACGGGGGCTATTATTGGTGTCGTGAGCCATACAAGTGGGGGCGAATTTTATTCCGAACCTTTATATTCACATGCCGATTGGTTGCTTACGCAAATAAAAAATGCTGGTCGGTACTTTGTCTTTAAACTAAATAAATCTGGAAATTTGTCCGATAAAACTATCTGGAATGACAATCGAAAACCGCAAAAATTTAGAAATGCCTATGGGGAAATTAACCCTATCGTTGAAATTGATAAGAGGCACACCCTAACCCTTGATGATCCATTCGGTTTGTACGCCATCAATGTAATAGGTCAAGGCGGCACAATAGAAGTACAAAGCGAACAGTCTGCAGAGGTTCTGCGCATTTATGCGCCAACAGTTATTACATCTTCTGCATTAAAAACACTAACCGTAGACGATGCGAGTATAGGAACCTCTGACCTATCCATTCAAACACAATTACGAGTCTTGCATACACTGAATATCCAACAAGACGTTGTTATGGATGTTCAGCAAGAAGACACGTCCAGGGGTCTAACACTGGTTGATCGCGGCACTGTAAACGTAGAGGGTACATTAAAAACACATCACGTTCGATTTGCAGAGTCTAACTCAAAAGAAAATTTTGGATGTCTGTCTATCTGTGGAACATTAAACTCTGAAGAACCCCTAAACCACTTTGCTCAAACTGTTCAAGGAACAGCCTCAACCCCCGGCAAGATTTTAGGCGATTATACTTTAGGCGCTCAAGGGGTTCTATCATTTAATATAGACACACCCTCTCCATCGTCTGTTCCCATATTAACCGTTGATGGAATAGCGCATTTTACAGGAGGAATCGTGCGCATCAAAACTGCTGAGATTTTACCCCTTGGATTTGAACAAACCATTTTGACCGCAAAAGAGCTAACCATTGCACCAACTTGGCGGGGGGTGTATTATGCACAAACTGTTGATAAAACGTCTGAGATTACCTTTATTCACAAAGCCAATCAACTTAGCATTAAGGTAGTTCCATTAACAGGAAAAGCCTCAACTTCATCAATGGCGGATGACGACTTGCTTAAGTAAGGTTTTGTAAAAACGTTTTAGCTCTATCAGATTCTGGCGCTGCGAAAAAGCTTTTTGGATCCCTGTCTTCTAAAATAATTCCGTGATCCATAAAAATAATTCGATCCGCCACTTCTTTGGCAAATGACATTTCGTGGGTGACAATCAACTTTGTAATATGATCACCTTTAACATTTCGAATCACGTCTAATACTTCTTTAACCATTTCTGGATCCAACGCTGACGTTGGTTCATCAAACAAAATCACATAGGGATCCATGGCTAAACACCGGGCAATTGCCACGCGTTGCTTTTGCCCCCCCGATATTTCAGCCGGATATGCATTTGCTTTTTCTTTTAAACCAACCTTATCTAAAATATCCAGCGCTCGCTCTTCTGCTTGACGTTGCGTCTTTTTATCAACAACTTTTGGAGCGTATGTAATGTTTTGTAAAACGGTCATATGGGGAAATAAATTAAACCCCTGAAACACCATCCCAACATTGCTGCGAATACGATCTAAATTAATTTTGGGATCGGTAACATCTTCACCATTAATAAAAATATTTCCCGCATCTGGTTTTTCCAGCATGTTAATACATCTTAATAGTGTCGACTTTCCAGAGCCAGACGGCCCAACAATAGCCAACGTTTGTCCCTTGGGTACCGAAAGTGTCAGGTTATCGAGAATGACTCGCCGATCAAATTGCTTCGATAGATTTCTGATCTCGATCATGTTCTGCTCCTAAACTTTCGCTCTATAATCCGACCACCATAAGAAAATATCAACACCATTACGTAATAGCACAAAGCAGCCACAATAAAGGGTTCAAAGTATGTAAACTTATGTGCTGCAACCATCTGAGATCGCCTCATCAAATCAGTCTCACCTATAACACCGACAATGGCCGACTCTTTAAATAGATTGATGAACTCGTTTACAAGTGATGGCAAAACATTTCGAATTGCTTGGGGCAAGATAATATCTTTCATACGGCGCCAATAGGGAACACCCAAAGACATCGCTGCTTCGTACTGTCCAGACGGCACCGATTGTATACCCGCCCTAAAAATTTCTGAAACATATGCGCCAGAGTTCAAAGAAAAAACCATTACCCCAGCAGCAAATGTAGACAACCGCCATCCAAATATTATCGTGGTTCCAAAATAGATCAAACACAGCTGGACGATAAGTGGAACACCTCTAAAAATCGAAACGTATGCAGCCGAAATAAATTCTAATAATCTAGATTGAGAAAATCTAAAAAAAGTTAAAAGGGTTCCCATAAATACCCCGCCAACCACTGAGATGGCAGTAAATTTTAAGCTAACCCACAATCCACCTAAAATAAACTCAATCTCGTCTTTGCCTAAATTGCCAAATTTCATTATTTAGCCTGCTCACTTTCGGCTGAAAGCCATTTTTGCTCTAACTGTTTAATGAATCCTTCATCAATCAATTGCTTTAGGACGGCATTAATTTTTTCTTTTAATATCGACCCCTTAGGCAAGGCAATCGCATACGCCTTAACAGAAGGATGTTTAAACTCTGCCACCACGAACTTTCCAACATTAGCTAGCGCAAACTTTGTGGCAGGAATATAGTCCATCACCACTGTCTGAATATTACCAGAAAGCAACTCTTGAACCAAATCTAACAATCGATTGCGCGTAACGATTTCAAACTTTTCAATACCGCTGGCCGCGACTTCTTCCAATAGCATTTGATGAAACGTTCCCAATTGAGCTCCTGACTTATGTCCGTCAAGCTCTGATAATAATTTTATTGGATGCTGCGTTAACGAAAGCAACGCGACTTTGGGTTGGTAATAATCATTTGTAAAATCGATTGTTTGTTCTCTTTCTAAAGTCCGCGTAATGCCTGCAATCGCCATATCTGCTTGATTTGCTTGCAATGAGGGCAAAATACCGCCGAAATCCATATCAACCACAACTGCTTCCATATTAAGACGTTTTGCAATTTCTTTAGCCAAATCAATATCAAACCCCTCAATTGAGTGAGTTTTAGAATTAAAGAATTCAAAAGGAGCTTGATCTGCACTTGTAACAATTCGCAACACAGCTTCTTCTTGCTTATTTTTTTTGCATCCTGTAATAATAATAAGTAAGGTCAAACATGTGATCAGATGCTTTAGCATAAAGATATCCTTTAATTCCATAATAAAAATAATACTCATCCTAGGGGATACGGACAAAAAACTCAAGTTTATATTGTAATAGGGCTTGAAAGTTGGAATGGCTGTCTCTACATAACACGCATAAGAAACATGTGCCCAGGAATTTATGAAATGATGAAGAACTCTAAATCAAATTTTTTACGTCGCCGGCAACGCGTCAACAAGCATTCTCGTGAAGCATGCGCAGCGGGTGTTTTACCCCTAAGCATAACCCCAGAAGGAACGCGAGTCGTTCTATTGGGATACGGATCATGCTCACAAGGCGGAGTTTACCGCAACTTTTGGTCTGACTTTGGCGGAAAACTAGACCCTGAAGAAACCGCAAAAGAAGCTGCATTGCGCGAATTTCATGAGGAAACCGCGTATTATTTTAAAAAAGAAATTACGAAACTAGATCAATTATTAAAATTACACGGCAATGAAAAGTACGTATCTTTTGCTGCAGAAGTTTCATACGCCCCCATTGAACTAATTAAAGAAAACGCTGCTAGAGTTCGCTTTGAAGGCACGCTATATGAGCGCAACCACGTGGAAATGGAAGACTATCGCTGGGTATCGTTAAGCACACTATTATCTCATCCGGCTACTTTGCATCAAGAAGGTCTATATCCACCCTTTATTGAATATCATTTATCACAAAAGTCTGTACAAGATTCGTTAAGAATGTTACTTACAAAAAATATAACAGATCTTAAAACTGAAACGTTTGAATCAAAACTTTTTGGAAAAGGGCTCGTGTCGTCATACTAAGAAATTTGCACTCATGAATGATATAAATATTGCTATTACAACGTTATTAAGTGGAGAGCCTGTAGCGTTTCCCACAGAAACAGTCTATGGGCTTGGGGCTGATTGCACCAATGACCAAGCTGTAGAGAAAATATTTTTGCTAAAAGGTCGCCCCTCTTTTAACCCTCTGATTATTCATGTTTTAAATCTAGACACTGCCCTTAAATATGGGGAATTTAATCGATCCGCACTTCGATTGGCTCAATCGTTTTGGCCAGGTCCGCTAACCTTGGTTGTCCCTTTGCGCCCTGGAAACAACATCTCACAACGCGTAACTGCGGGGTTAGAAACTATCGCGATTCGAGTACCAAATCATCCCGTTGCCCTAGAACTTCTTCGCCGCTATCCGAACCCTATTGCCGCACCTAGTGCCAACAAATCTGGATATGTCAGCCCAACAAAACATGAGCATGTGCGCAACGAGTTTCACGATGATGTATTTATTATACCAGGGGATCAATCCTGCATAGGGTTAGAATCTACGATTGTTGATTGCTCTGACGAAGAGGTTGCAATCTTAAGACCCGGGTTTATTACAAAAACTGACATCGAAAATTTCTTGGATATGCCTGTGTCAGAAAAATCTTCAACCGAAGCAATCAAGGCGCCCGGACAACTTAAACATCATTACTCTCCATCACTGCCTGTCAGATTAAACGCAAACAACGTTTTGCCGAACGAAGCCCTTTTAACGTTTGGATCAAACGAACTTACATCTGACGTCATGTTGAACCTTAGTCCAACTGGAAATTTAGACGAAGCAGCGACAAACCTGTTTGACTTTCTGAGAGCTCTTGATAAAACAACTTCGAACATTAATCAAATCGCAGTCGCCGCAATCCCCAATATTGGCGTTGGTCTTGCAATTAACGAACGCTTACAACGAGCAGCCACTCCTAAATCCGACTAACAACTCTTGAACAAGCATGTTGCCGGATCAAAACCCTCTCTTAATTTGATACAACTGTATTGTGATTGAATAATTGAATTGTTTTCGTATAAAATACCTGAACCATTTTGTATCATTTTCAACAGGCTGTATTTATGAGATCCCTTTTTGCGATAGTAATGCTTATGCTAATATCAAGCACATCTGCCAAAAAATTTAACACCACACACATAATCTTACCCACGGTATCGGGAAAAAGCAAAATAGCTTCGGGGTTAATATATGTACGAACAGGAAACTTAACTGTATTGGAAAAACCATTTGGTTATGCCGATTATTTAGAGAAAATCTTATTTACGCCCACAACCCAAATTTATATTGGGTCTTTAAAAAAACAATTTATCGCCGCTGCTATTTTAAAATTGATGAGCGCCGGGAGGCTTAACCTACACGCACCAGTAAGTTCTTATCTAAAATTTAATACCACGCCAACTGTAAAAGACCCAGCATGGCCACACAGCACCACATTGCATCATTTATTAACCCATGTTTCAGAAGTTAAAACAGCACCCCAAACTTCAAACACTCAACCATTTATAGATCGCGTATACAGCGAAAGTCTCTCTCCACGCAACCCACTTAAATTCACGTATAGTTCCGCTGCATATGCGTTGCTAGAACTTGTGATTGAGAACGTTAGCGGCATGCCCGCAGCTGATTATATTACTCAAAGTTTTATTACCCCCCTTGGAATGAAAAACACAAGCTTTAATGGGCCAGAAATTCCAAACAGAGTACGTCAAAACCTTGCTAATAAATTATGTTACCCTTATCACTTCTTACACAATCGCAATCAAGTTATAAGCACCTATGACCCTAATAAAGCGCGCTTGTTCGGAGTCGCAGATATGATTTCGACCGCGGAAGACTTATGCAAATGGAACACTGCATTACACTCTGGAAAAGCGTTTAACACTCCCCCTGCAACCGCGAATTGTTTGCTACAACTAATGCGCGGATTATATACAGTAGACGAGGGGGGCGATAGCTATTATGGATATGGAATAAAAACATATGTTCGAAATTCTAAAACTATTTATTGGCACGAGGGGTTGGTAACGGGGGCCTCTGTTTATTTAGAGTACACCCCAGAAACCGATACGCATGTTATTATCTTTTCTAACAACTCTGGGATAACGTTTAATTCTAAAACAGGAACTTACGTTTTAGAAAAACTTAATGATGCCTTTTGATAAAGCTCCGAACCTGAGGATATATGTCTTTACGCCAACGGCTGCCGCTAAAAATACCATAATGCCCGACATCTAATCTTAAAAAGTGATCTCTTTTGTGTTCGGGAATATTCGAACAAACATCGTGCGCTGCGTACGTTTGTCCGATGCCTGTAATATCATCGTTTTCTCCCTCAACAGTCATTAACGCAGGTCGAGTAACAGATTTAAAACTAAATGGCTTGCCTTTATAGGTCATCTCATTTTTCGCAACCAGGTGCTGTTTAAAAACTTTATCCATCGTTTGCACAAAATAAGCGGCAGGTAAGTCCATGACAGATAAGTATTCATCATAAAACTCTCGATGAGAACGAACAGCTTTTTGATTATTATTGGCAACATTCTTAATATGTTCGTAATGCTTTTGAATATGGGATTTTATATTCATTTGAATGAACCCTCCCAAGATTAAATTTCCGGGGGTTACCTTGCGACGCGCACCTGGAGCATAATGCGGAACCTCAGACACCATATGTTGCTCAAACCAGTCGATGGGCAATTGCTCCACCATCGTATTTACGACCGTGGGGCTAATGCGCGTGTCCACGGGTCCACCCATTAAAATCATTGACGCAGGTTGATAGGGTGCATTTTTTTCTTCCAAAACAGCAGCCGCCATTAATACTGGTATGCAAGGCTGACACACTGCCAACACATGAATACCTTGACCTAAAAATGCATAAAAATCATCCAGATATTCCACATAAGTATCTAGATCAAACTCTCCATCTGATACTGGAACGTTATATGCGCTAACCCAATCTGTTATATATACCTTATGGTCTTGCAATAGTGTATGTACAGTATCTCTAAGCAACGTGGCATAATGCCCAGACAAAGGGGCAACAACTAACACGATGGGTTGATCAATATCGCATCCAACTTTTTCAAAAAGCTTTAAGCGACAAAAAGGCTTTTCTAGTACAATTTTTTCTACAACTGCATATTTTGTCTCGTCAACATCTACACTGTTGATATTAAATTCAGGGCGTTTATTGGGGCGCGTCCATCGGTGGATAATTTCATGCACAGCGCCAATTGATCGCACGTATTGATTAGAAAACACATTCGATGGCGACAAAAGAACATCTTTTAATGCATGACTAAACAAGTGTGTGGGGCGCCAATACGCTCTGATTTTATCACGTTGATAACAATACATTAATATTCTTTCTCTTTAACACTTAACAGGTTACAAAAAAAATATTAATAAACAATTAAAATCAGTCTTATAATTTGACAATATTGGCGTTTTTTACTCTACTGGCTTGATATTCATAAAAGATCTTCACGGCTTCTTCAAGAAGACCTGAGCCGCTTTTTGCATCGATCTTTTTTAACATCTTCCAATTTTCATCCGTGTATTTAAGTGGAATGCCCCATTGAGCACTTGGCACTCAACCACTACCAGCTGAAGCTGGTAGGTTGTAATTACAGACTGGAAGTCTCTGACTACTCTAAAGAGATATTAGAAAGGTTATTTGACTGGAAAGAGTCCGTATGATTGTTGATGTAGGCATTAATGATGTCATCAGTAACATTGCCGCTCGTTGAACTAAAGAACCCTCGCCCCCAGAAGTGTCTTCCCCAATATTCTTTCTTGATATTAGGAAACTCCTGCTGAATCTTTCTTGACGATCGTCCCTTTGCTATTTTTACAAATTCACTGACCGATACGTGGGGAGGTATTTCTACAAAAATATGCACATGATCTGCTGACAACACGCCATTGCAAACCTTAACACCCAGTTCATCAGCAACCTGTGCGATCACCTCACGCACTCGTAATCTTAATTCACCACTTAGAACTCGTTTACGATACTTGGTGATCCATACTAAGTGATATCTATGGTAAAATACGGTGTGGCTGGTTTTGCTATAATCTGTCATATGATACCCGTCGCGTTTCTCAAGCGCTAGCGCTTGAAGACTAAGCTAGGGTATCATATTTACTCCTTTTTTTCAATACCTCGCCTCTTTTCCTTTACCAAGGACTGAAGTCTTTTTCGCCTGGAAGGCGAAGGTTTTAACCATAAAGGGGACTATAAATTGCTCTTTGGGTCAAGAGGTCGATTTGCAAACACCATAAGTTCTACCAAGCGGCGCTTTGCTAAGCCAGGAACAATTTTGTCACCAATCCCTCGCCAAGGCGCAAAAAAATCATAGGCAGCCTCTATATTATTTTCATTAATATGTTTTATCAAAAATGAATGACCAATCTCAGGATGCCCCATATTATAAGTTAAGGAGGTGATCGCATCCAATTGATGGGGCGCTAAACTATCGGGGTCTTTTAAATAAGGACGAATATCATTGGCGCTAACAAGATCTGACCGCAATAATTCCAAGGCCTCATCTTGCGCTAGATGTATCCCAGAGAAGTTTTCATTATCTTCTACTACATGCCCGAAACCAATTGTTGGAACCCCAGCAGGGCAGAGATACGCTTTTGGAAAAAATCCCTCAAACCTCGAAATCAATGACAAGGTTTGATTGGTACACCAGCGATCACGCTCTCCCCACTTGCTTGCGAACCACACAAAGGGGATGAGCAACAAAAATCTAAATAATGTTATAGAATTGTTTAGCCTGATAAATGACACGATCTGCTCAAGATAGATTACTTAAGCAGAATATAGTGATGAAATATTATAAATTCAAGAGACTTAAGAAAAATATTTATACTATTTGCTTTTCAGCCAACATTGTTTGTAATTCACCTGCTTGAAACATTTCTTTAACAATGTCACAGCCGCCAATGAACTCGCCTTTGATATACAGCTGGGGAAGGGTTGGCCAATTTGTGTAATCCTTAATCCCTTGGCGCATGTCTTGATCTTCAAGGATATTAATGCCTAAGCACTTAACACCTAAATGATTGAGTATTTGCACAACCGTGCTGGAAAATCCACACTGGGGAAATTCTGGCGTTCCCTTCATAAACAAAACAACATCATTTGTTTCAACTAATTCTTTAATTTTTGATTGAATGTCTAACATCGATAATTCCTAAAGTACTTCTGTTTTAATTGCTAACGCATGCAGCTCTGCCGCCATAGCCCCCTGTAACGCATCGTAAACCATTTTGTGTTGTTGAACGCGCGTCATCCCTTTAAACGCAGGGCTTTTGACGGTCACAGCATAATGATCACCATCCCCCGCAAGGTCTTGGATTATAACCTCAGCATCTGCAAATGACTCTTTTAATAAAGAGTATAACTTATCCTGTGCAACCGCCATTAGTCAGCTTCCTTAATAATACCTGATAATCTGGCCATATCTTGATAGAATTGAGTTAAATTTTCAACAGAATTTTCAGTAATTTGCAGGGTATGTCTTGATCTTAATGAGCAGGTCTCTGGCGTTAATTCCCCAGCGAACAACAACATAGGATCCGAAAACTCATCTTTGTAAATCCTGGCAAAGTCTAATGTGATATCAATCAAATCATAATCAATGCCTCTAAAAAATCCGAAAACAACATCATTGATCTTTCGACTTAATACTTTTAAATCTTCAATTTCATAGCTGCTGATCCACCCAAATGCCTCTGCCAATTCTGGGGTAATCAGCTTATCCATTTTGTGTTGAGTGGGCCCTACAAATTCTAAGATAGGGTAGGGAAGCTTTGTCCCCATATCCACGCCATAATCTTGGTTTACATCTAAATCAGTATAGTTGTGAATTTTGATTCGGACTGGCACTATTTCACCCACGGAATGCAATTGTTCCCGCATGTTTAATCGGCGCATAAATGTGCTTAAAACACCCAAATCCTGAAGAGTTTGATGTAAACGTTCTGACAGCTGATTGTTAATAGCACCCTTACCATTGATAGTAAGAGACTCACCCTTAATCAGCGCATCATCTTTGAAAAAATGAACAACGGTACCTGGATCGCTTCCTTGAAAGAAAATTCGGCCACCATCTTCAAACAACTTTGTTCTATTGGCCATGTGCTTCCTATTGTTTTGATCTACCATCAGTATATACCAAAAAGTTTACGAAAAGTTAAAATACACCTTTTTACTCAGTTTCTAAGATTTTTATTAGCTCACCCCATTCGCGAGAAGTCAATCCGCTGTTTTCTTGGGTTACGATTTCGCCCTTAATCATTCTGCGTACTGCTTGAAGTCCTGTCTTAGACAAATGAGCCCCCTGTTGACGATATTCAGTAAACGCATGATACGTCAATGGAACCCAACGACGCATAATATCCAACATTGCCTCTGCATAAACTCTGATCTCATACTGAGCATGCGAATCTGCCCTTAACGACAAGAAATGCATCAGGTTATGCAAGTTAATCTTCCAATACCACTGAGTATAATAATTCACTGGCAATTCCATGCGCGCCAGCTCTCTGGCTAAACCAGATCTGTTTTCATCAAGAATCTGACCATTTTCATCTAGATTTAACATGTCTTGATAATGGCTATATGCCTGTACCGAATCTTGCTTTAACAACGTTAAAACATGCTCAGCCTCTGCACCAACTAATACGTTTCCACGCCCTTGGTTGTTTACTTCTGACTGCGCTGCCAAATGCTGAGGTTCTGGGATATAAAATTCTTTATCTAAAATTGAATACCGTGCAGAATATTCATTCACACTGGCCGTACGATGACGAATCCACTGACGCGCTACAAAAATAGGTAATTTTATGTGTAGCTTTATATCGCACATTTCAAAGGGAGTCGTATGTCGGTGGCGCATTAAATAATTGATCAACCCTTGATCTTGGTTGACCTTTTTAGTGCCTTTTCCATATGAAACGCGCGCAGCCTGCACAACTGCACCATCATCGCCCATATAGTCAACTATACGAACAAACCCATGGTCTAAAACTTTAATGGGTTCATAGAGGATTTCTTCTAATGCCTCAACCGTTGCACGCCCCGTACTAAAACGTTGCGCCCTTACATCTGCCAATTGATCAGCTTTTGAATCTAAAATAATATCCGACATCTTGCACCCTTTTATACTATCGGATAATTTACCGCCTTTTAAAAAGAAAAGCAAATTATGAAAAAAGCCCCCATATGGAGGCTTTGTAAAAATCGTAGACTATATTATTCTTCGCTGTCATCTGAATCTGAAGGACCCTCTGTAGAAGAATCATCCACCGGTTTTACAGCAGCAGCTTTTCGCTTAGCCGCGCCTTTGCTACCACCCGGTCCCTTGGCTAGCTTAGAATTAGAGCTACGCTCCACTGCAGCTGCTTTACCCTTGCCAGCAGCTTCATTATCTTTTGCTTTTTGTTCAAGATCTACTAAATAAGCTTCTATAGCTTTTTGAAATTTACCTACTTTATTGTCTTGCAATACTTGCTTAATGGCTTTTTCAAACGTTATTTCTGGAACTGAATCTTTTACTCCATCAATACTTTTTAAAAACGCCCCGTTTTCTTTTACATACGTCGCTAAATCCGCATACGCACTGTTTCCTTCATGGCTTTTTTCAATTGCAGCTTTTACTAACTCCACAACCCTTGGCAATACAGTATTAATTTGCTCAATTTGCTTCTTATCTTCATCTGCTGCATCGCGTAATGATCCAACCGCAGCTAGACGATCGCTCCAAAACTTCAAGGCAAACTGCTTGTTAACAGCATCATCATGAGCTGTTCTTACTTCCATTTCATCTGCGAATTCGTCATCTTTCAAATCGCTTTCAACTTTTTTAGCTGCAGCCAATTGCTTTTTCATGCGATCTGCCATTTGCCCCAAAAAGGTTGATAATTCGTCATAATTACCCGCGATTAGCAATGCTTTATATTTTTCCTCTGCTGGGTTTTTAGCAACTTCTGCGCCCGCAACTTCAAAGGAAGATAACAAAAACACGCTTGATAACATTATCCATTTTGCTTTTAAAGATTTCATAATTTCTCTCGCTTATATGATTGATATTTGGGCATCTTTTCATTGAACAATCAGAAAGTTGCCACATACATAAAACAAAGAGTAACAAGAATTTGTAAATTTTTTATTAAGATTTTTGACAAATTGGACAAAGATTTAAAAACGCAACCTTAACGTTTGTTTCCATTATCTGACCCAAATAAAAAAGCCCCCATGCGGGGGGCTTTAGCATCGACACAGATAAAAAGACTATTCGCAGATATCTAATTGGTTAAAGAAAAATGCAATTTCGTTAGCTGCATTTTCATCAGAATCAGATCCGTGAATTGTGTTTTCGCCAATTGAATCACCTAAATCACGACGAATCGTTCCTTCTGCGGCCTTTTCTGGGTTTGTATCGCCCATAATTTCGCGCGCTTTCAAAACTGCATTTGGTCCTTTTAGAACTTGCGCAACCACAGGACCTGAAGCTAAAAATTCGCACAGTTCGCCATAAAATGAACGCTCTTTATGAACTTCATAAAATTTTTGTGCTTGCGCTAAAGTTAAGCGCACGCGACGTTGTGCAACGATTTTAAAGCCAGCAGCTTCAAAATATGCATTCACTTTACCAGTAATGTTTTTAGCTGTTGCATTTGGTTTAATCATCGAAAATGTATAGTTGCTAGACATAATTTATCCTTTAATTTTTTTCATCTTTTTATGACACAAAATTAGAAATAAATAAAGAGAGAAGTGGTAGCGGAGGAGGGATTTGAACCCCCGACACACGGATTATGATTCCGCCGCTCTAACCAACTGAGCTACTCCGCCATAAGACATTTCTCTTATATACAATATTTATAAACATTTTCCAAGAAAGATTTTTGATATGTATAAGTTCACTGTAAATGAGGCAGCCTGGCGATGGACATGTTAGGTTAGATTGGTGTGTTTGGACACGGATTATCGTCGTTGAGAATGGGGAGGATTTGATTCTTTGAGTTGGATTGAGTGTGGTTTGAGACATGAGATTTTTGACCCACCTTTGACCCATTTCGGGCGCAGGATCATTGGGGTTGAAAAATGAATTTGAGATGTTTTTGAGTTTGGTAGTGTTTTAGTTCCTTGTTTGATCGATGCGCCGCAGAATGTCAATTCAAGGCGCTGCGATCCGTTGTTAAAGTGTTTAAGTTATTTAGTTTATTGTTTAAAACCGAGTGAATCCCCAGTAACCCGCACGTGCAAAAAGAACCCCATTTCTTACACGAATGGGGAAAGGCGGACTTTAGTATAAAATACAAAGTCGGTGTTTTACGAGCCCGTCGGCTCTAGGGGTTGTTTACAGGGCTGTGTCTACTGATCGGGTAGTTGAGCGCCTGTACTGGGGATTCGATTCGGCATGTGTCCTTTGAGTCTTTCAACCAAAGCTCGTCAAGGATCTTTTTAGAGATCCTTTGGCTGAAATACTTTTGGGACGTAGAACGAAAAAAGGCTACCCGGTTTTTGGGTAGCCTCTTCGCAATTCTAGTTATTAGTATACATAAAAAGTTTGGACTGTCAAGAGCAAACTGAGTTTGCATCCATTAGGTCAGATCCGATGTGATCTGACACGGATTGTAATTTTTCCAAGCCGTATTGCTTAACGGGTCTAGCGTCACGTTGGCGGCTCAAGGGCGCTTTACGCGCCAGAGCGGCGATTGCCGCTATCAAATCGCATTGCGATTTGCTTGAGCCGCATAAAGGCAGAGGTCGACGCAAATGAGAGCATGATACAGCGGTGGTATGTTGGGTGAGGCATACGAGGTAATGTGTTGTTGCTTATAACGCGTGTCTGCGCGAATCGGATACAACCTAATGGGTGCAACAGCATGTTGTAAAAATCTTCAGTTCGTCAAGAGTTTGTTAATAATTTAGGTATATGTTTGTTCTTGAGGACTCATTCATTGCTATTTTTTGCCCACCGTTTCGTGAAGAAAAGACGGATCGCTTCGTCTATTTAGTCTCGATTTAGGGAGTGGGTTTTGTCCCCCCACCCGAAGGTCACTGAGGGTGACTAGGGCGGGGGGTGGTAAAAAAATCGCGTTAACTAATTGTTAATCTTTATTAATTCGCAGCGCGCCAACCTGCAGTTGCCAAGGAGGATCCCAGAACTCCTTAGGTAAGATCCGATGTGTTTGGACACGGATTTCAAATAACGAAACTCGTGAGTGAGGCATGATGCTGCCAGCGTGACGTTGCATCCATTAGCGTGATGCAGGACTCAATGGGGGTACTCGATGAACTACTCGGCGGCAAGCGACCGAGTTTCAAAAAAGGTTAATTTGTTTAGAACCGCTTTCTAACCGATCCATCACCTTAAGTTGATTCTGAACGTAAGCTCTTATTGTCTCTTCGTTTGCATTTCCAGTCGTTTCTATAAACTAACTTTGCGTCCACAGTTTCCCCCCTCAAAAACAGCGCTTCTTTATGTCATGATAGTATTAAAAAATTCTCGTGCCGCTAGACTCTTTACGATGTGCATAGTATCTGAGGGTGAGATCCTGGGCTCTGATCGAACGACCATATGTATATGATCTTCGGATATTTCTAGCTCCACTATTTCTATATTGTAATCATACCCTATCTTTCCGATGATCTTCTTCAACATCTCTCGATATGGTTCTTCAAATTTTGTGCGATATTTCGGTATCCACACAAAGCGACACATAATTCGAAACATTTGATGACTATTTTGTCGTGTCTCTATGGGGAAACCCCATAACGTACTTCTGTACATTATATGCTTTCCTTCTCTGCAGCGCGCCCCAGAGTTTTGCGCGAAGCGCTATAAATCTCTAACTGTCGTAGCGTTGTTTTTTATAATCCGTATCAAATTATTGGATCTCTGCCATACACAAAGTAATTAACATTGCCATTAGTATGAAAACCCGCTAGAATCTTTGTAGTTTTTTATTTCGGAGCTTATTCTATGTTTTTAAATTCTCTTGCCGCTCAAACAGCTGGCACCTCAGCAAGCAGCAGCTTACAAATGCTTTTACCCATCGTTCTTGTATTTGGTGTTATGTACTTTTTAATTATTCGCCCACAAAACAAGCGAATGAAAGATCAACAAAACATGCAGTCTTCAATTAAAATTGGGGATACTGTTGCAACAACAGGCGGTCTTATTGGACGCGTTGTAAAGCTTGAAGAAAAAGAAATTCACGTTGATTTTAATCGCGCCGGTCAACCTGTTCGCGTATTAAGATCTGCAATTGTTGGCCTTGTCGATTCTGCAAACAAAGCAAAAGCGATGACGCAACCACCCCAAGCAAAGCCCACCCAAGAAAAGGCAAAGGCGGCTGATAAGTCAGAACCTGCCGATGAGCAAGCTCAAGCTCAAAAGCCGCGCGTACGATCGCCCATGAACAGGGGTCGCGCAGGTGGTAACCGACGCCCAGCGCCAAAAAAATCAGAAGAATAAATAGTATAAAACTCAGGAGTGTTCCGAATGTCCGGTCGTCAAAAATGGAAAAATTTAATAGTTTATGGAGTGTGTTTTTTAGGCACACTCTTTATGATTCCCAATTTTTTATCAGAAGATCAACTTGCCGAACTTCCTGAGTTTCTAAGAACATCGCAAATGCGTCTTGGTTTAGATTTACAAGGCGGGTCTTACCTTCAACTTCAAGTCGATATGTCCAGCGCAGTTCAAGATCGATTTGCTGGATATGCTGATGAGGTTCGCATTTTGCTGCGTCAGAAAAAAATTAGCTTTTCAAATCTAACAATTGTTAAAGGCGAAAGCCCCTCCGTTGTGTTTGAGGTGCTAAACGACCAAGATGCTGCTAAAGCCGAAGCCGAGCTGAACAAGCTGCCCAACATGATAACACGCGTTGATGGAAAACGCCTAACAACTCAATTGCGCCCCCACGACTTATTGACATTGCGTCAATCTATTATTAATCAATCCATTAGCATCATTAGCCGCCGCGTGGATCAATTGGGAACAACAGAACCCGAAGTCACCGCACAGGGCACCGATCGAATCGTCGTTCAATTACCAGGATTAAAAGATCCCGAACGCGTAAAAGGTCTGATCAACAAAACTGCAAAACTAACCTTTCACAAAGTGGAGGCTCGTATTAACAACGTTCAGGCTCAAAATTACAGAGCGACTCCTGGAACAAGGCTTATAGCTGAAGATGAAGGACTGGACGGTATACCAACAGCCTATTATGTAATTTCTCAAAATCCTGTTTTAACTGGCGACAACCTTATTGATGCGCAACAAGGTTACGATACACAGCACAACCAAGCAATCGTGTCATTCCAACTAGATGGTCCGGGTGGGCGTAAGTTCGCTGATGTTACTCGTGAATTAGCTCTGCTACCCAAGGATGATCCCAGAAAACAATTCGCAATGGTTTTAGATAACAAAATCATAAGCGCACCAGCCGTGCAAAGCGAGATCCCAAACGGACAAGGACAAATCACTGGAAACTTTACCATTCAATCGGCAAATGACTTGGCTGTTTTGATGCGCGCAGGTGCATTACCTGCAACGCTAAGCATTATGGAAGAAAAAACCATTGGACCAAGCTTAGGATCCGACTCTATTAAAGCGGGTCAATTTGCAACCATTTTATCTATCACAGCGGTCATGATTGCAATGGCAGTTTTGTATGGGGTCTTTGGGCTTATCGCAGATATCGCATTGCTATTTAACACCATTTTGTTGCTTGCGGGTCTTTCCATTATGGAGGCAACCCTAACACTTCCTGGTATTGCGGGTATCGCATTAACCATCGGTATGGCTGTTGACGCCAACGTGTTGATTTTTGAACGTCTTCGCGAAGAATTAAAAGCGGGAAAGAAACCTCAGCTTGCATTGGCACTTGGATACGACAAAGCCATGGCAACGATTATTGATGCCAACATCACAACCATTATGGGAGCTTTGCTATTATTCTGGTTTGGAACCGGCCCCATCAGAGGATTCGCGATCACGCTATGCTTAGGTATTTCCGTATCTATGTTTACGGCTATCATGTTAACGCGGCTGATCTCTGAGAAATGGATCGACTTTCGCAAAAATAAACCCGTTACAATATAAAGGAGTCACACCATGGGTCTTCGATTAGTTCCTGAAAATATTAATATTGATTTTATTGGAAAGCGTTTTGTTTTCTTTGGAATTTCAACACTTGTATTAATTGTCGCGCTGACTGTGGGGCTGGCTCGCGGTATTAACTGGGGTATCGACTTCAAAGGCGGATTCATGATCAACATGAGAATGTCCGAGGGCATGACGATTCACTCATTGCGCGAAAAATTTACAGATCTAAAATTAGGTGATGTCTCGTTTAAAGAGGTTGGAAAAGGCAATGATGTTATGGTGGTTGTTGAAAAACAACCTGGTGATGAAAACGCACAAATGGCTGCGTTAGCTCGTATTAAAGAAACCCTGGGTGCGGGCGTTGAATACCGCAGCATTGATACAGTGGGGCCAAAAGCCAGCGAAGAACTTCTTGGTAATGGCGTTATTGCTGTTGCTTTGTGTTTACTTGCTATGCTTGCATACGTTGCCGTTCGATTTCAATGGCGATTTGGGGTGTGCGCTATATTCTCACTTGTCCACGATGCGTTTTACGTTGTGGCCTTTTATGTGTTTACAAACTTAGAATTTAACATGCCGGCTATCTTGGCCATTTTGATTACCATTGGTTATTCTATTAACGATACAGTCGTGATTTATGACCGCATTCGTGAAAATTTGGCCAAGTTTAAAAAGATGGAAATACCAGAACTTATTAATCGCAGCATGAACGAAACGTTATCTAGAACAACAATTACATCTGGAACAACCGTTCTGTCTATTTTGTTCTTGTACTTATTTGGTGGCGAGGTGATCGCAACGTACACGCTGCCAATTATGATTGGAATTATTGTGGGTACATTTTCATCAATTTGTTTGTCCGGTCCTTTATTGGTATACTTTGATATTAGAGCATTACCTCAAGACGTAGATGGCTTTAAACCAAGTGTTAATGAAAACTAACATGGACTTTATTTTAAAATTTAACGCCAAGGTTGGCTCTGAATCAGATGCTATATTTGTTACAGATATTCTGTCCCAAATAACTTTAGCTAATTCCTGGTGGGAAGATAAAACATCTCGCACTTGGATCATTGAGATTTTGTTTGAGCGCGAAAACTTGATTCAAGTCTCTGAATTTATTAGCAAATTATACGAGGCTTTTAAAATTGTAATAACAGATCCCGAAATTTCTGATCTGGAACAACGCGACTGGCTGCGTGAAAATCAAGAATCATTTCCACCTTTAGAAATTGGTCAATTCTATATTTATGGGTCGCATATCAAAGATCCAACCCCCGGTCAATTGTTGCCTTTAATTATAGATGCAGCAACAGCGTTTGGATCTGGAAATCATGGATCTACACGGGGCTGTTTATTAGCGTTATCACAGCTAAAATCCACAGATTATACGCCTAGTTCAATTCTAGATATGGGCTGTGGGTCTGGAGTTTTAGCAATGGCTGCTGCAAAGCTATGGTCAAAATCTGAAATTACCGCATCTGACATTGACCCAGAATGTGTGCGCGTAACTGTTGAAAACTGCGCACTTAATGACGTTGCCCATATCGATGTTTTAAGCGGCAATGGATTTCAAAATGAAATCATTTTATCCCGCCAACCCTTTAATTTAATTATCGCAAACATTCTGGCAACTGTTCTGTGCGACATTGTTGCCGATGTTAAAAATGCATTATCTAAAGATGGCACCGTTATTTTGTCTGGAATTTTGGACATTCAAAAAAACATGGTAGCCGAAACTTATGCTAAACACGGGCTTATATTAAGCGATGCCATACCTGTTGATGAATGGGTTACGTTGATAATGAAAAGTAACGATTTGTAAATAATTTATTGATAGCCTTAGAAAATAAGGTGTTTTATAGTATCAATATGTTTGGTCCAGTCAGCTCAGTTTATTACAACCGAATTAACCAGGGAGACTTGCAAGAAGACTCTGCTCAACGTCTTCTTATAAGCAAATTGGATCATTTGCACGAACAGTTTCACAAGCCTTTTTGGCATCAATATTTTCACTCTGAAAAAAAAGGGCTTTATATTGTAGGCGATGTTGGTCGTGGAAAAACATACTTGATGGATTTGTTCTACGACAGAACCACCATTTCAAAACAGCGCCTTCACTATCATATCTTTATTAAAACGATTCACGAAAGCTTACTTAAATATAAAAAAAAGCCCTGGGAGTCATTGGCTAAAGAATTTTATAAAAAAGGGGCAATGTTGTGTCTGGATGAATTTCAGCTTAATGACATGGGCGATCTAATGATTCTATTTCAATTCTTTAAGCATTTTTTTCAACAGGGCGGAATTTTGATAACAACGTCCAATCGCCAGCCTGATGAATTTCATCTGCCCAATGATTTACGTTGCCGTCAGTTTCAAAAATTCTTATTACAACATTTAGAGGTTTTTTCTTTAGAAAAAGGTCCCGACTATCGTCTAAAAGGCAAAGAAACCTGCCGCAGAGTCTTTGTGGACAAACAAGTAACTTCTGTAGCGAACTTTTTCCAGCGCAGCGTACAAAAAAGTTTGAAAGAATGTACGTATAGCTTTCATACATTATGTGAGTCCCCGGTGGGTGTTGCATATTACGATTCAATATTAAAAAAATGTGAATCAATAATTATTACTGATTTAAAGCAAATGAACGATGATGATGAAAACAGTCTTACCCGTTTTATGCAATTGATTGATTTATTATATGAAACCAAAATCAGCCTTTTTATGTACTCTGACGTTGGTTTAAAAGATATTTATATTGGGAACAAATATAAACAACCCTTTCAACGAACTCTATCCAGACTATTCGAAATAACATCTCGGTAATTTTTTCCGTTATTAACTCTTTGTTTAATCATTATGGGTAAACTTTACCTAGTATAAGGTGTTTAGGTGTTTAATTGGATACTGTTTTAGAAGCAATACGACGAATGGGAAAAACCCGAGTGTTGTTGACCGCAATGTTTAGCGTCATACTCCTTGTCATGCTTATGTTTCTTTTTTCAAAACTGTCCACATCTTCTATGGTTCCACTGTATAATAATATTGATCCAAAAACTGCAGGGGAAATTATTACAAAGCTTGAGGGGCAAGGAACGTCTTATGAATTAAGGGGAGATGGAAGTCAAATCCTAGTTTCGGCCACAGAAGCACCCCGATTACGCATGCTATTTGCTCAAGAAGGTCTGCCTGGAAGTGACGGCGTGGGGTATGAAATCTTCGACAAAGGGGATTCTCTTAGCACAACAGCGTTCACTCAAGATATAAATTATATTCGCGCACTAGAAGGTGAGCTTGGAAAATCCATAGCATCATTAAACTCTGTCGCTGCGGTCAGAGTCCATTTAGTTATACCAAAACGTGAGCCCTTTCAACGTGAACAAAAAGTTCCAACTGCGTCTGTTGTTATTAAAATAAAAGGATCGAATACTCTATCCCCACAAAACATTCAAGCGATCCAACACCTAGTCGCTGCCGCGGTTCCAGGGTTGGATGCATCAAGAGTTGCAATTATTGATAACAATGGAAGGCTGTTGGCTAAAAGCACTGACGGTGCAGACTCGCAAGAAGTAAACAACGGCATTAACAATCACCGCGTTTTATTGGAAGAAAAACTGTCCCACACGATTGAGTCTTTAGTCGAAAGAACAGTTGGTTATGGTAAAGTGCGCGCCCAAGTTGCTGTTGACTTAGATTTAAATCGAATCACTGAAAGTTCAGAACTATATGACCCGGCAACTCAAGTAGTTCGATCATCTCAGGTTGTTAGCGATATTAGCCAAGAAGCTCAAACAGAGAATCAGCCTATTACACTTAAAAATGCAGTCCCAAGCCCTCAAGGTGCCGCAAAAGGTGCGCCAGCACCCGTGGCTCAAAACAAATCCACACGAAATCAAGAAATCATTAACTATGAGATTTCAAAAACAGTTCGTCAATATGTAAAAGAAAGTGGCGATATTAAACGCTTAAGTATTGCTGTAATGGTCGATGGTATTCGCACCCAAGAGGGCAAAGAAGAAAAATACCAACCCAGATCGGCAGAAGAACTGGAAACCATCAAAACAGTTGTAAAATCCGCCATCGGTTTTCAAGCTACACGTGGTGATGAAATACAAGTGGTACATATGCCGTTTGCCATGGAAACACCCGAGGCAGCCTCTGCCTATGATTGGCTGTTTGGCTTTACAAAAAACGATTTCTTTAGATTGTTAGAAATCCTGGCCTTTTTGAGTGTTGGTTTGTTTTTAACATTCAGTATCATTAAGCCTTTCTTTAAAAATCTTATGTTAGTGATGCAGTCTATAAAACCTTCATTACGACAGAAAGAGATAGAGGCTGACATTTTAGCAGCTGATCAAAAACGAAAACCCCCAGAAGCAATTCAATTAAAAAACGTTTCGGGATTAGTCCAATCAGACACCGTTAATACCATTCACTCTTTACTTGAAGACTATCCAAAACAAGCGGCAAAAGTAGTAAATTCTTGGTTGAACGAGGGATAAAATGGCACAAGAAAACATACCTCAAGTTTTAAAGGGACCTCAAAAAGCAGCAGCATTTATGCTTTCTTTAGAGGAAGACAAAGTTGCAAAGATTATTTCTTTTTTAGACCCCGAAGAATTACAAACACTTTCTAGAGAAATGGCAAATTTAGGTGTAATTGAAGCCAAAACTATTGAATACATTTATGTGGACTTTCAAAAAAATGTGTCCTCTGGAACTGGATCAGTTGTAGGTAGCGTTGAAAAAACAGAAAAATTATTATCACAAATACTTCCCCCAGACAAAGTAGCAACCCTTATGGCAGATATCGTTGGACCTATTGGTAAAAACTTATGGGAAAAATTGGAATCGGTAGATAATGATTTCCTGGTTACTTTTTTGCAAACAGAACATCCTCAAACCATTGCTGTAATTTTAACAAAGATTAGTCCGGGGAAAGCGGCCGCTATTTTTAAGCTTCTTCCAAAGTCTTTATCACAAGACGTGATGATTCGCGTATTAAAATTGGACATGGTCTCAAAAGAAGTGCTAAACGATTTAGAAAAAACATTACGTTCTCAATTTATGAATAACGTTTCCAAAACCAATAAACGAGATGCGCACCAAGTTGTTGCAGATATTTTTAACTTGTTTGATCGCGATTCTGAGGAAAAATTTAGAACTTTTTTGGAGCAATCGCTTCCCGAAGATGCTGAACGTGTTAAAGAATTAATGTTCACCTTTGAAGATATGGTGCGCATTGATGACAAGGGTATTCAGGAAGTTATTCGCGTAGTCGACAAAACAAAACTGGCCCTTGCTTTAAAAGGAGCGTCGGGCG
Source organism: Candidatus Bodocaedibacter vickermanii (assembly GCF_014896945.1). Taxonomy (GTDB): domain Bacteria; phylum Pseudomonadota; class Alphaproteobacteria; order UBA6184; family UBA6184; genus Bodonicaedibacter; species Bodonicaedibacter vickermanii. The sequence goes on from NZ_CP054719.1 coordinate 898,545, forward strand.
CCATCAAAACGTTATTCTTCAAAAACATGTCCGAACGTGCAGGAAACCTTTTAAAAGAAGAAATAGAATCATTAGGTCGTATACGATTAAAAGAGGTCGATGATGCCCAAAGCATGGTAATTTCTCAAGTAAAAGAATTAATCGAAAAGGAAATTATTACTGCGCGCATTGTCTCTGATCAAGAAGATGAAAAATACGTAGACTAGGAGACTATGAGTGAGCAACATGACGCAGTTAAAAAATATTTATGATAGCAACTTAAGAAACGGCAAAACGTATATGCTGACAGAGGAGCAATTCAATAAAGCAAAAGAAGAGGCCACCGCCACTGGATTTCAAACGGGAAGAAACGATGCTATTCTTGAAGCCACACATCGTCAAGAAACACTACAACGAGAACTATTATATAACCTACAACTTTCAGTAGAAAAATCCATAGAAGAACAAAATGCATTGCATGCCAAAATATGTAATTTAATTTTAAGTTTAACCCTTGCTCTGTTCAGGAAAACGTTTCCTGCTTATTCAGTTCAAGCTGGAGAAAAAGAAATTACGACCTTTATACACTCTCAAATTGCACAACTAAAAGATTTACCAGAGCTTCTTATTACAGTTCATCCTGATAGGTTAGACGGGATAAAGAATGCGTGCAGCCAAATAATATCTAAGCTTTCGTTAAAGCTTCAAATTTCTGTTAAGCCCTCAGAAGATTTTGAGCTTACAGACTGTTTGATTAGCTGGGAAAGTGGGTATATAGAAAAGCGACTTAACAATATTATTAATGATCTCTCCGCGCTTTTATTTGAAGTAAACAATGAATCAACGCCCGAATAGGAAATAAAAATGGAAGAAAAAAACACCCCTATAGAAACAACAAACTCTACCACAAACACCTCGACAAAGAACGAACTTGAATCTGGTCGCCCCATAGAAGCGGTTTATGATGTTCCAGTGGTTGTTTCAGCTGTTTTAGGATCTGCAAAAATGCCGGTTAGCGATTTACTAAAATTAACACGAGGCTCAATTGTCGAATTAGAACGTCGTATCGGAGATCCCGTTGATATTTACGTAAACAATCGGTTGATTGCAAAAGGTGAGGTTGTCTCGGTTGATGATAAGCTTGCCATCACGATGACAGAAGTAATTAAAATTTTAAAGTAGGGTATAAAAAATGCGCTTATTAATTATCGGAAAAATGAGTAGCGATTTAGTTGAAGCCAGCAAAATAGCTATGAACAAAGGTGCAAAAGTTGGGCATGCCGACAGTATAGAATCTGCTTTGATTGCATTGCGCGCAGGAAAAGGGGCTGATCTGATTATGATGGACGTAAACATGCCCATCGATAAAATGATTCAAGCATTAAAAGCGGAGCGTTTTAACGTACCCCTTGTTGGCTGTGGTGTGGGTGAAAATAACCAAGAAAAAGCAGCACAAGCTATTCGTCATGGTGCAAATGAATATATCCCGCTGCCACCCGATGCAGAATTAATCGCCGCCGTTTTAGAGGCTGTCTGTGATGATAATCAAGCGTTAATGTATAAAGACCCCGCGATGGAAGATGTCATCCGCATGGCTCAGCAAGTTTCCACCAGCGATGCCAGCGTGTTAATTACAGGCGAATCCGGAACAGGTAAAGAAGTTATTTCTAGACTAGTTCATAAATCTAGCAATCGATCTAAAGAAAATTTTATCAGCGTAAATTGCGCGGCTATTCCAGAGAACTTATTGGAATCCGAACTTTTTGGTCATGAAAAAGGAGCGTTTACAGGCGCCGTAGCAAAGCGTATTGGTAAATTTGAAGAAGCCAACAACGGCACTTTATTGCTTGATGAAATCAGCGAAATGCACCTACATTTACAAGCTAAATTATTGCGCGCTATTCAAGAACGGGTTATTGATCCTGTTGGCGCGTCCAGACCTGTGAAAGTAAATATTCGCATTCTTGCAACCAGCAACCGAGATTTGTGGCAATATGTAAAAGAAGGAAAGTTTCGCGAAGATTTATATTTCCGCCTTAATGTCATTAACATCGAAATGCCCCCTTTGCGAAATCGACCCCTAGATGTTGCGTTTTTGGCTGCTCACTTTATTGAAAAGTATGCAAAGGTCAACGGTGTACCTGTCCGCCCTCTTTCTGAAGAGGCGTTAAAACAAATGCAGATGCACAGCTGGCCAGGAAACGTTAGGGAACTTGAAAACACGATGCATCGCGCCGTATTAATGGCGACTGGTTTGGAAATCACTCCAAGTGTGATTTTTCCTAAAGGGATAAAGTCTTTACACCCACAAAATGCCAGCGACTCACCCATTCGAGTACAATCTTCAACATTGGTTGGTCAAACAGTTGCAGAGGTAGAAAAAACCCTGATTATGGGAACCCTGGATCACTGTTTAGGAAACCGCACCCATGCTGCTAATATTTTAGGCATATCACTTAGAACATTAAGAAACAAACTTAACCTATACAAAACTGAACACAACATTCACATTGGAGATTAAGTTTTATGGAAAGGTTGTTTGCGGCATTAAACCCATCAATACTCGTTCGTCGAGGGGATATTATCTTTACGTTTGCACTAATCGCTGTGTTAGTAATTTTAATACTGCCCATGCCAACGTGGCTGCTGGATATTGCCCTTGCTTTATCTATAACCCTTTCAATCATTATTCTGGTAACGGCTTTATTTATTGAACAGCCTCTGGAGTTTAACTCATTTCCAATGGTATTATTGGTCGCAACTATTTTTCGACTGTCTTTAAATGTTGCGTCTACCCGGCTAATTCTATCCAATGGTCATGAGGGACCTGCAGCTGCGGGTCATATTATTTATGCCTTTGGACGCTTTATTATGGGAGGAAACTTTGTAATTGGTCTTATCATTTTTTCCATTCTGTTGATCATTAACTTTATGGTTATCACGAAAGGTTCTGGTCGTATCGCAGAAGTATCCGCTCGTTTTAGTTTAGATGCGCTACCTGGAAAACAAATGGCTATCGATGCAGATCTTGCGGCAGGAGCCCTTACAGATCAACAAGCAAAAGTGCGTCGAAAAATGGTTGAAGACGAATCTAATTTCTATGGAGCCATGGATGGTGCGGCAAAATTCGTACGCGGAGATGCTGTTGCTGGGTTACTGATCACATTTATCAACATCATTGGGGGCATCTTAATCGGTGTTCTTCAACAAGGGATTAGCCTATCCGACGCCGCGGCATCTTATACCTTCTTAACTGTCGGAGACGGTCTGGTATCTCAAATTCCAGGTCTAATTGTTTCTGTTGCGGCCGGTATGATTGTTTCAAAAGGCAGCACTCAAGGGTCTGCGGATAAAGCACTTTTTCAACAATTAAGTGCTCACCCAACCGCTTTAGGAATTTGCAGCTTTTTATTATTCGTCTTTGCTTTAATCCCCGGAATTCCATTCTTTCCATTTGCGATCATTGCAACGGCTGTCAGCGGCTTAGCCTGGTTTTCCTATGAAAAAATACAAGCTCAAAAAGATACGGCAACAGCACCTTCAAAGAAAGCAGATTCAGCAACATCGACTGCCTCTCAACTTCCTGGAAAAGAGTCTATTTCTGGCATAGACATGGTGCGCATTGAATTAAGTTATAACTTACTGCCTTTATTAAATCGCAATGATGGCGTGAAAATTACAGATCAAATAAAAAATATTCGCGAACAACTGGGTATTGAATTAGGATTTGTTCTGCCCGCGGTTCGTATGCAAGACAATATGGATCTTGAAGATAATCATTATTCAATTAAGATTAAAGAAATTGAAGCAGGCTCAGGAAAAGTGTGTCCTGATAAATATTTAGCAATGAGCCCCAATGGCGAAGATATTCCATTCCCAGGAGAAGTCACAACAGAGCCCGCCTTTGGATTGCCAGCAAAATGGATTGCGGGCTCGCAAAAAGACGCCGCTGAACACAAAGGTTTTACCGTTGTTGATCCTGCAACCGTCATTACAACACACATGATTGAATTGGTTAAAGAAAACATTTCAGAGCTCATAACATTTGCAGATGTTCAAAAACTGATTGATGGATTGAACGAAAGCCATCGCAAGCTTGTAAATGATATGGTACCATCTCAAGTGTCAATGGGAACCATACAGCGTATTTTGCAAAATTTATTAGATGAAAAAATATCAATTCGCGATTTGCCCACTATTTTAGAGGCCGTTTCTGAATCAGGATTGGGGGCTAAAAGTATTACCGCATTAACTGAATTCGTAAGATCAAGGTTAGGTCGACAGATTACTCATTCGTTTGCACAAAACAATGTATTAAATGTGGTAATGTTATCGTCTGAGTGGGAAAGCGAGTTTGCATCCAGCATTGTGGGGGATTATAATTCAGCACGAGAGCTGGCGATGGCTCCATCGCAATTACAAAAATTTATAAAAAAATCAAATGATTTGCTTAATCGATCAGACGTCGCAATCCACCACCCTGTAATTGTAACATCTTCAAATATTCGCCCCTTTGTGCAGACTGTAATTGATAAACTGGGTCCCCGAACCCCTGTCTTATCTCAAAATGAAATTCATCATAAGGTTTCCATAGAAACTCTTGGAGAAATTTAAAAAGGTATCGGCACTATGAAGCTACATAAATTTACAGCGACAACATTTACACAGGCCATGAACCGGGTTCGAAAAGAGTTGGGGGAAGATGCTATCATCGTATCCAGTATTGAAGAGCGTGGATTGTTTCACATTACTGCCGCCATTGAATCTGATTTTGATACGGGTCGAAAATCATTCGATCGGATATATGAGTCATTAGACGAGCACGGTCTTGGTGAGTTAACAAAAAAACAAATTAAAGATTTAATTCGCAGCCTGGAACATAAAATTCCAGAACCTTCTGAATGTTTGGCCGCCTCATTAGATCAAATTCTTCATTTTAATCCGTTTGATTTAGAAAACCTTAAAGATGGCGCGGGCGTCTCAAAGTCGTGTCCAATAGCTTTAATTGGTCCACCTGGCGCTGGGAAAACCGCCTGTATTGCAAAATTAGCAATTGAGGCAACGGTGCTGGATTTAAACCCCATTGTCATCACCTTGGATGCTGAAAAAGCCGGAGCTATTGCTCAATTAACGTCCTTTACAAATGCCCTAGCCATACCTTTTGAAAAAGCTGATACAAAAGAAGAATTGTCCGAACATATAACAACCCACAATGGTCTGGTGTTGCTTGACACAACGGGGCTAAATCCATATGACGACAACCAAATTGCGTTTGCAAAAGAAATGCTATCTCACGCTGCGGCCATTATCGTTCTGGTAATGCCTGCTGGTCTTGATATGCAAGAAGCCCAAGACATGATTAAAGTATTCAAAACATTAAACCCTTCATATCTAATCGTTACAAAGATTGATATGTGTCGCAGGTTTGGGAATGTCATGGGGCTTTCGATATACTCTGGACTGCCTCTTTCATATTTTGGTCACAGCCCACATATTTCTTCTCCTCTTATTCCGTTTACCCCTATAGAATTGGCTCAAATGATTCAATTTAAGAACTCTTTTCTTGTAAAGTAACTGATATTATTTTATCTTTCGTTAGGCAATAATCAGGAAAACAAACATGATTCCTATTGGCTTTTGTTCTTTAGAAAACATTCCGTTCGACATTCGTTATGCAACACACAATAATTTTATGGGTCGCCCTATTGCAGGATACACGACAAATAAATGTATCGTATCAAATGCGGTTAGGGATGCACTTATTCTCGCCCAAGAAAAAGCCACGAAAGCAGGTTATTCACTGATTGTTTTTGAAGCGTATCGCCCACTAAAGGCCGTGGAAGATATTGTACAATGGTCTCTTAATACAGACATTCAAAACAAAGAGCGGTTTTATCCCGACATTGATAAAGACACTTTGTTCGATCTGGGATATATTGCCCTTAGATCAACACACACCAGAGGTGCTGCCGTTGATGTAACCCTTATAAACCCAACCACGAAAGAAGAACTTGATATGGGCACAGAGTTTGATTTTTTTGGGTCTGCATCACATACGATATCAGAAGACATTTCTGCATCTGCCAAAACTAACAGACATCTACTTTTATCCATTATGGAATCATCCGGATTTGTAAATTATGATAAAGAGTGGTGGCACTTTACGTTGAAAGACGAACCATTTCCAAATACTTATTTTGATTTTGATATTGCTTAGCTATGCTGCTGCAACAAACTATTTAAATAAGCTATTGCAGCATTAGCAAGATCAGCCTCAGACAGAGTGCTGTCTAATACACGATACCGTGTCGGATGCTGTTGCGCCAACGCTAGAAATGCGCTTCGCACAGTTTCATGAAATTCATGTCCTTTTTGCTCAAATCGTGTTTCGTCGCTATTATTCTGGCGTCTGGTCGCGCGATATAACCCGATGTCTACAGGAACATCTAACAAGAAAGTTAAGTCGGGAAAAATATTATCGCACACATCATGGTGTAAGTTTTTTAAGAAATCTAAATCAACGCCCTGCACATATCCTTGATAAACAAATGTTGAATCAACAAAGCGATCACATATCACCCACGCACCATTTTCCAAAGCAGGCAGAATGCTATGTTTTAGGTGGTGTCGTCTTGCCGCATTGAACAGCAATGCCTCTGTAATGGAATCAAATCGATCCTTATCGCCAGAGACGACTAACGAACGAATGGCTTCTGCCTCTTTTGTGCCACCCGGTTCACGGGTTAAGATTACCGGGATATTTTTAGTCCGCAGGAAAGTGACCAACGTTTGTGCAAGAGTGCTTTTCCCGGCACCTTCTCCACCTTCCAGGGTAATAAACACACCCTTGCTCATTGTGCGTTTTTACCAAATAACAAGTACTGAACGATGATTGGGAGACGCCTTAAAAACCCAGCTTTAGCCACCGTCGTTTGTGCATAAACAGGATAAATCATTTTAGTCTTTTGATCAGGCAATGTTAATACCAGCTCTCCCACTTTGTCTCCACTCGCAACTGGGGGCTCAAGCGGACCCTGAAACACTAATTCTGAGGTAACACCTTGGCTGCCCCCTTTTGGAAGAGTAAGTATCACATCGCTCTTAAGCCCAACGGGTACTTGTGGATGGTCTGCCATCCATGTATCAAGCCTTGCGATTATTTGATCTTTTTGTAATACGGTTACTTGATGAAATGATCCATATGCCCATCGCAATAATGTCTCGCTGACGCGATTGCGCTCCACCATGGTTTTACACCCATTAAGGATAGAAAAAATTCGCTGACCATTCACGAATGCCGATGTAATTACACCATATCCACCACCCTGGGTGTGTCCTGTTTTTAGACCATCAGCACCTTCAAATGTTTTATATAAGCGATTCAAATTTTTGTGAGTCCCTTTTCCATAGGTGAATTCTTGTTGCGCAAAAAAACGCTTATACTGCGAAAAATCAGCATATAAACGTTTTGCAATTTTATACAAATCACGGCATGTTGAATAATGATTTTCGTCTGGCAATCCTGATGTATTTACAAAGTGAGAATCCTTACATCCGAACTCTGCAAGTTTTTGGTTCATTCTTACTGCAAAGGCTTCTTCGCTACCTGAAATATTTTCGGCAGCACACACGCACGCATCGTTTCCAGAAGCTACAAAGATTCCTTGAATTAAATCTTCTACGCTAACTGTCTTACCCTCGGGTAAGTACATTTTTGTTCCCGCTGTTTTTGACGCCTTACGACTGATCTCAAACTGTGTATTCAATGAGATCTTGCCCGCTGTGATTTCTTCAAAGATAATATATGCTGTTAGAACTTTTGTCATTGACGATGGATACATGCGCAAGTCTGCATTATGTTCAAACAGGATCGTATCTGTGTCGCCATCAATCACAAAGAATTGGCGACCCTCTGTGTCCACAGCCGGCGTTAGTTTTGCAGAAACGGAAAACGTTAATATCTGAAAAAACATTAATATGTGCAGGAACGATAAAAATCTTAATAACATGAAACTTCTGTAAATTTAATTGCTTAACCCGCATGATAATAGATTTGCAAGTTAATCGCAACCAAAGAGGGTGATTTGTAGGAAAAATGAAATGTTTTTATTCCACATACAAGATAGTATATGATATGTGATATGTCATGTTTTTAAATACTTTTAACTTATGTCGCTTTTAATAAATCATACTTATTGTATTATAGATATCTGCTCTGATAAGGTCGATCGATTCCACAATATGGGGCTTGGCATAAATACCTTTATTAAGATAAAACATATCCAACCTTTAAATGGTCCTATCGTTATTGAAACCCAAGGGCGACTCATTGCCCTTCGAAAAAGAGAAATGAAATGCCTAACGCTAAAATAAAATGGGTATTGATTGGGGCGCCTAACTCTGGAAAAACATCTCTGTTTAATGCGTTAACCGGATCGTCTGGCGAGGTAATGAATTATCCAGGCTCAACGGCAACTACACATCTCGCCCCATTAAAAAAAAGTTTTTCTTCGAATGTTACGGTTATTGACACCCCGGGAATATACGGGATTAATGGAAACTCTCCTGAAGAATTAGAGGTGCGCACCGTATTGGATAAGCATAAAAGCTCACTCATCATTTTTGTAGTTGACTGCCGCTTTGCCGAACACCGCATACAATTGTTATCCAAGCTTCGTAACGAAGGCTTTAAATGTGTGGCGTATTGTACGCACGTTCAGGACAGTGCTGCCAATCTTCATGACCTACACGAAGCGCATGGTATTTCGTTTGTCGACAGCGCCCAACCTCTTGCACTAAAAACATTAATCTACGCCATTGAAAATGTTGATCTGCAGATGACTGCACCACCTAAGCTTGCCCCACCTCAAAAGCAAGTATCGAATGTGCGTGATTTAGATCGACTGTTTTTACACCCTGGATTGGGTTTTGTGGTTGCGCTTATTGCAATGATATTAATCTTCAGCGCCGTATTTTATATTGCACAACCTGTCAGCGATATGATTGAATCTGCGATCGATTCCTGTATTGGGCTGATTCAACAACTGCAATTCTCAATGCAATATCCCTTGTTCGCATCGCTAATCTCAGGTGGTGTTCTTGGTCTTGAAGCTCTGTTAGTATTTGCACCTCAAATATTTTTATTATTTGCGATCATTCTGTTCATTCAGGAAAGTGGGTATCTTGCCCGCGCGGCAGTAATTCTAGACCCCATACTGCAAAAGTTTGGGTTACATGGCAAATCGTTTGTATCGTTGTTGTCGGGTTTTAGCTGCGCAATCCCCGCAATTTTACTCAGCCGTACAATTGAATCAAAAAAAGAACGCCTCATTACAATTCTGGTCGTTCCGTTTATGATGTGTTCTGCGCGGGTTCCAATGTATGCAATGTGCATATCATTTTTGTTTCGTGGTCACTCACCCTTGGCGGCGGGACTGGCCTTTGCCAGCTGTTATTTTATTAATATGTTCTTGGGGGTTGTTGCCGCGGGAATAATAAACAAGTTCTTACCGACAGACACAACCTCTTACTTTATGATGGAACTCCCCCCCTATAAATGGCCGTCCATTCGTGTAATTATACGATCTGCGGCAAATCGAGTCTTTGTCTTTTTCAAAAGCGCAGGTCCCATTATCTTGGGTCTCAGTTTAGTAATTTGGGCAGCAACGACATTTCCAAACTATACAAATACAGACCACGCCGATCGCCTGTCCCACAGTTATGCTGCAAAAGTGGGTCAATGGATTGAGCCTGCTTTTACGCCGATGGGCGCTGACTGGAGAGTGGGAACAGCGCTATTAACCAGCTTTGCCGCACGGGAAGTCTTTGCATCGTCTATTACGTTATTGCTAGGAAAAGATCTAACAGAAACCACCGGAACCAGCACGTTTGAAGCCCTGTGGGATGCCGAAAAAAAAGATGGAAGCCCTCTGTTTTCAACCGCATCGATTCTTGCCCTGTTAGTCTTTTTTATGTTTGCTTTGCAGTGCAGCTCAACAACCGCGGTTACCGCAAAAGAAACTGGATCATGGAAAATCGCATTTTATCAATTTGTAATCATGAATGGGTTGGCATATACTTTAGCTGTGATTACGTATCAAGCTTTATCAAGGATTTAAATCATGAAATCTTTTTTTGCTACCCTCTGTTTAATATTAGTATCAACGTCTCCTTACGCTGGAAAATTCGATGGCGTTTCCCTGGGCGCAAGCATCGGCGGAAACCTAGCATCACTCAAAGAAAGATCTGTCACAGATGGATTTAAGCAACTGGGTGCCAATGGAAAACTGTACGCAGGTATTGGAAAAAGCTTTCTGGATATCATTTTTGTGGGCGCAGAAGCCTTTGGACGTTATAGTTTTTTTGTGAAATCTGAGGACGTCAACAAAGGATCCGTTGATGCGGCTCCACAATTTGGTGGATACTTAAAAGCCGGAATTCGCCCCAGCGAAAATCTATTGTTATATGGCATATACGGCATTCAAAGCAGTTCCGCTAAAATCAAAAACGCTATTGAAAAAATCTTTGAACCCACCGATGGAACATGGTCTACACTTATGGGTGCTGGATTTGAATATGCGCTTGGCGTTGGCACCGCAGTACGCGCAGAGGGGGTGTATGAACCTAATACTTCATTTAAAATTAAAGACATCCCTGATCAGGCTTATGATGCTAACTTTTTTTCAATTAACATAGGAGTCGTTGTTTACCTATAAACAAAGTTGACAATCTTGCCAGCCGCCCTTATATAACAAAACGTAAATAAATAGGAACGTCTACCGTGAAAAAAATAATAACACTCTCTCTGCTTGCGTCATCAAGCTTCATTGCGACAAACCACGCCGCAGCAGCTGCAGCTTTAAATGATACAGCATTAACTGCGCCCGCAGCAGCAGACCACGCAACTCATGTCACGCCGTCAACGTTAGAGCAACTTGAAACCTTCTTAAGGAGACACTGTGACACAGATTTTCCAGCAGTAGGCTTTGGGGCATTTTGCGCCCCGTTTAAACCAGAGTTTTCAAGACTAAAGAGAATCGATCAAGTGCGTATACAAAACGCGGCTATCGACACTCTTGGGCAAATAGTCGCACTCGGTTACTGTTCGTTTACACAAGAATTAGATAGCCTCAAGACCCCGACGCCCCATTTTGCAGATCGCGCTGCTTCTCGCCCCGAAGCAATGGAACATTATCATCGCTTTACTCATTCTCATTTTTTAAGATTTCAGATAATGGTTATGCGCCTGCTAGAGTTAGCTCAAGCGAAAACTGGCGACCTTGCCAAAGATGCAAGAGCTGCCCTAACACAACCTTATGGAAGCAGCGACGCTCTTAAAATTGCATGGTTGAAAGACATCTCGGGAATAGTCCCGGTTCCATTTCAGGGCGATCTAAAAAAGATGATATATTCATCTTCTACTCCTTATGGAGATTGGGAAGATGGTTTACAACGATCTATGGTGTTTGTTGATGGAAAACTTATAACGACCCCCGGGATAGATGTCCATACAAACGATGGTGTCACGTTTAAATTTATTCGAGAAAACGGATTAAGAGATAGCTTTGTTACCTCGCCCATAACAATAAGAACCTCCTCTAAACACCCAATAGTTTTAAACTTATTAGGATCTGGCGTTTTCAGAACTGGATCAACACCCACAAGCCTTAGTGCTTTTCTTACACTGCCCGCAACCCCAACTGAAGACAAAGAATTTGAAGCCGTGTTTCTAGGGGAGCTTATGGAAGCCGTCGCTAGGGGAGAACCCGCCCCAATTGAAGAAGCCTTTATTGCTGGGTATTTACAGGCATCAGAATATGTCGAGCAACCAGAAACAGAAGCCTCCTCAGGCGCAGCTGCAGCAGGCGCTACCCCCCTTGGCACCATAGCCACACACATTGATTTACTGTATGAAGAGCAGATTCTTGCAGAACAAGCTGCAATTTCTCGCAGGGTGGCGGAAGATCTTCACAAAGCAGCAGAACCTGCAGTTTCTAAAAAAGGGGAGGCTTCTAAAAAAGGCAAAGCACAAACTGCCACGGTCGCGATAACCGCCTCCACAGAAACTTTTTCAGAGGAAAAAGCAGCCCTGCGTAGAGAAATACTATCAAAACTAAAAGAACGCGGTCGAACAAAGTGGCGAACATTAGCAAGAGTCCTAATCACCGCTTTAAAAAGCGCCCACGATAATAAAACTATTACAGTTAAAGTTATAGAAAAAGGATCTCACTTTATGATCCACGCAGAAGGAGAAGCCGCAAGCGATGGGGCAACGATTATTCGCCCACATGGAAAATTGGATCGCACACTCGCAGCTGGTGAGGCTCGTGGACTTGCCGAGAACTTAATTGATCTAACATTCAGACTTATGGCACGCAAGCCATAATTTAATGATGCGCTCTGCTCGTTTGACGCAGGGCGCTTATCATATAGGCAACACCTGACCACAGTGTAATTAGGGTTGATAGCCACAACAGCGCAACCCCAATCTCATAGGTCATCCATTCTTTGGGCGCAGAAGGATATACCATTAAAAACCCAAGCGCCAGCATTTGAGTTGTTGTTTTCCATTTACCCAATTGACTGACCGGCATGCGAATTTGATAATCTGCCAAAAACTCTCTTAGACCTGAAATGAAAATTTCACGACATACAATTAAAATAACAGGGATCAAATTCCAGTCTGTTAATCTTCCTAAACCAACGTAAGAAATTAACACGGTGCTAACTAATAATTTATCAGCTATGGGATCCAAAAAACGCCCCACCATGGATGTTTGTCGCATAGCGCGCGCAATGTACCCATCAAAGAAATCGGTAATACACGCAGCCCCATAAAAACTAAACGCAATCCAGTCTCCCCAAAATGATTGAGCATATAGACTGCAAACAATTCCCGGGATCGCCAGGATTCTAAGCATCGTCAAAAAATTTGGGATTGTATACACAGCCATGTTTTAACTTTCTGGATTAAAAAATAGATAGATTTCTTTTGCCATCGTTGGACTAATTCCACTTACGTGTTCAAACTGTTCAATGCTTGCCTCTTTAATAGATTTAACAGATCCAAAATGATGTAACAAAGCTTTTTTTCGTTTGGGTCCAATTCCTGGTATTTCATCTAATTGAGACAGGGTCATTTGAACCTTGCGTTTTTTTCGATGGGTTTCAATCACAAATCGATGTGATTCATCTCTTAATCGCTGAATAAAAAACAGTAACGGATCGTTGAAGTCCAGCTGCACCATTGGTTTTTCAGGAACAAGTATCTTTTCACGACCTGCGTTGCGATCAACCCCTTTGGCAACCGCCATCAATTTTGGGACATTGGGCAATTGCAGTTCCTGTAAAACCTCGATAACCGCGTTTAACTGCCCAAGACCGCCATCGATAATAACAACATCTGGGAACGACCAATTTTCATCTGTGTCTGGTTTTGTAAATCGTCTGCGAAAAACTTCTTTCATCATTCCAAAATCATCGCCAAATACGGTTGCGTCTTTGATGATGAATTTACGGTAAGCATTTTTTATAAACCCATCTTCGCCAGCAACAATAAATGCGCCAACCGAATGGGCTCCTTGAATGTGACTATTGTCATAGACTTCGATGCGCCCAGGAATCTCTTCCATATCTAAAAAGCTCGCCAATTTCTGCAACAAATCTTTTTGATTGGCCGTTTCTAATAATTTGCGATTTACGGCTGCTTTGGCATTGGACGAGACCATATCCATAAATCGTTTTTTCTCTGCACGTAGTGGCACATAAATATGGATAGGCTGCCCATTCATTTCAGTTAATGCATCAGCGATCAAGTTTTGTTCCGACAAAACGTGACTAATATATATTTCTTTGGGAGCAATTCGCGACGCGTAAAACTGCACAATAAACTGCTGAAAGATTTCCTCAATCGAATTGTCGGCGCTATGTTTTGGAAAATAAGATAAATTTCCATAGTTCTGACCACCCCGCACAAAAAACACTTGAATACCCACGCATCCTTTTTCTTCGTATAATGCCATCATATCAGCATCGCGAACCCCGACAGGATTGATGCTGGAATGTTGTTGGATTTTATGCAAGTCTTTAATTTGATCACGGTATGCTGCAGCCAATTCATATTCTTCATTTGTGGCAGCACTTACCATTTTTTGCTCCAACATTTTTTGAATCTCTTGCGACTTTCCTTTCAAAAAATCTGCAGCCTGCACCACCTGCTGATGATAACTTTCAACGCTTACTTTTCCAACACAGGGCGCTGTGCATCGTTTAATATGATATTGCAAGCATGGACGCTGCCTGGCATCAAAATAGGCATCATTACAATTGCGCAATTTAAATATCTTTTGCAGTGCAATCATTGTGGTTTCCACTGCATCGATCGTGGCAAAGGGGCCGAAACATTGTGCTTCATGTTCGTTTACCCCACGCTTTTTATAGATCTGTGGAAAGTCATGCCCCTTTTGAATATAGATATATGGAAAAGATTTATCGTCTTTAAGTAAAATATTGTATTTGGGTTGCAGCTTTTTTATCAACTGGCTTTCTAAAATTAACGCCTCAACCTCTGTCTTTGTGGAAATAATCTCCATAGAGGTGGTCGCGAATACCATCCGCTGCAATCGCGATGGCAGCTGATCCAACACGGTATAGCTGCGCACCCTGTTCTTAAGGCTCTTTGCTTTTCCAACGTACAGCACTTGACCCGCGGCATCTAACATACGATACACGCCCGGTCGCAAAGGAAGGGTCTTGACCGTGTCTAAAATAATTTGAACACCAGTATATAAATTGGGTTGATCTGTCATGGGCAATCATTAGATTAAATCTACATCGTCCTCAGTGTATAGTATTGCTGAACATCTCACCAATATTATTTGACCCATCTGCAATGTTGGATGACATAAAAAAGCGAATCTGATATAAGAAAGTGTTAATCAAATTTTATGAGAGGCATCGCCATGAAAGCATATTTAATAACACTCTTATTCTGCGGTATAGCATTATCAAGCTGTTCCAACAACACTCCAGGTGGCTTTGATACCGCAAAAGAACGACTGGATGAGGAGCGCAAAGGCAGCGCCCTTGGAAAAGATGCCCTGACGTGGAAATGGTCAAAAGACGCCGATGAGAAAACGGTAACAGGTGATGACCCAATGTGGGCCGCCGTCAGTCGCATTACATCGGAACACCCCATCAGCTTTAATAATTTTCATGCCAGGATTATTCAAACAGAATGGATTACACCTGCTGATAAAACAGACATTCGATATCGATTTACATTTCATGTTTTGGGAAAATCCCCCAAAGCAGATAGTCTTGAAGTATTAATGATGATGGAAAAAAAACAGGGTAGCAATTGGGTCACGGCAACGCCAGACACCTCTATTCGTCAAGCATTAATTGACAGAATCGTAAGCGAAGCCATACGAATTTATGACCAAAATAAACGCGATTAAGGACAACATAACAATGCGATATAATTTTAAAACCAGCGAAGCAAAATGGCAACAAACATGGGATGAACGCCGGGTATTTGAATCTGATGTTGACCCATCCAAACCCAAATATTATGTTTTAGAAATGCTGCCTTATCCCTCCGGACGCATTCACATGGGGCACGTTCGCAATTACACATTGGGAGATGTTGCGGCAAGATATCGCAAAGCGCTTGGCTATAATTTAATGCACCCCATGGGTTGGGACTCATTTGGTCTGCCAGCAGAGAATGCTGCGATGGAACGCAAAGTACACCCCGGAGAGTGGACGAATAAAAATATCACAGAAATGAAAACTCAGCTTAAACCCCTTGGTTTTTCATATGATTGGAATCGAGAAGTCGCAACCCATACACCCGAATATTATCGTCATGAACAAAAGATGATGATCGACTTTTGGAAATCAGGATTGTTGTATCGCAAAGAATCTCATGTTAACTGGGATCCGATTGAAAACAGCGTCTTGGCAAACGAACAAGTTATTGATGGCAGAGGTTGGCGTTCTGGCGCTTTGGTTGAGCGCAAACTGATTCACCAATGGTTTTTAAAAATTACAGACTTTGCAGATGAGTTAGTTGAAAGCTTAGATTCTTTAACCGGCTGGCCAGAAAAAGTTCGCACCATGCAAAAAAACTGGATTGGAAAATCCCAGGGTGCCTATGTTGACTTCAAATTGTCTAACGGAGAAACCGTTACTGTCTTTACAACCCGACCCGATACATTGTTTGGTATGTCGTTTTTAGCCATTGCAGCAGGACACCCCATTGCACAAAAACAATCTGAAGCAAACGCCGACCTCAAAGCGTTTATTCAAGAATGTGAACGCGGGGGAACGTCCGAAGCCGCCATTGAAACGGCTGAAAAACTTGGTTGCCCTGTAGGCTTAACCGCATCCCATCCGTTAATTCCAGGAAAAATAATTCCCGTATACGTTGCAAACTTTGTATTAATGGAATACGGCACGGGCGCATTATTTGGATGCCCAGCACACGATCAGCGCGATTTTGAATTTGCGACTAAATACGAATTACCCATCGTTCAGGTTGTCAGCGACAATGGATCGTGGGATCGTGCCGCTGCATATACTGGCGATGGAACGATGATTAATTCAGAGTTTCTAGAGGGTATGACATCGGCAGATGCCAAAAAAACCATGATCGAAAAATTAGATTCATCGAACACTGGGAAAAGCGCCACGACCTATCGTTTGCGAGATTGGGGTGTTTCCCGTCAACGCTATTGGGGGTGCCCTGTGCCGTTTGTTCATTGTAACGATTGCGGAGTGGTTCCTGAAAAAGTTGAAAACCTGCCCATCAAATTACCTGAGGATGTAACGTTTGATCGCCCTGGAAATCCGCTGGATCATCACCCAACTTGGAAACATACAAATTGCCCAAGCTGTAACAAACCTGCCATTCGCGATACGGACACAATGGATACATTCTTTGAATCATCTTGGTATTTCTTGCGCTATTGTTCCCCAAAATCTGAACAGGCCTTTGATGAAAAAGATGTGCAATATTGGATGCCGGTCGATCAGTATATTGGTGGTGTTGAACATGCCATTTTACACTTATTGTATTCTCGTTTTTTCACACGCGCGCTGCGCAAATGTGGGTACCCCATTCAATTTGAAGAGCCCTTTAAAAACCTGTTAACGCAAGGCATGATCACCCACGTAACCTATCAAGACAAAGAAGGGGCTTGGCTGTCACCTGCTGAAGTTCTGCCTCTCGAAAATGGTACATATATTAAAGCATCCGACAAATCATCGGTTACGGTGGGTCGTTTAGAAAAGATGAGCAAGTCGAAAAAGAACACCATTGACCCCGGTGAAATCATTGACACTTATGGTGCAGATACAGCTCGCCTATTTATGATGTCTGACAATCCTCCTGAAAAAGATCTGGAATGGACAGACTCTGGCGCGGATGGAGCATGGAGATATTTAAACAAACTGTACACTCAAGCAATGTATGCTGTGGATTGCATTCCTGCGATTAACACGCCAGAACCAGATACATTTTCTGCTGCTGCGGTGACCTTGCGCCAAGTTGTTCATAAAACAATTATGGAATACACCCATGATTTGGAAACGTTTTCATACAACCGTGGCGTTGCAAGATTAAGAACATTGTCCAACACATTGTTTGCATTTGATCCAAAAACAACTGATGAGAAGTGGGCGTTCCGCGAAGGCTATGAAACATTGATTCAATTGCTTGCTCCGATAACACCTCATATATGTGAGGAGATCTGGCAAAGCTTTGGGCACACAACGTTGGTATATGAAACACCCTGGCCAAAACATCGCCCAGAACTAACTGTTGAAACGCAGGTAACGATCGCGATTCAGGTCAACGGAAAGTTGCGCGGAACAATCGACATGCCCGCGGACAGCGACGAAGACTCTGTTAAACAAGCCGCCCTAAACCATGTGGCACATTTAACAGACGGCAAAACTGTTCAACGCGTCATTGTTGTGAAAAACAAAATTGTTAACATCGTTGTGTCTTAGGTAAAAACAAATGAAGCAACGCCCCGAAACTCTTTTTTCAGCGCAGATTCCATCGGGGTGTTTGCTTTATGGAAATGCACCTGCTATTGAAGATTACCTGGTATTAGACTTACTGCCAGAGCGTTTAAATGCCTCCGGCGCTGCTGTAAAAACGTTCACCGAATCTGAATTGCTTGCGATTTCAAAAGAAAAGTTATATTTGGAATCTTCTCTGTTTGAATCTCCAAAACTGTATGTTGTTCGCGATGTTACGGATAAATTCTTAAGCTTGTTACAATCCTATGAACCCTTTGCTCCCATCGTAATGGTTGGAAAAAACCTACGATCAACCAGTAAAATTGTAACCTATGTGAATGCCCACACAAAATACCAAGCCATCGGCATATACGGTGACGATCAACAATTTCTATCTGCCTTTACGCGATACAAACTGAAAAACCTTCAGCTGGAATCTGGAGTGGTGGAAACTATCCTAAACTATCTGATGACGTTTTCTGCCATTCGGCAACAACTTAATGTAGTGTTGCAACTATACCCAGCGGGCGAATCAATAACCGTTGAAGAGGTTGAGAAAGCTTTAATTCCAAGCCAACCCCTTGCAATATTCAAAGTTGCAGAAGTCGTTGTAAGTAAAAACCCAAAAGCAATGATTGATACATTTCAAAAAGCACAGGCTATTTTTGAAAAAGAAAGCATTCCATTGGTGCGCATTATTGCAAAACAAATGTGGGATCTTGTTGCTTTAAGAATGAAAATGGATCAGGGAATTTCTGCTCAGGTTGTTGTCAACCAGGCAACCCCAATGATACCGTTTAATCGACGCCCACAATTAATACACAATCTATCCAAATGGAGCGTGGGCGGATTATTGAAAGCGATCGTCAAGTTGGATGAATTGGAAATTTTAGTAAAGCAGCCCCACATATGGTCAATCGATCAAATGGAGCGTGCTTTTTTACAGATGGTACGGCTATAATAGAGATCGGACTGTTTTTTAGAATCTTTGCTCTGTTCATAAAGTACTAAGACGTGTCTGATACACACCAGCGATTGCAATGTAACGCTAGCAACGTGCCGCTGTATCCATTAGGTTAGATCCAATGTATCCAACCCTCTCATTTATGCCAATCTCTGTTTCTATTTACTTTCCGACAAACAACCAATTAATCAAAATGAAAATCGGCAGCAGAACTGCAAACGACCACGCCATATATCCAAAGAATGACGGCATGCGAATTTGATAATTTCTTGCAATCGTTGCAACCATAAAATTTGGTGCATTTCCAATATAGGTTAACGCCCCCATATAAACCGACCCCAATGAAATTGCAATTAATATGCTGGCTTTCCCCATCATCAGCTGTGACGGATCGCCCCCAGCAAGATTAAAGAAAGCCAGGTACGTTGGCGCATTATCCAGGAATGCGGACAAGCCCCCAGACAACCAAAAATATTCCGTTGCTGTCAGTGGCGCTGTAAGATGAGATCCGAATTCTTGCATCATCCACAACACAGGAATTAACGTAATAAATATCGCCAAGAATAATTTTGCGATTTCAAAAAAGGGTTCCCAATGAAATTCATGACCTCTGCGAATTTTCATAGGGGTCATTAACAACGACAATGCCGCCAACAAGACCATGCCCACATCACGCATCATGTTTTGTCTGCCGACTTCAATTCCAAGGACATGAAAATATTCTTCTGGTTTCCAAATTCCACTTTGCAACACAAGAGCGACCACACCCAGCAATAGGAAAAAGTGAATCTTTCCATCGATTGAAATATTGATCTTGTGATCGGCGGGTTGAGAACACAATTCAACCTCACACAAGCGTCGATCAACGACATAAAATATCGACAACAATATCCCTAGCGTCACCGTATAAGGCGCCCACAAATGTTGAGCTGTCCAAAAGAAATCAACCCCCTTTAAAAACCCCATAAATAAGGGTGGATCGCCCAAGGGTGTTAACAAACCACCAATATTTGAAACAGCGAAAATGAAAAAAATCACCTGGTGTGTTCGATTTGAACGATGGTGGTTTAATTTTAAAAATGGACGAATCAAAATCATAGACGCGCCAGACGTTCCCACAAAGTTTGCAAATACCGCCCCCAGAAAAAGTATTGCTGTATTTAAACCGGGAGTAGGGTTCGCATGAATGTGAACTCGAAGACCTCCGCTAATCGTATATAATGCAAAAACGATACAAATGAACGGAACATAGTCTTCAACCAGCGCATGTGAAATTGAGCGCACCGCAGTTTCAGGGCTCATGAAATGACCAATACTCCAAGCGCCAAAAACTAACCAGCCAAAGGCAATCTTACCATAATTTTTATGCCATAATTTGGGGGTCAACAACGGAAGCAAGGCGATAGATAAAATTAGCCCGACAAACGGCACACACATTAACACAGACATTTTAGCCCTTTATTTTTGATTTAATACCTGCAATAGCTTTAGCAGGATTTAACCCCTTAGGGCAAGTGTTTGTGCAGTTCATAATTGTGTGACAACGATACAGCTTGAATGAGTCGTTTAAATCGCTCAGGCGCTCTTCTGTAATGGTATCGCGACTGTCTTCAATAAATCGCGCCGCTTGTAACAGCACAGCAGGCCCCAAATAAGTATCGCTATTCCACCAATAGCTTGGACAACTGGTTGAGCATGAAAAACACAAGACACATTCCCACAATCCATCGATCTTTGCACGATCTTTGGGGGTCTGCAAACGCTCAGAATCTTTAGGTAGGTCTTTCTCTTGCACCCAGGGTTTTATAGATGAATACTGTGCATAGGCATCTTTTAAATCAGGAATTAAATCTTTGATCACCGACATGTGGGGCAGGGGATAAATCATCACATCGCCCTTAACCTCACTAATAGGTTTTAAACATGCTAACGTATTTCGTCCATCAATGTTCATCGCGCAACTGCCGCACACACCCTCGCGGCACGATCGTCGAAACGCTAAGGATGAATCGATTCCACCTTTTATTTTAATAAGCGCATCCAACACCATGGGTCCACACGTATCCATGTTGACCTCAAACGTATCTAGGGTTGGGTTGTTGCCCTTGTCTGGATTGTATCGATAGATATGAAATGCTTTTTTGTTCTTTGCCGCACTTGGAAAATGCTGACCTTTTTTAACAACAGAATTTTTCGGTAATGTAAAATCAGCCATATCTTGGTTCCTTAATATACACGCCGAACTGGCGGCAATGAATCTACGTCAGATGACAATGTTTTTAATGTAACATCTCGATAGTCTAGGTTAACCTTGCCATCATCTATTGATGCATAGGTATGCTTCGTCCAGCTTTTGTCATCGCGATCTGGGAAATCATCTCGGGCATGGGCTCCACGACTTTCTTTGCGAGCCAACGCTGAATGCAACGTGACCTCTGACTGCAGCAGTAGATTATCTAATTCCAGCGCCTCTACTAAGTCGGTATTCCAAATTAATGAACGATCGGTAACCTTCAAATCGTCACGCAGCTGCTTAACGTTAGATAGCTCATCAATACCTTTTTGTAAGGTTGCCTCTGTTCTAAACACAGCGCAATGGTTTTGCATGTTTTTCTGCAACGCCAGCAATACCTTTGCAGTTGGTGTCGCACCATTAGAATTTCGAATACGATCAAAACGATCCAACGCAACCTGCGAAACGTCTTCGGGTAGCTTTTTATGAGGAGAATTTGGTTTGATCAATTTGCCCGCTTGAATGGCAGCAGCCCTGCCAAACACAATTAAATCTAACAATGAGTTTGTTCCCAAACGATTGGCACCATGAACTGACACGCATGCCGCCTCACCAATTGCCATTAACCCAGGAACAATCTTTTTTTCCTTTTTACCACTGGGGACAACAACCTCCCCATAATAGTTTGTGGGTATCCCACCCATATTATAATGAACCGTTGGCAACACAGGAATGGGCTGTTGAGTCACGTCCACGCCTGAAAAGATCTTTGCGGTTTCGGAAATGCCTGGCAATCGTTCGTGAAGAATTTCTGCATCAATATGTTCAAGGTGTAAATAGATGTGATCTTTATGTTCGCCCACACCGCGCCCCTCTAAAATCTCAAGGGTCATTGCGCGACTTACAACATCTCGCGAGGCAAGGTCTTTTGCAGCGGGGGCGTATCGCTCCATAAATCGTTCGCCCTTTGCATTGGTAAGGTAGCCGCCTTCACCACGTGCGCCTTCGGTAATCAAACATCCAGCGCCGTAAATACCCGTGGGGTGAAACTGAATAAACTCCATGTCTTCAAGTGGCAATCCGGCTCTTAGAACCATGCCGTTGCCATCACCTGTGCAGGTATGCGCGGAAGTACAAGAAAAGAATGCTCGACCATATCCGCCGGTTGCCATAACAACCAAATGAGATTGAAATTCATGCAGCGTTCCATCATCCAAACACCAGGCAAGAACACCGCAGATGTTGCCTTCTGGATCTTTTAATAAATCAATAACGATATATTCGACATAGAATTCAGCTTGATGGCGAACACACTGTTGGTACAGCGTATGCAAAATTGCGTGCCCTGTTCGGTCGGCCGCCGCACATGCTCGGTGAGCCATCGATTCACCCTTATTAATTGTGTGCCCGCCAAACGGACGTTGATAAATTTTACCGTCCTCTGTCCTGGAAAATGGAACCCCAAAGTGTTCCAACTCAATCACCGATTCTTTTGCATGCTTGCACATGTATTCGATGGCATCTTGATCGCCCAACCAATCCGACCCCTTAATGGTGTCGTAGAAATGGTATTCCCATTTATCGCCATCACCCATGTTGCCAAGTGCTGCACCAACGCCACCTTGTGCTGCAACAGTATGGCTGCGGGTTGGAAATACTTTTGAAATACAGGCTGTTTTTAAACCTTGAGCGCTCATTCCCAATGTTGCCCTTAATCCAGCGCCACCAGCCCCAACGACGACGACATCATATTGATGTTTTATTATTTTATATTCATTCACAACTTAAATCCGCCATAACGTAAAGCTTATGATTACCACAGAAGTCAAACTTAGAAATACCAGTATTTTTATTCCCTTGGTTCTTGTCGTTTGCTTTGGAATATAATCCTCTAACGCTGTTATCAATTCTTGGGTTGCATGTATCATAATTACGATCAGTGAAAATACACCAACAGCCTTATAGGCTCGCAAGAAATTAATAAACTCATCGGGCGTTGTTGTCATTTTTATTAATAGACATCCGACAAAAACAAGGGCCGGCAAACACAGTATTCTGATGATTAAGTGCGCATCAATTGCTTTAAGATTTAATTTCATAATCCGCCCCACATCTTAACCCAGCACATCGCGCTAATCACAAACGTGGCAGTGACTATTAGCATATTAGACGTGCTTACAAAGGTTGGGCTGATACCATGATTTAGCCCCCAAACAATGTATCTTATTTCGGCTAAGGCATAGAAAACAACACCAACAATAAGCCAGGTCGCCTTTATTTTACCAAGCCATGAGAAAATCAAAGATGTAATCCAGTTAAAATCAATATGCGCAAACCACGCAAAACACAACAAAGAGATAACAATAGCAGATACAAATAAGACGCCCCCCATGACTCTGTGAGAAATAGAAATGATGGCAGCCAACGGCAGTTTATAAATTTGTAAATGCGGTGAAAGTGGTCGATCAATCATATGCAACACCTTTTTATTTATTATAATCAATTCGATAGTTTTTTCAAAGAAAAGCCTGTTTGTATTATTTTTAATTCGTTATTGGTTAATTTTCAGTAAATGCATTTTTATTTTTGCCCCCCTCTTGAAATTGAAACAATAGCTCCCCATTAAACGGCTGTAAGAATAACACCAGGGAGACGCTCATGAAAAAACACTTAAAAACAATGCTATTGCTGTGCGGAATTATTGGAGCCACACACGGATCCAACCACGAGACATCTGACGAAAACAGCGTAAATAGCTTCAACACAGAAAAACAAGTATGCACAGCTAGATCGGCGCTAAACACTATCGAGCTCAATCTAAATCAAGTTTTGAGTCTGACATATGATGATTGCGCGCCCTCCCGCTCTGTTGAATCATCACCTCCTTTGCTTATTAAGATGATTGATCGCGACTATTTTTCTTCTAAAACAAAACCCCTAAAGCAGGGAACATTGTCCAACGAAGAGCAAATCGCAATTGAAAAAATACTGCTCAAGAAACCCACAAGAGTTACCAATACAGCGTCTGGTCGCGATCAAACTCGAACAGAAACAAGTTTATTAAAAGAAGCTCAACAAAACTGTTTGGGGAAAATAACAGATATTCAATACAAAAAGACCGGAGCAAAACAAACAGTTGTTATGACCCCATCAACTAAACGTAAAGTGAACCAGGCAGCCCCAAGAGGTCCAATAGTTATGGGTGGTCTTACGTGGGAAGAAATTGTGGCGGAAGTAGAGCGCATTCATGGATCCCGCTCAACAGATCAGCAATAAAAGATCGTATTTTAACAACCCGCAGTAATTAAAAAAACACCCACCTGAACGATGGGTGTTTTTGTTTAAAATGGAGTGATCGCCTCAATCAATTTGTTGCCCCACTTATCTTGTTGAACATCGTTAATTTCACCCTCGCCGCCATAATAAATTCGGGCTTGCGAGATTCTTCGGCTGTTTACAATATTCCCGGGGTCAATGTCTGCCTTTGAAATAATGCCAGAAACATGCAACCGTCTAAGCTCACTGTTCACCAATATTTCTTGTTCACCTTTAATCACCAAATTTCCATTGGGCAACAATTGAACAACCATCGCGGCAACCTCTAAATTAATTTGCTCTGCTCGGTTAATCGTCCCCTTGCCGCTGTGCGATGGTGTTGAGCTTGTATCAAACACACTGGACGGAGTTATCCCAGGAAAATATTTATGCAACCCTGTCTCAGCCCCAGCCAACTTAGATAATGCATTTTTATTTTGAGAGGCTCGCTCTTTTTTTGTCGCATTATTCATGTTTGCAGAATCATTAATACTCACGGTAACCGTTAAAATATCGCCAGGTCTTGATGCGCGTTGATCTTTGAAAAAGGATCTTGCGCCCGGCTGCCACAACGAGTTCCGATTTGGTTGTTCCACGATTGGTTCCGGCAGGGGCGTTTTTACCTGTTCTTCGTCGGGGTCTTTAATATTTCCAATCCCGGATAAGTTTGTTCCAACAACCGCAGTTTTTAATTCATTAACCCCAGAACATCCGGCAAGCAGGTGTGCAATTATTATTACGGGTAACATGCTTCGCATTTAATATCTCCTAATGACCCACAACGGGGATGATGATCGTTTGAGAGTCTTTAACAACCCCCTCGATCAAGCGCTTGCTTTCTAAATTCATCACTTGAACTGATTGCCCAATGGCAGCATTTCCTTGCGCCTTTCCTCGAGTGGAAATTACAACAGTTGGCGTCTCAACCTTCATTGTAACCAGATCTCCGCGCTTAATGATGATGGGACTAATAATGTCGTGTACGCTTAACATGTCGCCGACCTTTGCAGATTTGCGCCTTAATGTCTTGCCAATCAATTCTTTTTCGTCTTGAATCATGTTTTTTGTAACTTTGTTCGATGGAAAATCTTTAAACTCCAAATCTTCTTTTTCGATAATTGATCCAACTTCTAGCTGCTTGTTTAAAACAGGAATTAATACCATGGTTGACAAACACCCTTTTATCTTCTTTTCATGGCCGCCAACATCAAAGGTCACGAGAAATTTTTGATCCCCCATCCAGGAAAAATTTGTTAACTTTGGCTCTGTGGCACCTTTTAATAATAAGTATTGCGATGACGCTTCTATGGACACATCGATCCCACCCGATATTTTTTCAGGATGATGCTGAGTTAAATATTCGCGCACAACATCCTGTGCATTTACTTTGGTTGAGAGCCCGTCATGACGAGACAGCGTTATCCCTTTGTAATGTGAAGGAGCCCAACTTAGTCCAAAATTCTCTGCCAGTTGGCGCACCCAGTCATGGGCATAATGCTTAGACTCTCCTTTGTTTGGAGCTTCTAAAATATCTTGATCTTTTGCTGGATCAATTCCGCCGAAAAAATCAGACAACATTAAAAACTCTTTGTACACTTCATGGCTGTCTTTTAATTCAACCTTCACAGCATGTGCCGACGTTAAGCTAAAAAATATAACAACAAGAAAGCTTATAGTCTGCTTCATGATACTATCCTTGTTTGAGATTCAGACATCTCATCTGCTTTTTTAATAATTGCTAAGCATTGTCCGTGATTGCGTTGGGCCTGAATCATGTCCCCCATTAATTTAATGGCGCTTCCGTTATTGGCCTCCAAGTGTCGACTTTTTAACACCCCGCGCCCCCCTGTGTCTGGAGCACCGACCTCTGGTTCTCCAGACTCGGTATTGGCTACAAAATAATCACCCTCTTGACCCAAAACACCCGGCTCAATAAATCGAACAATCTCTAATTGCCCAACGTCCTGCATAGCATTTTGTCCGGGCATTTTTACTGAAACTTGACCGGTTTGCGATATCTCCACATCTTGATATCCTTCTGGAACTTGAATACCAGGCGCCAAGATGTATCCATCCGAGTTTACAATATTGCGATCCTTATCAAGTCGGCAGATGCCCTTGCGGCTAAAGACTATTCGACCGTCAGGTCTAATAAACTGAAAAAAACCAGCACCGTGAATTCCCATATGAAACGGGCTGTCTGACTCTTGTAAAGCGCCTTGCGTCATATCTTTATGAATAGCTTTCACTGTTGCCCCCAGTCCAAGCTGAATCCCAACACCATTTGCCCCTTCTTCCGTTGCTGCACCTGGAGCCGTCATCGTTTGGGTACCCATAGCACCCACCTCAACCCATCCTACTTTTCCACCGTGGTTCTGCAGATTTGCAAACCCATTGGCAACCACATCCATTATAACCTCAGCCACTCTTACGCCGCTGGCTGCTGACTGCATTGCTCTTGAAATTGTCATAATACTCTCCTTGTTACGTTTATGCTGGCGCTAGTTTTGATGGAGCCTCTAGCTCCAAATCATCGTGCTTTTTCTGTACATGATGCGAATCTTGCCAGTGATGAGACAGAACGGAAAACCGCATTAATGATTTAACCGTATCTACGTTGGATCCCTCTAACGACCCCTGACACACCTGATAATGCTGAGGAACAACCTCAGGATCTGTCGACGAGTAATATCCTTTCAAATCGTCATCACTCATTTGCTGTTCGTTGGCAAACTCAACAACCTTGATTTTTCCCATGATTCCATTGGGGGTGGAGACCGTTCCATTTGGACTAATTACGACAGATTCTTTGTCTTCTAAAACAATAGGAGCGCCACCGTCGTTTAGCAAAGGATATCCGTCTGTATTAATAACTTCGCCAGTGGTGCTTAGATGAAAATGACCGTTGCGAGTATATCTAATCCCTTTGGGCGTCATCACCGCAAAATAGCCCGACGTAGTTGCAAGATCTAACTTTTGCCCCGTGTACGTTATCGGACCATGATTGAGATCCCGAACGACGCCAGCAAATTTCACATAGGACACATCCCCTTGAACGTGCTCTTCAAATCGTGGTTTTGTCGCTTGAAATCCTGACACCTCTTTTTTAGATATAGCCTCTGCTAAATACTCAATCTCTTTTTCAATGGCAAATTGCCGAGACATCATAATAAGGCTTGAATTTTTTGCTCCGGGCATTGGCATTGTCGTTCCTCAATAAATCTTTCTATGGAATGTTAAGCAAGGATCGTGCCAACCTAGAAAATCGCAAATCTCAACTCAAAGATTGTAACCAGATTACTTACGTATTATAGTTTGATAAACTATGAAACAGGCCGTTATGATTAACATCAATACAGATCATCTAAAACAGATTAACCCCTTTGAATTTACCCAATCGCTATCAACGGCCGTTCGTAAATTTAAAGATGTACATTCTAATCTCCCAATGTTTCGTCTACAAGAAAACCTAAAAAAGGTCTTGGCTTATGGTCATCTTGCAGAAAAAACTAAAGAGCGGTTTACAGATATTGTGCTTCTGGGAACAGGGGGATCCAGCCTGGGCGCTCAAGTACTCTGCAAATTATCCCGATTAGAAGACGACATTCGAATCCATTTTTTTGATAATATTGATCCGTTAACTTTCAAACATTTTTGGGAAAAAAGCCGATTAGAAACGACCTTGTTTTTAGTCATATCCAAATCAGGAACAACCCCAGAGACATTAACACAAGCAATTATTGCCATTGCCCGAGTTGAATCTGTCGTGGGGAAAAATAGAATATCTGATCACTTTATTGTTGTCACCGAACCAAAATCATCCCCCCTTAAAAAATTGGCCGATCGATATGGTTTTATGTGTATCGATCATGATCAAGGAATTGGTGGGCGCTTTTCAGCGCTATCCCTTGTTGGATTATTGCCAGCCATGCTAATGAGCGTTCCTGTGGATCGCGTTATTTCTGGAGCTCAAACACTTTATACTGAATTTCTGCTAAACCCAGAAACGCATCCCATTACTGAAAGCGTGGGTCTAATGCATCAAACGGCTCAAACTTTAAACCTTACCCAAACCGTATTTATGACTTATGTTGATCAATTGGAACCCTTGGGTCGATGGTTTAGACAGCTGTGGGCTGAAAGCCTGGGAAAGAACGGCAAAGGGACAACCCCCATTAACGCGACAGGAACCGTTGACCAACACAGTCAGCTGCAATTGTATTTAGATGGTCCCAAAGATAAATTGTTCACCCTTATAACGCACCCACTGAATTGGGTTGGCGATCAAGTATCCACAGAGATTTCACATGCGATTGGGTTTGAGGATATGTCGGGCCGCACAATGGGTGATCTAATGCAGGCAGAGCAATCTGCCACAATTCAAGTTTTAAAAAACAACACCCGCCCAACACGCATCATTGAAATAACAGAGGTGTCTCCAGAGGTTGTTGGCGCCTTAATGATGCAGCTGATCCTTGAGACCCTTCTGACAGCAGACGTTATGAGTGTTAACTGTTTTGACCAACCCGCGGTGGAACAGGGCAAAATATTGGCTCGAAAATATTTAGAAAAATCTATTGGATAAAATCAAACCCCGACTATATTAGTCGAAAACCAAAGACGAGGCAGTACAATGATAAAAAAAACACTTAAACTGTGCCTATTAATTGGCCTGGTATTACCGATAACCAAAGGTTCTGAAACGATCGAACTTATTGTAGCGGAACAATCTCCGAAATCAAGCTTTCTTCACCTTGTTGAGCGGGGCAAGGAAATTCAAGCGAGGATTCTTGAACAAAACTTATTATCTTATATGGGGCGTCACGATAAGTTAACTGAGCGCAGCAGCACGATCGATCGAATGCTTGCGCTATTTTTAGCTCATCTAAGACACGCTCAACAGCCCATCACAGGATATGACACTATCTTAGAAGATATTCGGGCGCATCCGGATGCCGCAGAGGTCGCTCGACAGCTGCTCCAAATGGAAGAGCTTTTTGGCCTGATAAGAACCGGTCAACTATCTGCGGACACCCTGGCTCAAGTCACAGCGAACCTCGACAAGAGAAAACAAAAAACCATGGCTATCCGACTTGGCGTAATTATGCAACGCGTAACAGAATCTCAAATCGCAAAGGAAATAACCCTACAGCTTTTGGAGCAGACCAGGACGATGTTTGAGGGCGACAAAGGAAAGTTGCGGCTTTACCGAGATGAAGAGGCGGTATCAAAGTGGACGCTAGACTCCCTTTTGCTTGCAGACCTTGCTGCTCCCGCAGATGAAGAGCGACCATCCCTTCTTGCAGACGTTGTTAGGGATTATATAGAGTTAACCCAATCTATCACAACAGAAGAAGCTGCACATCTACAGAAAAACATCGGATTATTACAAACAAATCGAGAGCAGTTGGTCGCTATCTTAGAAGAAGCAAGAGCTCAAGAAAAAACACCCACGAGCGACGCAATGATTGCAGCCCTTGAAAAAGACATTGCTGATATTGATGGCTTTATCTTAAGAGATCATCAACGATTGGAAAAACTTAGCTCTCCAGCGCATGAAAAATAAAATGAAAATAAATGTTTGCATACGAAAAATAAAAATGTTATAAAATATGTATAGCTCTTAACAAAACTAATAAGAGTTATAATCTCAAATGCGATCTCCTTAATAAAGGCAACTTTTATAGTTGCCTTTATTATTTATAACGTTAAACTACACACAGCAACTATATAAAATTAAAATGTCATTAGAGCTTATTATATTAATCGTGGGCGCAATAACCGCCGTTATCGCGTTCATTTTTCAACAACGAAAATATGAATCGTTGCAATACAGATACATGGAAACCGACAGCCAGCGCCGCGAGCTAGGCGTCATGCTAGAGCGCGAACGGCTAGCCTTTGAAGAAAAGCTGCGCTATATGGAAAACATGCACCGCCAGTTTTCTGATCAGTTTAAAGCGCTGTCTGCCGATGCGTTAAAAATGAACAATCAAAGTTTTTTGCAACTGGCAAAAGAATCTTTAGGGGCATTTCATCAGCATGCTCAAACTGATTTAACCCATCGACAAAAATCAATTCAGGAAATGATTCAACCTCTGCACACCACGCTGAAAGACGTTGATGTAAAAATTCAAGAACTTGAAAAAAGCCGCGTGGGCGCTTATGAAGGACTAAAGCAACACTTAAGCTCAATGCTGGAAAGCCAAAAAGCACTGCAAACAGAAACATCGAACCTTGTAAAAGCATTACGAGCACCCACCGTACGCGGACAATGGGGCGAAATGCAATTACGTCGTGTCGTTGAAATGGCAGGCATGTTATCCCATTGCGATTTTATGGAACAGGTAAACGTGGTCGGGGAAGAACGTCGATATCGCCCAGACATGGTCGTAAACCTGCCCGGCGGGAAAAAAATTGTGGTGGATGCCAAGGCTCCGCTATCTGCATATTTGGATGCACTAGATGCTCCTGACGAAGAACAAAAGAAAGAATTTGTAAAACAGCATGCGCGTCAAATTCGCCAACACATCAAACAACTTAGCAGCAAAAGCTACTGGGATCAGCTGGGGTTACAACCCGCGCCAGAATTTGTGGTATTGTTTTTACCGGGTGAAGTTTTCTTTTCTGCAGCCCTGGAGCAAGACCCAGGATTGATCGAGGCGGGCGTCGAAGAAAAGGTTATTTTAGCAACACCAACGACTCTGATCGCATTGTTGCGCGCAGTAGCCTTTGGCTGGCGCCAAGAAAAAATGACTGAAAATGCTCAGGAAATCAGCCGCATCGGAAAAGAATTGTATAAACGATTATCTGACATGGGTGATCATTTTTCTAAATTAGGGCGCAACATCCATGGTGTCGTTGACGCATACAATCAATCTGTAGGAACGCTGGAAAAACGTGTTCTTGTTTCTGCGCGTCGACTAAAAGATCTTGATGTAGTTTCTCAATCCGAGGAAATGGCAGATATTGTTGTTATAGAAAAAACCGTTCGGGACTTGAATTCCCCTGAGTTTTATACTAATAAAACAGAGGATGATCTAAAGGACAACTCATGACTGTTTTAAATGTTTTAATTGCACCACATTCAACGCTGTCTACAAAAGCGGCGGTCGTTACAGTATTTGATGACGCTCTTCGTCAACAACTAAACGACATGACTGAGACAATGTATGCCGATAACGGCATTGGGCTTGCCGCCAATCAAGTGGGCATATTAAAAAGAATCATCGTTATGGATATTGGCGATGATAACAGCTTGACGCGCGATCCAAACCCTATTAAACAAAAGCTATTCTATTTCATTAACCCAGAAATTGAATGGACGTCAGACGAAAAAGTAGTCTTTGAAGAAGGCTGTCTATCGGTTCCTGGGCAGGGTATTCCTGTTGAGCGATCAGCATCCCTTCGTTTGCGCTATCACGACGAAACTGGAAAAGAAAAAACAGAAACATTTCATGGATTGCAAGCGCGGTGTATCTTGCATGAGATCGATCATATTAATGGAAAGACAATGCTGGACTATCTTTCAAAGTTAAAAAAAGATTTGGCTGTCCGCAAGATTATGAAACATTATTCATCAAGATAGATTGAACCCTTGCAAAAAAATAAAAATCAGTATATTTAGAAAATATCTATAATTTCAAAAGGACATATAGCTCAGCGGTAGAGCACTACGTTGACATCGTAGGGGTCACAGGTTCAATCCCTGTTATGTCCACCACCTAAAGCGCCGAAAAATAAACGCCACAAAAAAATAAAGAATAAATCCTTTTTTAATATATTTTAGATACAGTAAACAGGTGTTATGAGAACTTTTGAAAAATGCGCCCTTTTTATTTTTTGTTTTTGTTGGTCTCTTTGATTGGATCCAGCTTTGGATCCACCAGTATAAAAATTGGTTGGGTATCCCGATTACCCTACAGCTATCAAACAAACAACTATAGTATTTCCCAAGTTAGCGGTTTAGACATTGACTTTATCCGAGACCTTGCCCGCAGATTAAATATAAAAGTCACACTTGTTCCTATCAATGAAAAAGATGTTCTCAGGTCGATTTCTAATCACGAGGTCGACGCCATTTTAGGATATCCAATCAACAGTTTACCAAACGTTACGTGGTCAGAATCCTATCGACAAGAAGCCTATGTTGCATATCTGTCGGCAAATTCTAAGGAGTACTTTTATACACCGCAACAATTATTAGACACAATAAGCGAGACAAACCCTCTTGGACTTACGTCCGCTCGCAATTTGGGAGACGCCACCTTAAATGACTTTATCAACGATCCCAGAAATTCGACAAAAACTCACAAAACCCACAATGAATCTGATTTGCTGGAAGAATTTTTACAGGGTTCTTTAAACATGTTCATTGGCGATCGCATAGTTTTCTCAACGCTGCTACACAAATTACACCAGTGGAAATACGTGCGCGAAATCAATTTAGATTTACATCGACCCATTGCGCTGGGAATTTTAAATCACAGTCCGCTGATGCAAAAGATTGAAGATATCAATCTTCAAATTACGGCAATGCACAAGGATGGAAAGATTGATCGATTATTCACTCAATACCTAACGCCGGCAGTACTAATGCATACTATCGACGAGGGGTGGTTACGCTTGATAGAATTAATCGGCATTGTGTCTTTTGCGATTTATGCATTTATTCATGGCTTCTACAGACACATGGCGTTTGTAAAAACAGTTGGTTTTTCAATGGTCGTTGTCTTTACCGGCCCCGTACTTAAAGACATTCTTACCACCGGACACATTGAGTTCTTCAGAAACCCATACTACTTGTCCGTTGTAATTGGAATCATATTCGTAGCCCATGCAATTATTTCGACATTGCGCTCTTTGTCATACCGACAAATTCGAACCTATATTGTTTCTGAAAATAAAGATCGCTGGATTCAAGAAATCACTTGCGCTTTAGGCTTGGCCAGTTATACGATTAGCGGTGTCTTGTATGCTATTACCAGCGCTGACACTGGTTGGTTTTGGGAGGGAATGTTGGGAACTATTACAGCCACATCAGGCTTATTAATCGCTCACGAATTGTACAAGCTACCCTCTAAAATTAATTTCCTTTTTGTAGAAATATCCTTTGGGTGGGGCACTTTGCTCGCCCTATACTTTACACTGTCACGAAGCACTATAAATTTTGATCAAGAAAGCATCTTCCTGGCCGTAATGACGACCCTGTTTGGCATTTTCTTAAGTAGAATGCTGGCACTTTATCATCAAATTTCTTCCATAGGATTTGGTCGAAGACTACGTGAAACCCTAGATAATTTATGAGAACATTATGAAACACCCAAACACAGTAAGACAAACTCTTAAATCAATTCCCAAGAATTTCTTATTTGGCGGAATTGGGATTATTATTCTATTAATTCTAGTTTCTAAATTTTTTCCCGGATCAGAAGATCTTAAACATCCGGCAGCAGAGTTTAAAGTTTACGCCCATCCATCTAAAGCAACAAGCGAAACAATCACGCTTAGAACCTCTGGCACATCTAAAGCAAGTAAGAAAATTAATTTGTTAAGCGAAACATCAGGACAGATCTATCGTATTCACCATCAAAAGGGACACACTATTAATATTAATGAAACCCTTGCAACAATACAACTTGAAGATCGAAGCCAATCGCTAAAACAAATAAAGGCGGCCTATGAACTGGCGAAACACAATCTAAACATTACCAAGCAGCTTGCTAAGGACAATTTCAGATCTGACATCAACTTAAAAACCGCACAAGTTGAATATGAAACCGCAGCAACAAATCTGGCAAAAATTGAAAAAGAGATTAAAAACACGGTTATAAGCGCCCCGTTTAAAGGCGTCTTGGGCGACGTCTTATTAGAAGAGGGCAGCGTTGTTGCGCCCGGCATGCCTGTTGCCACACTGCTTAACCTTGATCCGATCCTGATACAACTGTACATTTCAGAAAAAGATTACGGTCGCGTTATCTTAAATCATGCGGCGCAAATGCGTTTTTCAAACGATGAAAAAGTG
The DNA here is from genome assembly GCF_014896945.1 of Candidatus Bodocaedibacter vickermanii. GTDB lineage: Bacteria > Pseudomonadota > Alphaproteobacteria > UBA6184 > UBA6184 > Bodonicaedibacter > Bodonicaedibacter vickermanii. The sequence continues at coordinate 933,090 of NZ_CP054719.1, forward strand.
TCTGGAAAAATCACGTTTATAAGCTCTATCGCCGACCCCAAAACACATATGTTTTTGGTAGAGGTTTCTATAGATAATCCAGAATTCAAATTTCCAGAAGGGGCAACCGCACAAGTTGATATTCCAACCGTTGAACAAAAAGTACATAAAATTAACCCTTCTATATTGTCTATCGATCAAAACGGAAACATGGCTGTAAAAGTCATAAACGCAGAAAACAAAGTTGAATCTTATCCAGTAAAGCTTGCCCAAAGCGCCGGCGACATTATTTGGGTCACTGGATTACCCGACGAAACAATTGTGATTGACTATGGTTCAAACTTTGTAAATTCTGGGGAAAAAGTTCAATGGGAACCCTCAGAAAAATTAAAAGGTCCAGAGCATGCGCAATAAGGTTTTTACATTTATTGTGACGTGTTGTTTGGTTGCGTGCAGCAATGATACTCAAAATATCGAACCAACGCCACTTGTTGTGAGCGCACGTTTCGATATTCCTGCATCACCCCCAAAAGACATAGAAAAATATTTTACGAACCCGCTGGTTAAGGCATTAAAATCTGCACCCCACGTGTCCATCACACATGCCATTGCTTTAAAAAACGGCGCAACCGTGGTTGTGTTTTTTGAAGATGGAATTAAGTTTGCAGAAGGTGAAGACATCATTACATCCGTGCTTACATCAGTAAAATCGCCAAAGAAATTTAACACTGTTGATTTTACAGAATTATGCGGGGACGACTTGTCTCAAAGTGATTTGATGCATATTGCAAAAGCAAAAGGCGTAAAATCAGAAAGTGTGTTTGATAATGTCATCACCGTATCCGCCGATATAGCAAAAAATATACTTCCTTCAGAAGAATATAATTCTATGTTTGCAAACGAGTGCGATGAGCCTTCAACCGCTCCACTGTATGTTCTAGAAAACTAAGGAAGCAAAACCATGATGAGATCAATTGTTGAGTTTGGGTTACGACAAAATCGTGCAATATTATCATTGCTGGTGTTAATCTTTATTGCGGGTATCTCAACCTATATTAAAATACCTAAAGAATCATTCCCAGACATTAAAATTCCCATCATGATTGTTCAGCTAACACACGATAGCATCGCCCCAGAAGATGCTGAGCGATTGTTAATACGTCCGATGGAAAAACAGCTGCGCACCCTTGAAAACTTAAAAGATTATAAGTCAACAGCCTTTGAAGGGGGCGCAAATATCACCCTAGAATTCAACGCTGGGTTTAACGCAAAAGAAGCAAAAGATGCAGTTAGAGACAAAGTCGACATCGCCAAAGCAGATCTTCCCACCGAAACGCTTGAGCCCAATATTATTGAAATCAACACCAGCAAGTTTCCAGTTTTGACAGTAAAACTATCGGGCGCCGTGCCACAGCGCACATTGATCGAACTGGGTAGAACCCTTAAAGATGCCATAGAGGCAAATGTGTCAGAAGTTCTAGAGGTCAACATGCTTGGCGACCGAACAGAGCAGGTTGAAATTCAAATAGACCCCGTCAAATTGGAAAACTATGCTGTTGATTTGATGCAAGTCATTCAACAGTTTTCAGCCAACAATGTCATGGTTAACTCTGGCAGCTTAGACACCGGCAAAGGACGCTTTCCTGTAAAGGTTCCAGGATTAATCAATGATGTAAAAGACTTATTCGATTTCCCCGTCATGATGAACGGATCACAGGTTGTAACATTCAAAGATATTGCAGATGTAAAGCTTGTTTATCAAGATGCAACCTCATATGCCAGGGACCGTGGCCAGCCTGCAATTGCGCTGGAAATTACAAAAAGAACCGGCGAAAATATCATTGAGACTATTGAAAAAGTAAAGTACGTATTAAGCCAAGCAAAAGCTAGCGATCAGTGGCCACAAGCCGTTGAGGTTGGGTTTTCTCAAGACCAAACAAAACACATTCAAGACTTTTTGTTCACCCTCCAGAACACGCTCATATTTACTTTGATGCTTGTAATTGGGGTGATTGTTTACTCTATGGGTGTTCGTCCGTCTATTTTAGTCGGGCTATCGGTACCAGGATCATTTTTGATTGGGTTGCTGCTTCTAAATGCTATGGGATACACCATGAACATGATCGTGCTGTTCAGCTTTATTTTGGCGGCTGGAATGTTGGTGGATGGCGCCATCATTGTGGTTGAATATGCGGATCGGCGAATGATTGAAGGCGTCGATCGCGTAAATGCCTACAAAGACGCCGCACATAAAATGCTGATACCTATTCTAACCTCTGTTGGAACCATCGCCATTGTCTTTATGCCGTTGCTATTTTGGCCTGGCCTTGTGGGTGAGTTTATGAAGTTTATGCCCATCACGCTTATCATGACGCTTGGCGGATCAATCATTATGGCGGTGTTTTTTACGCCGATATTGGGCGCAATGACCGCAAAGGTTGATCTTGCGCATTATGAAAAAAGCAAAGACGATATTCTTGCTGCTCAAAATTGTAAGTTTGACGAAATAAAAGGCATCACGGGTAAATATGTAATGTTGCTGGAAAAGCAACTACACCACCCGTGGAGATTAATTGGGGCGGGTATATCTTCTTTGATTATTGTCCAGGTTGTTTATAGCTTTTTAAACAATGGTGTTGTGTTTTTTCCCGATACCGATCCCGAACAAGCTCAAATTAATATCCGAGCCCGCGGAGATATGTCCGGACTTGAAAAAGATGCTCTGGTTTGGCAAGTGGAATCTCTTATTTTAGATATGAAAGAACTAAAATCCATTTACGCCCGAACTGATGCGATTAAGGGTGGAACAAAAGGCGCAATGGACAAAGGCAGCCCGCCCGACACCATTGGAACAATTTTTCTAGAATTTGATGATTGGAACAAACGTCGCAGGGTTAATGATATTTTAAAGGAAATCAAGCAACGCTGCGCCGGTGTACCCGGAGTTATTCTGGACGTTTCTGTTCAGAAAAGCGGTCCACCATCGGACAAGCCTATTGATATTGGTTTAACGGGAACTTCTTTGGATTCATTAATGAAAGCAGCCGATATTTTAAAAGACAAACTAGTCGCACTTGGTGGCGTACAAGATGTTGAAGATAGTCGATTTTTACCCGGCGTACAGCTAAACATTAACGTTGACCGCGTCGAAGCTGCAAAGTATGGAGCAACCATTCAAGCTGTCGGGGGAGTCTTGCGCATGTTAACCACCGGTGTAAAAGTTGGAAGCTATCGAACAGAATCAAAACGCGACGAACTGGATGTTCTGCTGCGATTTAATCCCAACTATAAAAACTTTGATGAGATTGCGCACCTAAGGTTGCCCACACCATTAGGTTCAGTTGCTATCAGCCAATTTGCAACTCAATCATTCTCAGACAAGGTTGGAACCATTCGTAGGCTAAACGGTTCGCGAATTATTAGCGTAAAAGCAAACGTCGCCGAGGGTCACTTGGCCAGCGACAAAGTAAACGCCATCAACGAATGGATTGAAAAATCGAAACCTTTTTCAAAAGACGTCAGTGTCGTTTTTAGAGGAGAAGACAAAGATCAAAAAGAATCTGGTGCATTCCTAGGAAAAGCGTTTATGTGGGCGATTATGCTAATGTTGTTCGTGTTGATTCTACAATTCAACAGCTTCTTTAGCGCCTTTTTGGTATTAAGCGCTATTGTAATGTCCACAGTCGGCGTCTTTATCGGATTAATGATTCATCAAATTCCATTCAGCGTTGTTATGGGGGGCGTCAGCATCATTGCGCTGGCGGGAATTATCGTCAGCAACAATATTATTCTGATCGACACATTTGATGAGACCGTTAAGAAAATTACGGACGTTAAAACCGCCATTTTATATACGTGTGCTCAACGACTAAGACCTATTGTGCTAACACATATCACGGTCATCTTGGGGTTATTACCGATTGTCTTTTTGGTTAACATTGACTTTGTTAATATCACCATTACAATTGGCGACCCGGCGATGGAATTTTGGCAACAGCTTGCGATCTGCATATCGTATGGTGTGGCCTTTGGATCGCTGCTAACGTCATTTGTAACACCAGCAGCACTGATGGCTAGACACAAATTCCGTGAAAAAAGAAGGCTGACTAAACAGGCTCTCGACCGGTAACGTGCCAACCTGCGGTTGGCTGCGTGCCGTTGCACCCATTAGGTTTGGTCAGGCGCGATTGTGGAGATGTGTAATAAATGAGGGACTGTTAAAAACAGTTTAGGATGAGAGATTTTTGACCTACCTTCGGCGCAGGAGGGGTAAGGGTGAAAAATGATTTTGAGATGTTTTCGTGAAGAGTAGTGGTTTAGTTCCTTTGTTTTGTTTGAAAGCGCTGTGTTTGCAGTTTTCAAAGTTAAGTTATATAAAATCCGTGTCAGATCACATCGGATCTAACCTAATGGATTCAGCGTCACGCTGTTTAAAACCGAGTGAATCCCCAGTAACCCGCACGTGCAAAAAGAACCCCATTTCTTACACGAATGGGGAAAGGCGGACTTTAGTATACTATACAAAGTCGGTGTTTTACGAGCCCGTCGGCTCTGGGTTTTCAGACTTAACCTGTTGAGAGTTTTTCAGGTGAATTTTAGAAATGAGAAATCGAGCGTCGTAACATAGTGCAAGCTATGTAATGAGCGCAGATAAGCCATTCCGTAAACGGCATCTAAAAAAGATCCACAACAAGATGTCTGTTCTGGGGATTCAGATTCGGCATGTGTCCTTTGAGTCTTTCAACCAAATCTCGTCAAGGATCTGGTGTCAGATCATTTGGCTGAAATACTGTTTGGACATCGAATGCAAAAAAGGCTACCCAGATTTTGGGTAGCCTCTTCGCAATTCTATCTATTAGTATCCATATTATTTGCACACTGTCAAGAAAATATTTTCGCTATTCGGCAAAACTATACTTTTTGTCTGCATCACCCTTTGTTTTGCATTAGCGTGACTCTGAGATTATTAATAATATTGCAGCTCTGCCAGCCTCAATATCGAGCAACCCAAGCTGAGCCTCTTGAATATTTTCTGGTGTTGCGCCAGGGCTCGTAAGGCAAAGCTCATATAGTGCTGCAACTCTTTCAAGACCGTGAACCTGAAGAGCCTTTAATCTATCCTTATGTTCTGGTGTGGCTTCGGGGGTGCCACATAATGCGACCAATCTGTTAAAATCTGGCTCCACAAGCGCGTGCAATTCTTGTGCTGTGCTTAGAATATCAAAAGGGGTGAGCATAGTCTGTTGTGCTGCCCCCGGAGAAGCGACCGCTTCGGTTACCAAAAAATTGTCGATTGTTGCAAAGGCTGCTGATGTTGTTAATGCTGCTGTAATTAATAATGATTTAAGCATGTGTTTCATAATGGTGTCTCCTTCACTGGATATATAAGGGGGATTTATACAAATTCAAGGGGACTATATGAATTGGTGGTGTTACCGCTAAACTATGAAGAATCAAAGAGGGCTTCTTTCTTTCTAAAATTAAGAGAGCCTTTACCTTTATCTGCCACCATCATAAAAATAACAAAGGTGGGTCGTGAGTTTTTTGCGTGGATTATTGTTAATCGGAATCACGATGTTGAGCATTCAACATGTTTCTGCGCGCATTTATCACGCAAAGCGTATCGCCATTACGATTGATGACGCTCCATCTCCGTCTACCCCTTTGTTTACTGGACAGCAACGTGCTTTATCCATCATCGACCACCTTAGAAAATCTGAGGCTCCCCCCATTGGGGTGTTTGCAATTGGGAGCCATGTTGTTGATTTTGGTGCCGAGCAATTACGGTTGTTTGGGTTGGCGGGTCATGCCGTCTGCAACCATACATATTCTCATCGAAGTTTAAAAAATTGCTCTGCAGATTCGTATATTCAGGACATAAAAAAAGCCGAGACTTTATTAAAGGAATTTCCAGGTTACGCCCCTTTGTTTCGATACCCATATTTGGATGAGGGCTATCCGGCTCAAACTGAAAAGGTAAACTCTGCCTTAAAAGATCTGGGGTATACAAATGCGCGCATCACCATTAATAACTGCGATTATTATATGTCTTACATCATGCAGAAAGCCTTGCGCGCGGGAAAGCGGATCGATTATGAAAAACTGCGCACAGTTTATTTAAAAGTTATGTTGGAGTGTGTAGAATATTTTGATGGGTGGTTTGCTTTACAGGGGCGGCAATCCATGAATCATGTTTTGCTGATGCATTCAAATGATCTGACTGCGCTGTATATTGGCGACCTGGTTCAAGCCTTGCGAGATCGAGGTTGGACACTCATTTCGATTCATGATGCATACAAACCTGTACCGGATGATTTTAAAAACACCCCACCCACCATTGCCGAAACCGAGTCTGTTAACCCTGCAAGATCTAGAAACGCGCCCAAGGGAATGTCGGCCAATTATCTTGCTGAGCTGTTTCGCCAGGAAAAAGTATTTATTGATGCAAAACCGAACGAGACTTATACCGCGTCAAATTAGCTTAACGAAAAACAATTTTATTGACATTGCTGTCAAAATATATTACAAGCAAACCCGGAGATCGCACTCTAACAACCACAGCTAGACTAATTTAATTTGGGCACAGGAACGAGGCGAGACATGTACTAAATTGTACATTAACGACCGAGTGCCGCATACCCAGATTATAGAAGTCAGCTATATCTGAAATTAGCAGTCAGGGTTGGAAAAAAGCCCTATAAACAGGATCAACTTGTTATAGGGCTTTGTAATTTTATTTTTGATCAAGCAGCTTTTTGAGCAGAGCGTTGATCATGCCAGGGTTTCCTTTGCCCTCCATGACCTTCATAACCTGTCCAACAAAGAATCCAAACAGTTTATCTTTGCCAGATCTGTATTCTGAAACATGGTCGGGATTTGCATCAACAACAGACTGAATGATTGTTGCGATTGCTGATTCATCAACAACTTGGCGCAACCCTTTTGCATCCACTATTGATAGCGCGCTTGCGCCAGTTTCCCACATTTCGGCAAACACAGTTTTTGCAATCTTTCCAGAAATCACATCTGTCGTGATCAAGTTTACAAGCTCTGCCAATTGCTCTGCAGACACCTTTGATTCCAAAACGGACAGACCCGATTTATTCAACAAACCAAACAGTTCAACCGTCATCCAATTCGCAAGAATCTTTGGAGACTCCGCCGTCATGGTAAGATGGTTGATCGCCGATTCATAAAAATCTGCGTTTTCTTTTTCGCCCACTAACACCGTTGCGTCGTATGGTGTAAGTTTAAAGGTTTCAATCAGCCTAGCTTTCTTTGCATCAGGAAGCTCTGGCAATGTTTTGCGAATATCTTCGATTTGTTCTTGTGTAACGATCACTGGCAACAAGTCTGGGTCTGGGAAGTAGCGATAATCTTTTGCTTCTTCTTTTGATCGCATTGATCGAGTTTCACATTTATTGGGGTCAAACAAACGAGTTTCCTGAATAATGTCACCGCCTGATTCGTATACTTCGATTTGGCGTTGCACTTCATATTCTATGGCCTGTCCAATAAATCGAACAGAGTTCACGTTTTTAACCTCAACACGCGTACGATACCCTTCGCCAGGCTTGCGCACAGAAATGTTTACGTCAGCGCGCATGTTGCCCTGTTCCATATTTCCATCACATGTTCCCAGGTATCTTAATAACGTGCGTAGCTTTTTAATAAACGCCTGGGCCTCTTCTACACTGCGCATATCGGGATCTGTCACGATTTCTAACAAGCACACACCCGCGCGATTTAAATCGATGTAGGTTTTATCAGGATCAAGATCATGGAAACTTTTTCCAGCATCTTGTTCAAGGTGTGCGTGATGAATTCCGACCTCTTTTGCGTCACCGTTTTCAAGCTCAATAATAACTTTTCCAGAGCCCACAATGGGATGATAAAACTGAGAAATTTGATATCCATTAGGCAGATCGGGATAGAAATAGTTTTTACGATCGAATGCCGAGAACTTATTAATAGAACAATTCATACCAAGCCCCGTACGAATTGCTTGGTTCACACATTCTGAGTTTAACACAGGAAGCATTCCTGGAAATCCACCGTCCACAAATGCGACTTGAGTATTGGGATCGGCTCCAAATTCTGTTGCCGCACCTGAAAATAGCTTAGATTTGGAAACTGTTTGAGCATGAATTTCCATTCCAATTACAACTTCCCACAGACCTGTTTGACCTTTATATAAATTTTTATTTTCCATTGTATCACCTATTCTTGAGACAAAAAGGGGAACTTCGCGGCATCTTCCAATACCTGCCCAACTTGAAACAAACGCCCCTCCTCAAACGAAGGTCCGATTAATTGTAACCCTAAGGGTAACCCATCACGATCCAATCCAATCGGCACCGACATCCCGGGAAGTCCCGCAATGTTTGTGGAAACGGTCAGAATATCGTTCAGATACATGGTTAATGGATCCTTTGGTTCTTCCCCTGCTATAAACGGAGGAATCGGCGTTGTGGGCGTTAAAATCACATCCACTTGCTTAAATGCATTTTCAAAGTCTTCGATCACTTTTGTGCGCAATCGTTGCGCCTTCATGTAATATGCATCGTATTGAGATGACGACAGCACATAGGTTCCAATCAAGATGCGCTTTTTAACCTCGGGACCAATAAAATGCCCGCGGTTTTTTTCATAAAAGTCAGAGATAGAGTCGGCAGCCTCTGTTCGCATGCCGTATCGAACGCCGTCGTATCGCGCAAGGTTTGAAGATGCCTCTGCAGGCGCCATAATGTAATATACTGGCAATGCGTATTTAGTATACGGCAATGAGATTTCAATGATTTCTGCGCCAGCATCTTTTAGAATTTGAGCTCCACGATTCCAAGAATCTAAAATATCTTGGTTCATTCCATCCATACGGTATTCTTTTGGAATACCAATTTTCATGCCTTTAATGCTCTTACCAAGCATGGCTTCGTAATCAGGAACAGCAACATTAACAGAGGTAGAATCTTTTGCGTCATATCCGGCCATACTGCCCAACATTATAGCAGAGTCCCGAACCGTTCTGGTGATGGGACCGGCTTGATCCAATGAGGATGCGAAGGCTACCATTCCATACCTGGAACACCGACCATAGGTTGGCTTAATGCCCGTCAGCCCACAAAAAGAGGCAGGTTGACGAATCGATCCACCTGTATCGGACGCAGTGGCTGCCAACGCACCTTGCGCTGCAACAGCAGCGGCTGATCCACCGGAAGACCCTCCGGGAACTAAGTGCTTTCCATCTTTTTTCCAAGGACTTAAAGCGGGACCAAAGCAGCTGTACAGATTAGCAGACCCCATGGCAAACTCATCCAAGTTAACCTTGCCCAACATAACGGCACCATCGCGCCAAAGGTTGGCCGTAACAGTGGATTCGTATTGAGGAATAAAGTTGCTTAATATTTTTGATGCGGCCGTTGTGCGCACACCTTTTGTGCAATATAAATCTTTAATAGCAATCGGTAGTCCGTCTAACGGAAGCGCGCCTGTTTTTGCGCGGCGATCATCGGAAGCTTTTGCTTGCGTTAGGGCAATATCACCCGTAACAGCAACGTAGGCGTTTAGCTCTTTAAGGGTTGGGATTCTATCCAAAAACGCCTGAGTAAGCTCAACGGAAGTGAAGTCTTTTTTATTTAAACCGTCCCTTGCTTCAGATAGGGAGAGCGTTGTTAGTTTTTTTGACATTATTTACAAACCTATTCAACAACTTTTGGAACTGAAAACATATTAAATTTGGCGTCTGTGGCATTAACAATTATCGCATCAACCTTGCCGCCGTCCGTGATGATATCTTCACGTTGAGGTGTTGCTTGTTGGTTGCGATTGTTGGCCGGCTCTGTTGTTGAGACGTCAACCTCATCAAGCATTTCAAACCAGTTTAAAACCGCAGTGATGTCGTTTGCGTATTTTTCAGATTCGTGTTCTTCGATCTTTATACGCGCCAACTGACCGATCTTTTTGACGGTTTCCTTATCAATAACAACTTTCGACATTTTTTATTCCCTATTGATTCATAGACGTAAAGAATTCCATATTATCCTTAGAATATTTTAATTTATCAACTAAAAATTCCATTCCTTCAACCGTGCCCATTGGCATAAGAACGCGACGAAGTACCCACATTTTTTGAAGCGTTGAACGATCCACAAGCTCTTCTTCTTTGCGGGTTCCTGATTTTGTAATATCAATCGCTGGGAAAATACGCTTATCGCTAACCCTGCGATCCATAACGATTTCGCTGTTGCCCGTACCTTTGAATTCTTCAAAGATGACTTCGTCCATACGAGAGCCTGTGTCAATCAATGCTGTTGCGATGATCGTTAACGATCCACCCTCTTCAACATTTCGAGCGGCACCAAAGAATCGCTTTGGGCGTTGAAGTGCGTTTGCATCAACACCACCCGTTAAAATCTTTCCGGACGACGGAACAACCGTGTTGTATGCGCGAGCCAACCTGGTGATTGAATCCAAAAGGATCACAACATCTTTTTTGTGTTCTGTTAAGCGTTTTGCTTTTTCAATGACCATTTCGGCAACTTGTACGTGGCGTGAAGCGGGCTCATCAAACGTAGAGCTTACGACTTCGCCCTTTACAGAGCGCGCCATATCGGTAACTTCTTCTGGACGTTCGTCAATCAACAAAACAATCAACACGACTTCTGGGTGATTGGTTGTAATTGCGTTTGCTATGTTTTGCAACATCACCGTCTTACCCGTACGCGGGGGTGCTACGATTAGCGCTCTTTGCCCCTTACCCAAAGGACATACAAGGTCGATGATTCGTGTTGTAAGGTCTTTTTCGGTTTTGTTTGTGTTTTTGTTAACAACGTCAACTTCAAGATTAAGGTGCTCATTTGGATACAGCGGGGTAAGGTTATCGAAGTTAATTCGATGTTTTGCATGTTCCGGAGTTTGGTGGTTGATCGTATTGATCTTTACAAGGGCAAAATAGCGTTCGCCTTCTTTGGGGGCTCGAATTTCTCCGTCAACAGTGTCTCCCGTTCGCAAAGCCATCTTTCGAATCTGGCTGGGAGATACATAAATATCGTCCGGTCCTGGAAGATAGTTTGATTGGGGTGATCTTAGGAAGCCAAACCCATCTTGTAAGATTTCAACAACGCCTTCACCAAAGATCGCAATGTCTTTTTCTGCGGTCTTTTTTAAAATGGCGAAGATCATGTCTTGTTTACGCAATGTGCTTGCATTCTCGATTTCCAACTCTTCTGCGATTCTCAACAGATCCGTTGGACTTGTTTGTTTTAATTCTTGTAAATGCATTGTCCTTAATACTTAAGTTGAATTGTTTGGTATGTTTTAAGATTTAAACTTGGTGAGCGTGAGTTAGATTTTTTTATATCTGTTCCGCTAACAGTTGAGGTTTGACCTCGATTAATAGGTAAACTAGGACTGGCATTCTTGTCAATCAAAATTTGTTGATATTTTTTTTATAGCTTGTTGCCTAATCCGATGAACGGCAGGTCGCCCCTTAGAAAACAGTTGTTTATACCTGGTGTTGTTAGGGTGTGTGTTTACTAAAAAACTACCCGAACTAAAGTGCTCTGAGGGGTGTTAACAGAAAATGAAAGGGAGCGCGATTTTTACGTAGGGTTTAGAAAAGTATCCACACAACTATTCTATTCTTTAATATTTATATAAGTATAGTAGATAGTTGTTGTATGCATGAATTGCGGGGATAAGTTTTTTGTACAGAGGATCTGTTGGTTTTATTCACAGGTTGTAATAAAAAAACCGATAGCAATAACGAGTGTTTTAGCGGGTTTGTTGAGGGATTATTCACAGATGGGGATAACTTTTGAAAAACTGTGGATAAAAAACCTTAAAAAATCCTGAAATTTTAATAAAAGTAAATTCGTCCAAATTATTTATGTTTATCCACAGGTTTTCCACAGGTCTTTTCAACACAGTTTTTCCGAATTAAAAAATGCTTGACATGAAAAAAACTTGGAGTATTTCTAAAATTGAGAGTAACAAACTTGCTTGTGTAAGAATATTAATAAAGTAAGATTCAAACCAAAAGGAGTGGCTCTTGTGATTATTGAAGAAGTTATAGACATATTCAAAGAGATGCGCAGTGCATATAATCGTGGAGACCATGATTTTCGCAGCTGGTGCGAGGTTCCTTTGTTGATTATTGAAGATTCTAACAATTCTTATATTTCTGATCCTGTAATTTTAGAAAGAGTGTTTGATAGCGTTCGGTATTGTAAAGAGTATCTAGATCTTCCCACTATAGATTTTCAAGTGCAACATTTAATAATGGCGGCAGATAGCGTTGCCATAGCGACGGTATTTTGGGATTTTTTTAACGAGCATAAAAAAAACGAACTTGCATTAGAGATCGGATATATTGTGCAAAAAAAAGAGACACGATGGAAAATAATATCAATGCTGCAACCAACATGGAGAAATGGCGCGCACAGCGAAAAAGATATCACAAAAATACAAAGGCATGAATAAAGGGTGTTTTCTTTTTTATCTTTGACGCGGTGCAAGATGGGGGTGTCCCGATGTTAATGTAGGTGTAAGGACTGGTTATGATCTTTCAAGAAATCACAAATGTATTTAAGGAAATTCGACACACTTATAATACAGAGGAGTTTGATTTTACAAAGACACATTGGATGCCGTTGTTTTTTATAGAAGGTGCTGGTATTGGAGCTGTGGCAGACGTTGAAACATTTGAAAGGGTGTTTGATTCCATCATCAACTGTAATAAATATTTGGATCTGTTAAAGATAGAATTTCACGTGCGACAACTTATGGAGGTATCGGAATCTGTGGTAGTGGCGGTTGTTGTGTGGGATTTTTTTAACGCCAAAAACAAAGTTGGACTTGTTCATGAAGTGGGATATGTTTTGCAAAAAAGAGATAACATCTGGAAAATAAACGCTGTCCTTTGTCCGACATGGAGAGACCCAGAACAGAATAGGGGCGACATAAAAAAATATTCATCTGACAGCGCGGAGGGTGGGCGTGTCGATCGGTTGAATAAGTTTGTTTTCGACCAGAGAGAGCGTAGGTTGCAGGAGTTTCAAAATGGAGGAAAAGCAAATGGCGGCTAAAGAGGTCTTAGAAGTTTTAGATGAGATGCGTAACGCTTATAATTCTGGAAATTTTGACTTTTCTAAGTGGCATCCTCTCCCTTTACTTATTATAGAAGATTCTGGTCACCAGACCATCGGTGACTACGAGTATTTGAAACGTTGGTAAATTGCAGCAGATACCTAGACCTATCCCACACAGACTATAGTTTGCAGAGTCTGCAGGTAATGTCTGACAAGGTTGCTGTGACAAAAGTTAGGTGGGATTTTTCTAATAATCAAAAAAAACTGAACTAATTCTTGAGATCGGACACATCATCCAAAAACAAGACAATGGCTGGAAGATAACAGCGTTGCTTCAACCCCTGTGGAGAGAGCCGTGGCGAGAAAGACAAGACATCAAGAGAATGGATAAGGGCGGCGACGGATTATAGGGGGCGTGTTCAAAATTCGTAGAGCTTGACTTATAAGGCAAGTGTTTCTTCTTGCTTCTTGACCTGAGTTTGGGCCTTAATATATACATAGCTGTGTCTATGTATATGCAAAAGGAGCCCGATATGAGAAGGTTTGTCAATATAGCGTGTGCTTTGTTTATGGTTTCTGTGTGTCAGAGCGTAAGCGGAGAGGCTGTTTCGCCTGGATGCGAGGCTTATTTTCAAATAGCTTTAATTGCAAACAGAGAAGTGGTTGCTCTGGCGCCCACCAGCACGCCTGCACCCGTACTCGTTCCCACCGCTGATCAAAAAATGCTGGTCGGATTTCAAAAAATATTCAGTGATTTTGTTAACGCTCACCAGCAAGATAAAAGAGGAATGGTTATTGGGCGTGGAAATGTCCAGGGAGTTGCCGACGTGCGTATCACCATTCCAGAACTAAAGGGGCTTTCATGGTTGTTTGTTGACCCGGGCGATGCTGGTGCTGTGGGGTATTTGCATAACAACAAACAAGATACAACACAAGGAAACGCTTTAGCAACAACTTGGCCTGTGGATTTTTCAACTGAAGGTCTTTTTGATGCTGTTGTGTTTGACGATGGTGCTTTACAATATATAGGAAATGACGGAACTGAAGTGCGCCTAGGCCCAGAGTATTTTCAAAAACAAATGGCATTGGTGGTCACAAAAGAAGACGGAACACAGCTTTCAAAAAACTCATTTCAATATCCATACCTGTTTCAAGATTGGTTGTTGGCGAACAGGCCCGCAGAGTTTTTGCGTTTGGAGGCTCAGTATCAGCCTTTAATTTCAGCCGCAAGAAAAAAACAAAGAAAAATTCTAGAGAAAGGGTTGCATGATGCTTATCGCGCCCTAAAGCGTGGCGGTGTTTTGATCGTGCCGGTCGATGGTGCGGTCGATGGAATAGATTTTGTTAACCTTTTGTCTATTTCAAGCGCGGATTTGGTTAGGCATAGGATAGAAGCTATGGGTGCTAACGTCACAGAAAGCCCGATTCTGCCAGAGATAGCCAGGGGTATGGGAACCGCTCATGGTGATTATTATTCAATAGTTAGAAAATAAACCCAACAGTAAAAAGAAATAAAAGCCAAGCAACCACAAGACGCTTGGCTTTTTGTTACTATTAGATATACTGTGGGTGTATTTAAATAAGGGGTGTTTGCTGTGGAGACTATACGTTCATTAATTGAGTGGGCCTGGGAAAACAAAGAAAAGGCAGCCTATGATACAAAGGTTAAGCATGCCGTGGATGAGGCGATTGAGGGGTTAGATTCCGGGAATCTTCGAATTTGTGAAAAACAAAACAACGAATGGACAACCCATCAGTGGTTAAAAAAAGCAGTGCTTCTTTATTTTCGCATGCACAACAACACCTTAACAAGCGACGGCGTTTTTTCATATTTTGATAAGGTTCCTGTAAAAACAACCGATTGGAATGATCTGCAGTTTGAAACCGTGGGTGCGCGATTTGTTCCGGGATCTATCGTAAGAAAAGGAGCGTTTATATCGCGAAGCGTGGTTTTGATGCCAAGCTTTGTAAACATTGGCGCGTTCGTTGATGAGGGCACCATGGTGGATACGTGGGTTACGATAGGCTCGTGTGCCCAAATCGGAAAGAACTGCCATATTTCTGGAGGGGTTGGTATTGGCGGAGTTTTAGAACCCGTGCAAGCGAATCCAGTCATTATCGAAGACAATTGCTTTATTGGGGCTCGTAGTGAAATTGCAGAGGGCGTTATTGTTGAAGAGGGTGCCGTAATTTCTATGGGGGTGTTTATTGGCGCCTCTACAAAAGTTATCGACCGAGAAAGCGGAGAGATTTACATGGGTAGAGTTCCCGCCTATTCTGTCGTGGTTCCGGGATCGCAGCCTACAAAAAATGGGTTGAATCTGTCGTGTGCGGTGATTGTAAAACGTGTCGATGAAAGGACGCGATCCAAGACAGCGATTAATGAATTATTGAGAGATTAAGCAATCTTGACCTTCCTGGTTGCGAGCAACGAGTGTTGAGCCGCATAGCTGCGAAGATTGATTCGTGAAAAAGTGTTATGATCTTTAAAAATGAAAAGTCATCCGAGCTTTTTTGCAAGGATGTCTATAGCAGCAGGTCTTGTTGGGTTGTCTGGATTCAGAAAGATGTTGTTCGTGATAATCCGTGTGAGGGCGTATTGGATATAATCTAATGGATGCAACGGCACGTTGCCAGCGTCATGCTGGTGGAGCCAAGGAGGATCGAACTCCTGACCTCTACAATGCCATCGTAGCGCTCTCCCAGCTGAGCTATGGCCCCTTGAAAACAAGGATATATAATCGAACGTTAAAAATCAAGCAAGCTATCAGATATATTTTTGACAAATTAAATCTTTGTTAATTCTTGCAAGCATATATTGAGAAAATCTCAGGAGATTCTCATGTATAAACTATATTACAGCGTGCTTTCCCTTTTCTTATTATGCTCTGACGCACCTTTGTTTGGTGCAGCAGCAGCAGACACCCTGTCTGATTTGCCAGAGGTTGCTCAGGATGCAGATGTGCACACGCTTTCAAGAACGTATTGTAAGGTTCTGTGGTCTAGGGTTCAGGCAGATGGATGTTTAAGCGCGCCCGCCCCAGAGTTTAAAGACACCTTTGCTAAAAGCATTTTAGAGCTTGGGATTGTTATAGAAAAAATTAAAAATGCAGAGCCGATTATGATAGGGGCTCAAATTAATTTAAGCGATAAGCCCGTTACAGATCCAGCAATGCTATCCCTTTGTTCTTATTTTGATAGTGATGCATATTCCCCCTTAAAGACGGCGTTGACGAGCATGAGCGTACTTGGACAACACAAAGGTGGCGCTGATTTGGATGGGGAAACAAACGCACATGTGAATGAGGTGTTTGTATATGTTTGGAACAAGGTCAAAGAAGACACAGAGCGATTGCAGGGATTTTTAATAGGATTGCTAGATGCATCTCCCACCTGTATACAAGGATATACGGTGCGCATGTTGTGCGCTGTGCACCCACCCAAATTAAAGGGTGTTGAAAAAAAGTAATAAGCGCGGCTCGACCTGCTTCGTTATCGCGATGTGTTTCTAATGTTCATCCGACACCAAAAGTGTAAGCAATCATTGGATCTTTGACTGTTGAGGCGTTGTATAGCTGACCCCCTATAATCCGTGTCAGATCACATCGGATCGGCCTCATGGATACAGCGTCATGCTGTAGTACGTGTCTCGCCTCGTTCCTGTACCCAAATTAAATTAGTCTAGCTATAGTAAAACACCTTTAATTCTGAGGTAGCGCTGAGAGAGTGTTTTTATATTTTATGGAACATGTTCTTAAAGATAAAAATATCCATTTCGTCAATCTTTTGTTAACGTTTGTAGGATATTGTATGTTTAGTGCACTTACATATTTAATTTTAACCCACCGTTTCGTGAAGGAATGACGGATTGCTTCGTCTATTTAGTCTCGATTTAGGGAGTGGGTTTTGTCCCCCCACCCGAAGGTCACTGAGGGTGACTGGGGCGGGGGGTGGTAAAAAAATCACGTTAACTTAATCTTAACCTTTGTTAACCCCAGATTAACCACTGCGCTTTTTCTCATCAGATGTAACCAAAATACCTGCGAGTTGCTATAGCTAAATGTTTATAAAGGGGATATATTTCAGTGTATGGAATCATTAAATAATCCAACGATTTCAAGGATATTTCTGGAGAGACCTATAACCAAAACATGTGATTTGCTTATATATAGCTGACTCCTTATAATCCGTGTCAGATCACATCGGATCGACCTCATGGGTACAGCGTCACGTTGTAGTACATGTCTCGCCTCGCCTCTCATGCTCAAATTAACTTAGTCTAGCTATAAAACGTTGGGTTGTCATTTTGATATCTTAATTTGATATATTGTTAACCGTCTTTGATGTAAACTTAACGACAGTTATTTACAAACAAGAAAAAAAATGGATTTATTTTCAACGTTATTTTTATCTCGTATTAAATTTGCATTTACGATTGGTTTTCATATTTTATTTCCGACGATTACTATCGGGCTGGTCGTATATCTGTTCATATTAGAAATACAATGGCTAAGAACAAGCAACCCGGCATATTCAAAACTGTTCCGCATATTTTCAAAAATATTCGCACTGTCGTTTGGTATGGGGGTTGTGACGGGTATTCCGATGTCGTTTCAATTTGCAACGAACTGGGGACCTTTTTCAATAGCCACCACAAATGTTGTTGGACCGTTGTTGGGTTTTGAGGTTCTTAGCGCATTCTTTTTAGAGGCAACATTCCTGGGGATTATGGTGTTTGGTTGGGGGCGCGTTAAACCTGCGGTTCACCTGTTTTCAACGGGGATGGTAATGTTGGGAACAACCCTGTCTGCGTATTGGATTATTTGCGTAAATGCTTGGATGCAAAACCCCCAGGGTACCGAAATTATCGACGGGATCTTTTATGTAAAAGATTGGTCAAAAATTCTGTTGAATGAAACCATGTTTTATCATTTGGCGCACATGTTGGGTGCGTCGTATCTGACAGCGGTTTTTGTTGTGATGGGGGTTCTTTCCATTTTCTTGTTTAAACGCAAAGAAACTCAAACGGCCTTGCCCGGCTTTAAAGTTGCACTTGCGTGTGCTTTGATTTTGGGGCCTGTTCAATTTTTTGTGGGACACGCGCACGGGATACATACCGGAAAAACTCAGCCAACAAAGCTAGCTGCGATGGAGGCGCACTGGGATTCTGAAAAAGAAGCGCCCATGATTTTATTTGCCTGGCCAGATATGGAAAATGAAAAAAATCTGTATGAAGTTAAGATTCCCAAAGTTGCAAGCTGGTATTTAACAGGCAGCACCCAAGGAATGGTTCATGGTCTTAAAGAAGCAAAAAAAGAGGATCGTCCCTTTGTTCCGTTGGTTTTCATAAGTTTTAGGCTGATGGTGGGAATCGGATGTTTATTTATCTTTTTGGCATTGGCAGGTGGATATTTGTGGGTGCGCAAAAAATTAGAAACAACGCGATGGTTGTATGCGATTTTACCACTCTGCATACCGTTGGGGTTTGTTGCAACAATTGCAGGGTGGATCGTCACAGAGGTTGGGCGTCAACCCTGGATCATTCAGGGATTAATGCGAACAGCTCATGGGGCGACAACATCTCTTCCCCCCGAAGCAATCAGGGGATCTTTGGCGGCGTTTGGAGTAACGTTTTTGATAGTGTTTGTTGTTTACCTGGTGTTCTTGGTTCGCATCGTTCAAAAAGGGATGAACGAGCCTATGCCAACAGTTCTGCAAGGAGAGTAGTTATGGATTATGCGATTGCTTGGAGCATTTTGATTCCTGTTGCTTTGTTTATTTATATGGCGCTGGATGGGTTTGATCTTGGGATCGGAATTTTGTTTCCTTTGGGATCAGACTCACGCGCCAGAGAAAATATGATGAATTCTATTGCCCCCATTTGGGACACAAACGAGACGTGGTTGGTGTTGGCAGCTAGCGGATTGTATGGAATTTTTCCGAAAGCCTATGTGTTCATATTTAATGCTCTATACATACCCTTGATTGCGATGTTGATTTGTTTAATTTTTCGTGGAGTATCGTTTGAGTTTCGCTTTAAATCGCCAGAGCGTTTCAAGTGGATTTGGAGTACATTTTTCTGCCTAGGCTCGTTTGGAATGTCGGTGTTTCAGGGTATTGTTTTTGGTCAGTTGATTCAGGGGTTTCAAACCATAGACAGTCAATTTAACAATGATTATTGGGCGTGGCTTAACATTTTTAACGTTGCAGTAGCGGGGCTGGTTGTTTTGTTTTATGCCTTTATGGGCGCGAACTTTTTAATTTATCGCTTGAAAGAAACAGAAAGATTGCGCTTTGTTTGCGTCTCTAAATGGTTGCTGGGTGTGACCGTTCTGTATTTTATCAGTATTGTTGTTGTGTTTGGTTCTGGTGTGCACAGCGCCGATGCCGCATCGTTCCCTTCGGGAAAGTATCTGGCGCAACGGTTCCAGGCATTTTATTCTGCATACATAGGGTTGTTTGCAATCATAGGTTTGATTGTTGTTAAGCTGTACCGAAGCCTTGCGGAAAAAGCACAGTGTGATTTTGCACCATTTTTATACGGTGTTGCTTTGTTAGCGGCCGTGTTTGGTGGGGTGGTCTTTTTGGGGTGGCCGTATATTGTTCCGGGGGCGTTGACAATTTGGCAGGCGTCATCATTGCCAGAAACTCAAAAATTAATGTTTATTGGGGCCTCGATTTTCTTGCCGTTAATTCTTGGATATTCTATGTACAACTTCTACGTATTCCGCGGGAAAGTTGCTGATCAAAAGTTCTATCACTAAACCTAATTTTATGGCACACTCCGTGGGGGAAAATACCACGGAGTAAAAAATGTCTAAAAACAAACGTCTTGGCGGGCTTTTAATCGTTGCGGGAACAACTGTTGGCGGAGGAATGCTTGCCCTGCCAATCGCATCTGCATCTGCTGGCGTTGGGTTAAGCATAATCCTGTTAATCGGTATGTGGGCGCTTATGACATATACGGCGCTTATCACGCTGGAAATGAACCTGTATTTTAATCGAGGTGTTAGTATTGCCTATGCTGCTGAATACAGTTTGGGACGCGCAGGCAAAGTAATCTCAACATTTACAATCGCGATGTTATTTTATGCCCTGTTGTCAGCATATATGGCGGGGGGCTCATCTGTTCTTGATCAACTTATTGACAGTATTTTTGGACTTAAAATATCGTCAGAGGTGTCGGTCGTTTTGTTCGCAGTCATATTTGGAGGCATCATCTTAGCACGAACCCATATCGTTGATACGGCCAATCGATGGTTGTTATTTGTAAAAACTTCATTTTTTATCATCATTGTGGCGGCGTGTTTACCGAAAATTGACGTGTCGCTTTTGGGGCGTGTGCCAGCAGAGTGTATCCCCTGTTTTTCAGCATTAATCCCTTTATTTTTTACATCCTTTGGTTTTCATGGCAGCATCCCCACGATTGTGAATTACATAGGTCCCGACCCACACAAGCTGCGGTCAACATTCATATTGGGCAGCACGATTCCGTTGATTGTTTATATTGTGTGGGAGGTTGTTGTGTTGGGGGTGATTCCTCTTGAGGGCTCCGATAGCTTTGCGTTTATTAAAGCAAGCGGTGGTGACCTGGGAGTGTTCGCAAACACTCTGTCTAATTTGGCGGGTGGTGGCTGGGTTGTGTCTGCAGCCCAGGGGTTTACGTCCCTGGCCGTTGCAACATCATTTTTGGGCGTTGGCCTGGGGTTGTTTGATTTCATGGAAGAACAATTAACACGCAATGATAAAAAGCCATCGGTGTTTTTTACGGGAGCTTTTACGTTTGTTGTGCCATTAGTGTTTGCGTTGTTTTACCCAGAGGGGTTTGTCATGGCGCTGGGATATGCGGCCATTGCGTTAAGCATTTTGGCGATCATTATCCCGACACTTGTTGTTTGGAAATTAAGAAAGACCCACGTCAGTAAAGCGCGTCCCGTTTGTGGAGGGCGGCTGGGTTTGATATTTGCTCTGCTGTGTGGTGTTGGCGTGATTGTGCTGGAAATTAGAGCTATCTTGAATTAATGTCGAAGTGTGCTCGCGTCGGACGCAATCTATTGAGTCCAGCGTCACGTTGGTTGCAAAAGTTTGTTTCGTCAATCTTTTGTTAACGTTTGTGCGGTACAGTAACTTTATAGAGCTCATACATTGTAATTTTTTGCCCACCGTTTCGTGAAGGAATGACGGATTGCTTCGTCTGTTTAGTCTCGATTTAGGGAGTGGGTTTTGTCCCCCCACCCGAAGGTCACTGAGGGTGACTAGGGCGGGGGGTGGTAAAAAAATCGAGTTAACTAAACATTAATCTTTATTAACCTCAGATTAACGGCTGCGTGCTGTTGCATCCATTAGGTTAGATCTTGTGTGATTGGACACATGTTCTAACAAGCAACGTTACATCGTTTAAAAATTCAATAGTTTCAAACAGGTAAACTTACTGGGTGCAGCCTGAGGCTGCCAACGCGACGTTGGATCCGACAGGCTGTATCGAGTGTGTGCTGAGGTGGATTGTAATTTTTTCCAAATCGTATTTATAGCTAACCGCCCATAAAACAATTACGCGGCGCCCTTTGCTCCAGGCGCCGCACATAACGTGAGGAAATCGTATGGAT
The DNA here is from genome assembly GCF_014896945.1 of Candidatus Bodocaedibacter vickermanii. Lineage (GTDB taxonomy): Bacteria > Pseudomonadota > Alphaproteobacteria > UBA6184 > UBA6184 > Bodonicaedibacter > Bodonicaedibacter vickermanii. The sequence goes on from NZ_CP054719.1 coordinate 954,763, forward strand.
CCAGCGTGGCGACTTTGGTTTATAGCGTTGTTTTTTATAATCCGTGTCTGTGCGAATCGGATCCATCTATAGGGTGCAGCCTCAGGTTGCCGGCTCAAGGGCGCTTTACGCGCCAGAGCGGCGGTTGCCGCTATCAAATCGCGATGCGATTTGCTTGAGCCGCATAAAGACAGAGGTTGGCATGAATGAGGGAGTTGCAGCAGAGGGATACGTTGGATTGGGCGAGGTAATGTATTGGTTGCGTATAGCCCGCGTCAGAACGAATCGGATCTGATCTAGTGGGTGCAGCGGTACGCTACTTATTGATGAGTTGTTTTTTTGAGGAGGGTGTTTTTTGCCCCAATATTGGGGCCCGCCTGCAAAAGTGTGAAATCCCAACGAGCCCACCCCGCCGCCGCCACAACATAATAACCAAGGTAATCTAAAAAAACTAAGTTTTTTCGATGTATTAATAAATTAAGATTCCAACCTCAATCCATCTCAACTATACCACTGCTTAGTACTCAGCATTAGTTTCGTCGTTGGTTATTACGCACCAGCCAGCCGCCGGTGTATCTTACCTACCTATCGTGAAGGTATCAGACAAAGCTTAACAAACTCTGAACACAACAAAGATTTTCTTTAATCTAAGTTATCCGTGTCAGAACGAATCGGATCTGATCTAGTGGGTGCAACGGTATGTTGCTGGGTTGTTTATCGCATCGCAAACATCACTTTCCTTTTGGGTCAAAATTACATATGATACTATTAATTTACCTAGGGATATCACCATGTTGCAACGAACTCTATTTGCGTTATGTTTAACGGTTTCTGCTTTGCGTGCCGAAGAAGTGTCCGACCCTACTTTTGTAGACACGGCAGGCATGGGTAAGCCTCGCATTCCAGATTCTGGAAAAGGTAACGCAGATGTTCCGCCGTTATTAATTAGCAGAAAGCTTGGAATTCATTCTGGGTACTTTCCCCTTCCAGGTAACCTTAGTTATTCAAGTAGCGTTGCCGCATCGTTAACGAACGATATCAGCGATGGTATAAGCTTTGGGTTTGATCGTTTGGACAAGGCGTTTAAACCAGATAAGTTTTTATCCAGATTTGTATTGGCAAACATATATTATTACGCAACGCTTCCAATCCATCTGATTAACGATATGACTCGATATCATTGGGCGACAGCGTCGCGAATTGCCGCCACAGGATTACAGCCTGAATTTTGGGATTTAGGCGTTGGCACAGAAAAAAGCATTTATCATGGCAACACGATCTGGGGTGTGTGGTCGGCTCCGCTCAGGGCGTGGAAAGAAGATTCCTTTAGTCGTGCGCTCAGTTTAAAACGATATGCGCCCACGGTTTTGGCGAACAAGGAAAAGCTATTTACAAGCGAAAAAGCATCAGAACACTATGACGATGCTAAGCTTGAAGCAAACAAAGATTTGGCGGCGCAAAAATATACAGATGACAAACCCTCGGTCACACCTGAAGAACATCAGAAGTTAACCGCAAGCGTATTTAAACCCCAGTGGGATGTTGTGCGATTGGCGGCGGGATATAATGATCAATCTGATCATGCTCGCGAATTGCAGCAAAAGGCTTACTGGGAAGAAGCACATTATATGGATGCAGCACACTATTTAAGGGCGCGTTGGTTTGTTCCAGTTTTAGGGCTGATTACAACGCTACAAAAAGATTCTCGCGCCAATCAACCCTCAGAACAAGATACAAATCTAGCGTTGTTAGAGCATGCATATGCCGCGCAAAACATTGAATTGTCTAGCAGTAAAATTGCAGCGCTTTCGACGCTTAGTATTTTGTTAAGCGGCAGTTTTTATAAAACGCTGCGGCACTCTAACTGGGAATACTATGATCAGGGAACCCAGTTCTACAGAGCTTATGAGTGGTATGGATTCCGCATCCCCGATGTCGTGCCATACTTAAATACACAAGGGCTTTCATATCACGTTACAACGGGGTATCGCATTTCCCCAACGCTTGCAATTCCTGTGTGTTTTGAGTTTCAGTTTATTGGTGAAAAAACGGTTGAAGGTTCGACCGGCGTTATGTTGCGTTTTCCAAGTTTGTTAAATCTGGACGTTCAAGCCAATGTTTTGATTAGTCAAGAAGGCGTCGGAGGAGATCTTAAGGCGTCCGTTACACCATGGGGATCTGTATGTGTAGAGGGGGGCTTTGCATATCATAATAGCAAGACGCTTGACGGTAAACGCCATATCCTGTCCTATAAAAATGGCGAATCTGATTATGAAATATTTGCAAAAGTGAGCGTTGTGTATTAATGTTGTCGGAATATTAGGAGACGCCAATGACCACAACCCTTTCATTTGAAGATGCAATGAAGCGTTTAGAAGAAATTGTACAATTTCTAGAGCGCGGAAACATCCCCTTAGAAGAGGCTGTTCAAGCTTATGAAGAGGGCATGATTTTAAAACAATTTTGTTTGGAAAAATTAGAGCACGCACAGCTTCGTATCGAAAAGGTTGCTGGAGTTCCTAAAAAAGAACCCGAATCTGTGGAATAACACATGGCTCGACATATTCCAAGGTTATATGTTGGTGCATATACCCTATCGAACAACCAAATGATTGCGCTGGTTGATGATCAATACCATTATCTAATGCATGTTCTGCGGATTCAGCCCGGAGCAAAAGTAATATTGTTTAATGAGTCGGACGGCGAGTGGTCGTGCAGTGTCGATTCTATCTCTAAAACCATTGTTAAGTTGCGGGCAGATCAACACTTGCGATCGTGTGCGCGACTTCCTGAAACACATTTATATTTTGCGCCCCTTCGCAAAGAGCGACTAATGGATATTTTGGAAAAAGGCACCGAGTTGGGTGTGACGCATTTTCACCCCATCATCACCGATCACACAGTGCATGGTCGATTGAATATGGAAAAATTAGAAATTTACATTCAAGATGCAGCAGAGCAATGCGGTCGGTGTGATATGCCGCAGTTGTTGCCACCTGCTGGAATATTAAATATTCTTAATGAATGGAACGACACCACACCGCTGTTTTGGGCGCTTGAAGCAGAGACGTTGCCCCCTCTTGGGTTATCCTGTCCAACACATCCAGCGCACCTTGCGGTGGGCCCCGAGGGTGGGTGGTCAGAGGCTGAAAAGCAACGTTTCCGGGATCTGACGTTCGTCAAGCCGTTTAGCCTTGGCAGCTTAACGCTTAGAGCCGAAACAGCAGCCATCGCAAGCCTTGCATTAATCAACTATCTTCGAACCCTTGGGTAGGTGTATTCACTTGTCAAAAATGCAACTAAAAAGAATATAGCTTTTCACACAAAGTATAGGCTGTGAAGCGTTTTGCTCTTTGAAAAAAATTATTAGTGATTGAATAGAATCAATGTTTTTATAGGGGCTTCATGAAAAAAATTAAAAACATATTTTTGCGCTGCGTTTTTGGCATGTTTATTGTTTACCCCATTGTGTGGTTTGTTACTCACCATGTGTTTCAATTGGAAATAAAAGCGGCATCATGGTTAAATACTATTGTTTCTGAACACGCTACAATATTTTTAGCTCTGTTTGGGTATGTTGTAAAAGAAATTTTTTGGAATGTCTCTTTGTCCATTAGTCGAGCATATCGCTGGGATTTTATAACAATTAACAAAGTGGCTCATTTGGTTTCCAAAGAGTTTTCTTTGCCAAAAGACGATGTGTTGCGCGGGCTCCTTGTAGCAACATACAAAGGTGAATTTAAAGAAAAGCTGTTTTCTGACGAACCTCAACCCACTGAACACGAAATAGCAATGACAGATCTTGCTCGTAAGGTTCAAGATAAGTCTCTATCTCAAGAACAGCTTAATGAAGCAATTAACACCTTAAAGAAGGAAAATGCTAAGGTTTGTGAAATGTTTGGGAATAGCCCAGCAGAAAAAACAGAAGATCTAATAATGTTTTTTATTAGCAACCCACAGTGGAAAGGTTTTGGATCAAAACAAATAGGGTCAATTTCTATCGATATGACCTTTGATAAAAAGATGCGCCCTTTGGCTACAGAACTAGTTACGGAGAAATCTTTAATAGGTAATCTTAGTTGGCACGAACAGCGCTTTAATGATTTTTTCCCTGAAAAAGATCTGCCCGAAACTTTTGATGAACTAAGGAAAAATTTCCCGGTTGAATTTCAACATTTCCTGCGGGTTGACCCACAAGAGTATGAACTAATACGCACCTGGCAGGAAATCTTTCAAAGTAAAACATCAATCTTCCTTCAAGATTTCAAAAAAATGAAAATTTCTGGAAAGACGTTCAAAGTTTGGTTAAAGCGTTTTCTAAACGGTGATTTTGACTAAAAATACTACCTTACGCGGCTCAGGGGCGCTAAACACGCGCCAAGCGGTAGAACACTAAGGTCGGGGGTCTGTTGTGTATTTGTCCAGTAGGCGCTGATCGGCGGCTGTAATTTCCGGTTCATCATCAAGCGTTACGGCGCGCAAGAAGATCACAAGCTCTTTTACTTCTCTATCGTCTTCTTTGTTTGAAAATAAGCCCGACAATGGATTGTCCATCATTCCTGGAAACCCTTGTTGCTTGTTGCGAACGACTTCTTGCATCATGCCACCTAAAATCACCATCTCACTGCCCAATCGCAGCACCGAGTTGACCTCATCAATTTTGATTACGGGAATTCTGGATTGTAAGTTTTGCCCCAGTTTTAAGGCCGCCAACTCAACTGCAGGATCCAAAGCATATCCTGCACAGCTAGAAATTGTGGGGCGCAACGCCATGATAATCTCCCCCGTTTCTAAATCAATTGATGGTTGAACCGTTAAGATTAATCCGATGGGAACCGTTTGAATCTGGCTTTGAACATTCGTAAACGGCTCTTGAGCTCCGGACTGTTTTCTGGTGTTCGGGTAATAGGTGTCATATTTTATGTTAAAATAAACTTGATTTTCAACGACCTTTAAAATAGCCGGCTGATTGTTCATGACGGTTAATCGCGGGCTGGACAGGGTGCGCGTCGTCCCAAATCTATCCATCAAATTTAATATGCCAGACATCTGATCTTTTTCGGCTTTTAATATCAGGCCTTCTGTTGCGTTTTCAGCGCCGCCATATAACCCTTTGATGGTGCCTTGTACCCCGGCAAGATCTTTAAGAGCGCTCCAATTAATGCCGCTGCGGTATTCATTTTTTAATGTCACCTCAACCACTTTTGCCTCAATTAATACTTGAGCAGAGGCTACCTTGCGCAGTTTTTTTAAATAGTCGTCGATCATTGCATGCTTAGTTGTTGTTGCATAAATGCTTAAAATGCCGCCTTGTTTATGAATAGCAAAGGGTGGCTTTCCGCCTTGCGCGGGCTCATCCAACAGAAAAATATTTAAACTGGTGGTCAGTTCTTCCCAAAAATCATTTGTCATGGACGACTGAATTGCGCTTTCGGACCCATTGTTTAAAGATATTCCGGAATCGCTGTTTAATAACTTGGTTGCAACGGAAACATTGTCTTTGCTTTCGCGACGTAATGACAAGAATTGTACGTTGTAATTTTTCAAAAATGGAACATCGGGCTCTAGCCTTAGGCAGGTTCCATCAATGTGGTATCTCCATTTAATTAAAGATGATATGCGTTTGATAATATCAATAAACGGAACATTTTTTGCGTTTAACGATATGCCTTTTTCAGGAGACGAGGCCATTTCAATATCAATGCCGACTTGCTTTGCGGTCGTTGTTAAGACATCTTTTAACGATACTTCATCAGAAATATGAACGCTAATTTTCTTATTAAAGTTAGGGTGCAAGGTGGGCTCAACATCTGGCGTTGGTGTCACTTTGATTTTTTTTGGCTTCTTTACAGTTGGCTCTGGTTTGGATAATAAGTCTTCATACTCTTGCCGCGTTTTTCCATTATAAGGATCGTGTTCATTTGGAAATGGATAGCGACTGCACGATGCCACAAGCACCAAGAGTAGACTAAGAATCAAACACCGTTGCAACATACTAAAACTCTTTTTTGATTTTAGTATACGGACCGAGCCTTAATGAAACGTAAACAAAGAAAGAGATTATAAAATTTCAAATCGAATCGCATGCAACCCGTTATCAAAGGCGGATTGCAAAATCGCATACAGCTTGCGGTGTTGTTCAACCCTAGACATCTTTGTTAATTCTGCGGCACTAATCCGAACCCATATGTGTGTTAGAGTTTCTGTAGAATAAAGCATGGCGCCGTGTCCAGCATGTTTGGCAGACTCATCAATAATTTCTAGAAATTCGATTTTTAAACTATCTCGTAATAATTTATTTATGCTTTCAATAGAATTTTTCAAAATTAACCTTGTATCAAACATTTTCATCCTTACAATACATGAAAAGGAATTAAGTGTCATTCGATGACTAATAAACACTGTGATCATGAAAATTGTTCGACCCAGGGAGAATATAGAGCCCCTAAATCGCGCATTGCAAATGACGGATACTATTATTTTTGTATCGACCATATTCGGCTTTATAACAAACAATGGGATTATTTTAAGGGAATGTCGCCGGATGAAATTATGGCGCATCGTATTTCCGACATCACATGGCGGCGCCCTACATACACCGTGAAGCAGGGTAAGCTGTTCATGTCTCAATTTACCGAACATCCATTGTTTGAACAACCTATTGGCGTTATTCAAATAAAATCTCCCGGAGTTTTTCCGTTGCCACCGCGTAACAGCGTGGAGTTCAAAGCCATTAAAATGTTGGATTTAGAATATCCTTTTTCGGCTGAGGGTCTAAAAAAGAATTATTTTAAATTGGTGAAAAAACACCACCCTGATACAAACGCAGGCTGCAAAAAATCAGAAGAAACCTTAAAGAAAATAACGGTAGCCTATAAGGCGCTGTCTAGTTATATGGAGCGCTATTAACGCAGAGTCGTTAATGCGGGGTTAATAAAGGTTAAGATTCGGTTAACGCGATTTTTTTACCACCCCCCGCCCTAGTCACCCTCAGTGACCTTCGGGTGGGGGGACAAAACCCACTCCCTAAATCGAGACTAAATAGACGAAGCAATCCGTCTTTTCTTCTCGAAACGGTGGGCAAAATAACAATGTATGAGCGCTCTAAGGTTACTATATCTCTCAAAGGTTAACAAAAGATTGACGGAATAAACTTTTTTGGCAACCTGCCGTTGCCTCCATTAAGTTATATCCGATGCGCACGGACAGGGATTACAAAAACAACGTTGCGACAATTCGAACCTTTACTTTTACACACAGGATTATCTATAGGATGCAACGGCACGTTGCTTAGATCCGATGCGCACGGACAAGGATTACAAAAACAACGTTGTGACAATTCAGGAATGTCATTTTTCTCAAACGATGCCCCACCTATAGGATGCAACGGCACGTTGCCAGGAGCAAACCTGCGCCGTGTAATAAGGTCGTAGGTAAAACGCCTTGGCGGCGAGGCTGTCCACGGCTACAGGTAGTAAAATTGTCTCCAAGGTGTCGCAAAAAAGCCATTTTTTTCTTTCAGCGCAATGTGTCAACTTTATCCGTGATTGGCTATACATCCTATGAGCAGGAGCATAATGGCGTTGCTATGCTTGTGCAGATTAGGGGTGCTTTAGCGCATTGGGCGGGAGGTGCGAAAATCAAATTTTAAAAAAGTGAATTTAGTCGCTGTAAGCTGCGACTTTTTGGGGATAGCCCTCGCTATCGAAAGCCACCCCCAGCTGTCAGCATTAATTTATTTTTTTCGATAGTTTGTTCACAAGCTCCGCAACCTTTTCTAAAGAGCGGCTCACTTTTGTTTTTAGTGATTCTGCGATGTTGGGCAAGCCTGCTAACACTTCTAATTCTTGTTTTAATTCACACATTGCATTGTAATATTGTTTTTGGCGCAGCGTTGGCCAATGCTGGTCAATATTAACTACATTTGTTTTAATCTCTAAAAGGTCTCTGATTGTATTTTTCATGGGGCTTCTCCTTTAATCTTTCAGTTATTTAGGGTGAATTTATAAAAAATCAAGGGCTGACCAGGATATTTGTTGCAGGTTCTGCGGAAAATTGCCAGAATCTTAATAAAAAGATAAAAAAATGTTAAAAGAATTTCGGAATCTGGTCGTCTGGGCCATGGTAACCACCGTGCTTGTGGCAGGGGGATCATTGTCTTTGCTGTTGTGGGCTGAGGCGTCCCTTGTGTTTGGGGTCTTGTTTGTTGTTGTTGCGGGATGTTTAATAGCACTGCTTTCTCGGATTTTGTTGCATTACGCCACCTTAACAGAGCGGTATTCGTTGATGCTTGATAGCGCCAATGGGCTTCCCCAGGGAATGTTTGTTGTAAACGGACAAAACAAGCTGGTCTTTAAGAACAAGCCCTATGAGATATTTTTTCATGAAAATTTAGTTAGAAACAACATCATGCATAAGTTTCTGGATGTAACGCGTCGGGCGCGCATCGGAAGTACTGCGCAAGAAATTATAGACCTTAAGGGGGCAAAAGGAGATAAGCTTTCGTATCGATTAACGGCAACAGCCTTAAACAACCATCGCGGATATATTGCGTTTTCTGTTGGTGATGTTTCAGGAATGCTGGATCGAGCGACCCGCGATGATATGCGAGGGTTTTTAGATAAAGCACCTATCGGGGTTTTTTCCATTAATTCGGGAGGTGATTTTTTATATATCAATCACGTGGCTGCAGAATGGTTCTCTCGACCGTCGGCAAAAAAAAGCAACTTGTTTCGGGTGCTTGATGTTGCGGATGATCGCAGAGCCTTCTTCCCCCCCCTTGAAAGCATTAACCCCCAAAAAACGTATGAACATTATTTTTCGGTAAACAAACAGTTCTATCGGGTTTTTCAGCGCTTTATCAAAATGGGAGATGACTACGTAACCTGCTCAATCGTTTTTAAAAGCAAGCGCAACCGCCAATCAATTAATCTAGAGGGGCAGAACTTTAAAAGTGTATTTGATGATGCCCCGGCGGGTATTTTATTGGTAGATGAAAAGCGTAATATTTTGGCGGTAAATCAACGATTTTCTCATATGATTCAAAAACACTCTTCCGATTTGATCGGGCGAAACCTGGATGGGTTTTTAAATTTTTCATGTAAGAAAACAGTTTTAGAAGCCTTACAAAAAGCCTTTGACAAAGAGCCCACACAAAAACCGATAGAGATTTCATTTAAGGGCACCAAGAATGATGATTTGGCGGCGTACATTAGCCCCCTTCAGGAAGATGACAGGGTCATTGGCGCCATTGTTCATTTTTTAAGCACCTCGGAACAAAAGAAGATGGAAATCCAATTCGTTCACTCTCAACGAATGCAAGCCGTGGGGCAATTGGCCGGAGGTGTGGCGCATGACTTTAACAACCTTTTAACCGCCATGATTGGGTTTTGTGATTTGTTGTTACAGAGACATTCACCCGCAGAACAATCCTTTTCGGACATTATGCAAATTAAACAAAATGCAAATCGCGCAGCTGGATTGGTTCGACAGTTACTTGCGTTTTCTCGTCAGCAGTCGTTGCAACCTAAGGTGATTAATATTACCGATGCGCTGTCTGAACTTTCAGCGTTGCTTAGGCGACTTCTTGGGCCCGCCATAGAATTAAAAGTTAAACACGCTCGTGACCTATGGTTTATTAAAGTTGATAAGGGGCAATTTGAACAAGTTGTTATTAACCTGGCGGTGAATGCGCGCGACGCCATGGAAAATAGTGGTATATTAAAAGTCACAACCGCGAACCACACCAACAAAAAAATATTCGCACAAAATCATGACTCTATGCCCCCGGGTGAATATGTTCTGATTGAAATTGAGGATACGGGGTGTGGCATTTCCATGGACATTATTGACCGTATTTTTGAGCCGTTCTTTTCTACAAAAGCCGTAGGTTCGGGCACCGGGTTGGGATTATCCACCGTGTATGGAATTGTGAAACAAACGGGCGGATTTATTTTTGTGGACAGCATCGTTGGAAAAGGTACAAATTTTAGAATCTTTTTACCAAGACACGTTCAAAAAGAACAAGAAGAGACGATCGTACAGGAAGATCGGCACTTAAGCGATCTAACCGGAACCGCGCATATATTATTGGTTGAAGACGAAGACGCCGTCCGAATGTTTGCCGCACGCGCATTAAAGGACAAAGGGTACGAGGTTATAGAGGCCAGCAATGGGCTTGAGGCCGTTCAGCTGGCCAAAAAAGACAACATTGAATTTGACTTAATTATTACTGACGTGGTTATGCCGGGAATGGATGGCCCTCAAATGATTAATGAAATTCGACAATTTATGCCGACTGTAAAAGTGGTATTTATTTCGGGGTATGCGGAAGACTCTTTCCGCAAAAAATTAAACAACGAAGAGAATATACATTTCTTACCAAAGCCATTTAACTTGAAAGATTTGGCATTAAAGGTTAAAGATATTTTAAACTAAACTTTTTTCACACAAGGACATATTATGGACAAACAAAAGGCATTAGAGGCTGCTCTCAGCCAAATCGAGCGCGCATTTGGTAAGGGCTCCATCATGCGCATGGGGCAAAACGACACCTTAAATATTGAAGCAATCTCCACAGGATCATTAGGATTGGATCTGGCTTTGGGAATCGGTGGATTGCCCTGTGGTCGTATCATTGAAATTTATGGACCTGAAAGTTCTGGTAAAACAACCCTTACGTTACATGTAATTGCAGAGGCTCAAAAAAAGGGCGGAGTGTGTGCATTTATTGACGCGGAACACGCTCTGGATCCCGCGTATGCAAGAAAACTGGGTGTAAACGTTGACAGTTTGTTGGTGTCTCAACCAGATGCAGGTGAGCAAGCCCTAGAAATTGCCGATACGCTTGTTCGTTCTGGTGGTGTTGATGTTGTGGTTGTGGACAGCGTTGCCGCGTTGGTTCCCCGCGCAGAATTAGAAGGCGAAATGGGAGATTCTCACATGGGGTTGCAAGCGCGCCTAATGAGTCAAGCCTTGCGCAAGCTAACGGGATCAATCTCAAGATCAAACTGTATGGTTATTTTTATCAACCAGATTCGTCAAAAAATTGGCGTTATGTTTGGTAATCCAGAAACAACGACTGGCGGAAACGCATTAAAATTCTATGCATCTGTTCGTTTAGATATTCGTCGCATTGGCGCGATCAAAGATAAAGAAGACATCGTTGGAAATCAAACGCGTGTAAAGGTTGTAAAGAACAAAGTGTCGCCACCCTTTAAGGTTGTAGACTTTGATATCATGTATGGTGCGGGCATTAGCAAAGAAGGCGAATTAGTTGATCTTGGATCAAAGATCGGTGTTATTGAAAAGTCAGGATCTTGGTATTCATATGGTGACAATCGTATTGGTCAGGGTCGTGAAAACGTTAAAGAGTATTTCAAGCAAAACCCAGCAATCGCAACAGAAGTAGAAAATGCGATTCGCGCAAACGCAGGATTGGTTGCTAATCAATTGGCGGGACCGGCTGAAGAAGATAATGACGACGAAGGCACAGAAGAGTAAAAAAGGAGAAGATGTATGAAGGCCGCTGATATTCGCAGGGTGTTTCTAGATTATTTTAAGAAAAACGAACACCAGGTAGTTGAGTCCAGTCCGCTGGTTCCACAAAACGATCCAACGCTATTGTTTACCAATGCTGGAATGGTTCAGTTTAAAGACTATTTCACTGGGGCAGATGTTCCCCCATATCCACGGGCGGCCACCAGCCAAAAGTGTATTCGAGCAGGTGGAAAACACAACGACCTTGAAAATGTTGGATACACAGCGCGCCATCATACATTTTTTGAAATGTTGGGTAACTTTTCATTCGGAAACTATTTCAAAGAAGAAGCCATTCACCATGCGTGGACATTAATCACAAAAGAATACGGATTAAGCCCAGAAAAATTATTGGTGACGGTGTATCACGAAGACGAAGAAGCTGCGTCTTTGTGGAAAAAAATTGCTGGATTTAATGATGACAAGATCGTTCGCATTGCAACAAAAGATAACTTTTGGGCGATGGGCGATACGGGTCCTTGTGGTCCATGTACGGAAATTTTCTATGACCATGGTGAAGGCATTTTCGGTGGACCTCCTGGCAGCGCAGATCAAGATGGAGATCGATTCATAGAAATTTGGAACTTGGTCTTTATGCAGTTTGAACAACTAAAACAAGCTGATGGTTCCACAAAGATGATCCCACTTCCAAAGCCGTCTATTGATACGGGTATGGGGTTGGAGCGTATTACCGCAGTGATGCAAGGAAAACACAACAACTATGATATTGATTTATTCCAAGACATTATCAATACGTCTAAAGCGATCACAGGAAATGATGATCCAAGCTTAATTGCAGCGCACCGCGTAATTGCCGATCATTTACGATCCAGTTGTTTCTTAATTGCGGATGGTGTGTTGCCGTCCAACGAGGGTCGTGGGTATGTGTTGCGTCGCATCATGCGTCGTGCGATGCGTCAAGTGCACAAGCTTGGTTACAAAGATCTGTTGATGCATCAAATGGTTCCAATATTAGCTAAGGTGATGGGCGAAGCGTACCCGGATCTGGTTCGTGCTCAGCCGATTATCACAGAAACTTTGCGCCTGGAAGAGGAGCGTTTTCAACGTACGCTTGATCGCGGCATGAGCATTCTAACTGAAGAATCGTTGAGTGTTTCTGCTGGTGGGGCATTGCCTGGCGGCGTAGCGTTTAAATTGTATGATACCTATGGTTTCCCGTTAGACCTGACCCAAGACGTTATGCGCGGCGAAGGCAAGTCTGTAGATGTGGATGCCTTCACAAGTGAAATGGAAAAACAAAAAGAGCTTGCCAGGTCCAGCTGGGTAGGTTCTGGTGATTCAAAAGTTGACCCCATTTGGTTTGAAGTACAACAAGAAATCGGCGCATCAGAATTCTTAGGATACACAGTTGCTGACGCAGAGGGGCAATTGCAAGCGATTGTTCAGGATAGCAACTCTATTGAGACTGCAACAGTTGGCAGTACCGTTGCGCTTGTGTGCAACCAAACTCCATTTTATGCAGAATCTGGTGGACAGATGGGGGACGTTGGCGCCATCACCACAAGTGGTGCGGAATTCCGAGTGACCGATACGCAAAAACGAGCGAATGGCTTGTTTGTGCACTTTGGTCAAGTAACAAAAGGTGAGTTCAAAGTTGGTGATGCAGTTCATCTAAAGGTAAACAATCAACACCGACTTAATTTGCGGGCGCACCATTCTGCAACTCACTTGTTACATAAAGCGTTGCAGCTTACGCTGGGTAATCACGTCATGCAAAAAGGATCGTTGGTTGCAGCAGATCGTTTGCGTTTTGACTTTAGCCACATGAAGGCTGTTGCACGCGAAGAGTTGCAAAAAATTGAAGATACGGTCAATCATTATATCCGTCAAAACAAACCTGTTCAGACGCGAGTTACGACGCCAGAGATTGCTAAGGCTGAGGGAGCCATGGCGCTGTTTGGTGAAAAATATGGCGAAAGCGTTCGTGTTGTTTCCATGGGATTTGATGAAGCTGAAAAACGCACATACTCTACGGAGTTGTGTGGTGGAACTCACGTTGCTGCCACCGGTGATATCGGTTCGTTTAAGATTGTTGCAGAATCCAGCGTGGCATCTGGCGTTCGTCGTATTGAGGCGGTTGTTGGAATGGAAGCAGAAAAATTCATTCGTGAGGAAGAGTCCATTTTAAGATCGCTTGCCGATCACTTAAAATGCAGCCCAGCTGCGTTGTTCGATAAGGTTGAGGGGGTGTCTCAAAAAATTAAACAGCTTGAAAAAGACCTGAAATCAAAGGCATCAGCAAGTCCTGGGGCTAAGGCTGATATTCGACAATTGAAAGATAGTGGGTCTCTTGCAATTCAAGTTGTTGATCATACAAACGTATCCGAATTGCGTTCAATTAGCGATGAGCTAAAAACCCAAATTCAATCCGGGGTTGTAGTTGTGTTTGGTAAAGAGGCAGATAAGGTTTCGATCATTGTATCTGTCACTCAAGATAAAACAACGATGTACGACGCTGTTGCAATTGCGAGAGAATTGTCAGTAATTTTAGGTGGCAAAGGCGGGGGTGGGCGACCCGATTTTGCTCAGGCGGGGGGAAGCGATCCATCCAAGATTGACGTTGCGATTGCCAGCCTTTCGGCACTATAAACAAGGGCTCCTTAGGGAGCCTTTTTTTGTCGAACAAGAATCAATCTTTTGATGTTTTGAGCATTAGAAAAGGCTTGCCCGTTAATCTAGAATTAATAAAGGTTAAGGTTGAGTTAACGAGATTTTTTTACCACCCCCCCCTAGTCACCCTCAGTGACCTTCGGGTGGGGGGGCAAAACCCACCTCCTAAATCGAGACTAAATAGACGAAGCGATCCGTCTTTTTTTCACGAAACGGTGAGCTAAAAATAATGTATATAGGTGCACTAAAAGTACTGTAGCGCACAAAGGTTAACAAAAGATTGACGGAATAAAGATTTTTTGCGGCAATCTGCAGTTGTATCCAATCAATGAGATTGGATATGGTTGGAGGCGGATTGTAAAAACAACGTTATGGGAACGCAAAAATTTTATTGCTTATAACTTGTCTTATCGCAGGTTGGCGGCTCAAGGGCGCTTTACGCGCCAGAGCGGCATTGCCGCTATCAAATCGCAACGCGATTTGCTTGAGCCGCATAGAAGCAGAGGTAGGCACACATGAGAGAGTTGATACAGTTGGTGTCTGTGTGCTGGGTTAAACACTCATACTGCAGTATGGCCAAACAGAATAAGATGAATGTGTTGCGCTCTTTGTCTCATAGTTTCTTCTATTGGGTGCCGTGGGGCATTTCCAGGAACAACCCTGTGTCGCACATGGTGTAAGAAGATCGCAGAGAGGTCTTGGTAAAAGAAGAGACCTGTCTTCAAAATATCGTAAAAAACTCGTCGTTTCTTTCGGTGCTGTGGGGCCTTTTATCCATGATTGGCTGTAGCGAGGGGTAAGTAAACACCAAAATACCCCCATGCGCATTAAACGGTTTTTTGACTGGTTTGTCAAGATTAAGCTCTGAAAAATTCGACGATGAAACGAAAGGTAGGGTTGCGTTAATTTCAATACGGTTGGCTTTCTTGCTCCCTCCCGATCTTAAGATTGTTCGCCCGACTTTGATTTTTTCAAGCGCCTGGATTCTTTTTGATTTGTGTAAAACTCTTTATAGAAGGCTTTCTCATCGGGGTGTTTGGTAAGATACGTTACGATCCCGTGCAATGTTCGAACTTCTTGAGATTCCAACCCCGCCTTGGTAAACATGTTTCGAATGTTTTGAATCATGACCTCTTTTTTTTCATCAATGCGCAAGAACCCCGATATTTCCAGTTCTTTTTCTAGCTGATTAAAAAACGAAAGTAACTCTTCGCGCGGCGCAGGCTCCAATTTTTTAACTCGCCGTAACTTTATTTTGTCGGAAATTTTTGTCCATTCATACCCAACCAACAATACTGCTTGCGCCAGGTTGAGCGATGAATACGCAGGATTCAACGGAATTTCTAAAATAGAATTGGCTAGCGTTATGTGTTGATTGGTCAACCCGCTTTTTTCACAGCCAAACATGACCGCGCATTTTTCTCCATTTTCAATGACTGTTTTAATGATTGGAAACTGTTGGTCTGGGTCATAGACAGGTTTGTATAATTCGTGTTTGCGCGGAGAGGTTGCGACCAAGTGTTGAATGTCTGCAACGGCAGATTCCAACGAATCAAAGACTTGCATAGCTTCTAAGACGCTGTCACCCCCGGCAGATGCAGCAATGGCACGACCATGTAGCAGGGGTTCGCCGCTCTCGACCCATTTGGGTTTGACCAAGCGTAAGTCGTGCAATCCACAATTGAGCATGGCTCTGGCAGACATCCCCACGTTTTCGGGCAATGCGGGTTCAACCAATATGATGCTGGGGCCATGGGTTCGAATATTGTTTGCGTTGCGATTTGTGCCTGCCATGAAGGATCTTTCAAATTAAATTGTTCATCGTAATATATATAGTGCACCCGCACGTTAAAAGAAAGTCCATAGATACAGTAGTTAGCCGCATTAATCGATGGTATAAAAAGCAGGATAAAACGAAAGAATGCCCGGAGAAAATTAATCATGGATTTAAACAAAAGTTTTTTAAATGCATTCTATTTTTTTGAGTATTTAATAGATAAAAAGTTTGTTGTACCCTCTGGATCTTTTGACATTGTCTCTATAATTAGCGATATGAGCGCCTTTGTTTTTGAGTCGGATGAATTTGGAATACATCGACCTTCAGATGTAGGCGAGGGCGAAGAATGGATAGAGGCTCTAGAAAAAATTGGGGTAACTAACTCTGAAAATATTACGAGTAACCAAGCCTTTGCAGGAGCAATTGCATACTTAGAGTATCATAAAAAACAATACAATTTCGAAGTTCAGGATATCTTAAATCTTTTATATAACATGCACAACAATCCCGCGGAATATAAAGACTTGTGGGATAAATGGGTGGAAATCATTGAAAAATCCCCAGACCTTTCTTTCTGCATTAAGAGCAAAAAATAATATCAATATCTTTAGCTCTTTAAGCCTATAATTCGAGTGTACAGCTCTTTTTTTGAAACACCATATTCATGTGCGAGCTGTTCTGCGGCATCTTTAGAGCTCATATGAACTAAGGTGTTCAGAATCTCAGCGTCGGTAATGTCGGTTAATTCTTTAGCTTTTGCGCCTTCGATAAGAACCACAAATTCACCCCTGGGTTCTTTTGAGCCTATCGTTGTTAAAACCTCTGAGATCGAGCCCCGTTGAATCTCTTCAAATTTTTTGGTGAGCTCCCGCCCAACGACGATGGTGCGATTGCCCAATTCAGAATGAATGTCTTCTAACAACGAGACAATGCGATGGGGGGCTTCGTACAAAATTAAAGTTATCGGATACGACGAAAGCTGAGAAAGCTCTTTCTTTCGTGCCATTGATTTGGGAGATAAAAAGCCGACAAACAAAAATCGATCAGTGGGTAACCCAGATAGCGTCAAGGCTGTAATGGCGGCGCTGGCCCCAGGAATGCTTGTCATATACAAATCGTTTTGAATGCAATCGTTGACCAGATTAAACCCCGGATCAGAAATTAGCGGTGTTCCAGCATCTGAAACCAAAGCGACAACCTGCCCAGATTGTATGTGTTCAATGATTTTCTGGCTGGCCATCTGAGCGTTGTGATCGTGGTATGTGATCAATGGTTTTTTAATACCGTATAAACTTAAAAGTTTTGAGGTGACCCTGGTGTCTTCACACGCAATAAGATCTGCTTGCGAAAGTATGGCTAAAGCGCGTAAACTGATGTCGCTAAGGTGTCCAATAGGGGTTGCAACAAGGTATAGCCCCGGTTGTGTTTTACATCCTGGTAGCGACTGGACAAACGGTATTAATAAATCAGAGGTCATTCCATGCATATCTTTCAATCAATTCGATTCGGACTAAGGTTTTACATCCTATCCTTAATCGTGCTTTTCTTCAATGGTTGTTCTTCAGAGCCCAAGCAGCCACCCAGACCGGACACTAGAGAGGTTAACGTGGTTGTGCTGCTGCCCTTGTCGGGTCAATACGCCCATATTGGTGATTCGTATTTGAAAGCAATTGAGCTGGCATTGTTTGAGTTTGCAGACCTGAATTTAAAGGCACAAGTCTTGGATACCAAGGGAACCTTTGAGGGGGCGTTGGAAACACTAAAGCATGTAAAAGATGCCGATGTGGTTTTGGGGCCTGTGATGTCAACAGCGGTTGATGCGGTTTCTATGTGGGCGTTAAAACGAAAAATCCCTGTGATTAGTTTAACAAACAACTTTACGAAAGCCCAACCAGGCGTGTTTGTGTTTGGAATTCCGCCTCAATCAGAGATTGAAGCTATGGTTGGATCCGCAGTAAAAAATCGTATGGAGCGATTTACAGCCATTTTGCCATCTGGTGCTTTTGGTGCAACGATGAGAGAATCTTTGGAAAAAACGATTCAAGCATATGGAGCATCCTTAGTTGATGTGTTTTTCTATAGCCCCAACATGGATGAGTTGCCCTCTATTATCAAGCAGATGCAAAAGAAAACCGTAGCTGGCATCTTTGTTTTGAGTGGCGGGAAAGAATTGTTCACGATCAGCGAAGCTATAAAGAGTGCAAAAATTTCTGGTCGAATTCTGGGAACTCAACAGTGGAAAGCATCCGATGTTATTCATTGGAGAAATCTAAGCGAGTCCTGGTATACATCTGGATATTCAGCTCAAAAACAAATCTTTGAAAATCGTTACTTTTCCTTGTATAACAAGGAGCCTGATGTTTCGGCCTACCTTGCGTATGATGCAATGGCGATGTTATCAAAGCTTCACAAGCTGAGCTATGATGCGCCGTTTTCGATGACAGCATTAACAAGCCCAATGGGGTTTGTTGGGTTGCAAGGTTCGTTTTCATTACAAAAGGATGGGAGCGTTAAACGCAAAATTGCGATTATGGAAATAAAAGATGGCGCAAGCCAAATGCGAGAATTAGTTGAAGGAAAATAAATGCGTAAAAATGATCGTTCTGAAAAAGCGTTAAGAACTGTAAGTATTGAACCTGGATTTAGCCTGCATGCAGAAGGATCCTGCTTAATAACCGTGGGCAACACCAAAGTGATATGTACTGCGTCTGTGGACGAAAAAGTGCCACCATTTTTACGTAATACGGGTAAAGGCTGGGTGACCGCAGAGTATGGTATGCTGCCAAGATCAACGGGATCCAGAATGGATCGTGAGGCTGCCAGAGGGGGTCAGTCGGGGCGCACTCATGAAATTCAACGGCTAATCGGCAGATCGCTTCGCGCTGTAATCGATTTAACGGCGTTGGGTGAGCGTCAAATTAAAGTGGATTGTGACGTTATACAGGCGGATGGCGGCACCCGAACTGCAGCAATCACTGGGGGGTTCGTGGCGCTTTATTTTGCGTGCAAACACCTGGTGGATCAAAAGCTGATTAAAACACTTCCCATTAAAGATCATGTGGCCGCAATTTCTGCTGGCGTTGTCAAAGGGCAATCCGTTTTAGATTTGGATTATGATGAAGACAGCACCGCTGAAACCGATGCAAACTTTGTAATGACGGGCAAGGGTGGAATTGTTGAAATTCAATCCACAGCCGAGGGCGAGCCATTTCAGTTAGAGCAATTTCAATCGATGTTTGATTTGGCCAAATCAGGCATAAACGATTTGATTAAATTACAAATGAAAGTAATGTATCCAGAGTTGTCATAGGTTATTTAAGTTTGGAAAGTCGTATGAGTGTAGATCTTGCCTAGGTAAAATATGATCCTCAAGGTTCAAATACAGTCATGCGAACACCCAAAGTTACCGGAGAATAAATGACAGAATATATAGTTAAGCACTGTCGTTAATCTGGGGTTAATAAAGGTTAAGATTCGGTTAACGCGATTTTTTTACCACCCCCCGCCCTAGTCACCCTCAGTGACCTTCGGGTGGGGGGACAAAACCCACTCTCTATATCGAGACTAAATAGACGAAGCAATCCGTCATTTCTTCACGAAACGGTGGGCTAAAATAACAATGTATGAGCTCTATAAACTTACAATACCTCCCAAACGTTAACAAAAGATTGACGAACTGAAGATTTATCGAGATTATCTATATATACACCAATACTCAAAGGCATATGTCCTTGACAGCGTCGCTACCTTGGATTAAGGTTCAGCCATCATGAACACACACACAACTTCCGCAGCTTTTCCAAAACCGCTTGGTATTTATGTTCACTGGCCGTTTTGTGTATCGAAATGTCCATATTGTGACTTTAACAGCCACGTTGTGCAAAGCATAGACCTTGAGCAATGGACAAGGGCATATGTGAACGAATTGCGATTTTCGCATCAGCAAACATCTGATCACCAAGTTCAAACTATTTTCTTTGGCGGGGGGACTCCTTCATTAATGCCCCCCAGTTTGATGGCAACGATTATCGATACGATTCAATCTTTGTGGTCATGTTCGGATACTCTAGAAATTACCTTTGAGGCCAATCCCACGAGTGTTGAAGCTGAAAAGTTTAAAGCATTTAAGGCTGCTGGGGCGAATCGTGTATCCATTGGCGTTCAGGCGTTTAATGATGCCGATCTAAAATTCTTAGGAAGACCCCACAATTTAGCAGAAGGCATTGGCGCCATTGAATTGGCACATCAATCGTTTGATCGTGTTTCATTCGATTTAATTTATGCCAGACCTCATCAAAATTTAGACGCATGGGCGGCTGAATTGTCGATGGCATTAACTTATGCTCCGACGCACATTTCTTTGTACCAACTAACCATCGAGCCGGGCACAGCATTCCATACGTCGTTTGCTCGTGGAGATTTCCCAATGCCCGACGAACATCTTTCCGCAGAAATGTATGATTTGACGGGAGATGTTTTAAACAGCAAGGGGTTTCACGCCTATGAAGTTTCTAATTATGCAATTCTGGGGGAAGAGTGTCGCCATAACCTAATGTATTGGAAATACAACGACTATGTGGGGGTTGGTCCGGGTGCGCATGGGCGCATTACACAGGAGGGTGTAAAATATGCAACACGACGTCATCGTGCTCCGTCGTTATGGTTGGATGCGTGTTTAAAAAACGAGCATGGTCAGCATGAGCTGATTCCATTATCGTCGTATGAAGAGTTAACAGAGCTGATGTTGATGGGGTTGCGATTGGAAAATGGTATTGAGATTCAGCGATTTGTCGATGTTATTCATCAACCGCCATCGGATATTTTTGGTCAGAAGTGGGCGGCGTTACAAACAGAGGGGTTGCTTGAGATTCGAAAGAATTGTATCGTTCCCACGAAAAAAGGACGATTAAAGCTAAACGGAATTCTAGATTTTTTATTTGGGTAGTTTTGGTTGCTTCGTGACGTTGCGCTTTCCAGAAAATATTTTTTTCTGTTCATAAAATGTTAATGAATGTCTGATAGATTGAAAATAGGTAGGTAAGTTACATCGACAGCCAGGTCGGTGCGTAATAACCAACGACGAAATTATTGCAGAGTACTATGCAGTAGTATAGTCGAGATGGATTGAGGTTGGAATCTTAATGTGTTCAATAATCGTAAAAAACTTAGTTTTTTGGATTACCTTGGTTATTATGTTGAGGTGGTGGCGGGGTGGGCCGTGTGGAGTTTCATCGATGTTCAGGTGGGCCCCACTGTTAAGTGGGTCATTCACGGAGGGCCCCATCGGGGCACGAGGCCAAAAGGTCTAATTTTCAAATTTTTCAGATAAAACCGAAAAAGAGGTTCAATTTTAAAAGATCGAACCGTTGGTAGAGAATGTAATGGCGCGCTGTATAATAATGGATCCAACGACTTTTCCTGACGTAATCCTAGATTGCAAAGGGGCGCAAATACAGAAAAGCTCTTTACAATTATGATGTAAAAAAAGAGGGCTTTCGCCCTCATCATTTAGGTGTTTTGAGTTAGGTATGTTGAAACACTTTCTCGGGTTGCTTTCATTGCTGTTTTACCCTTCATCCAGTTAGCAGGACAAACTTCACCATTTTGTTCCACATGTTGAAGGGCGTCTACGGTGCGCAAAACCTCCTCAACGCTGCGTCCAAGGGGCAGATCATTGACTAGCTGATGACGCACAATGCCACTTTTATCGATTAAGAATACAGCGCGATAAGCTACATTACCATCCGACAACACATCGTAATCCTTTGCAATTTGTCCACCAAGATCAGAGATGATGCCGTATTCGATTCCTTGAATTCCACCCTTGTCTTTTGGAGTGTTCAACCAAGCAATGTGAGCGTGATCGCTGTCAACGCTGCACCCAAGCAATTCAACGTCCCTGCTTTTAAATTCGCTAAGCTTTTCTTGAAATGCGTGCATTTCTGTGGGGCAGACGAAGGTAAAATCTAAGGGATAAAAGAACAAAACAACATATTTATTTTTGTAATCCGATAGGCTGATTGTTTTTGTTTCATTGCCAAACACGACTTTTGCTTTAAAGTCAGGAGCATGTTTTCCAACTAATACGGTCATAGAATATTTCCTTTCACGGGTAAGTAATAATTTGCTTTTAGATTCAAACCATATTAAACCTTTAGAGAGGTGTTTTCAATCATGTCGTCTATAACCTTTCAATCGTTTGGTACTCTTGCAACATTTCGTGTTGCCTTTCCGCTAATGTTAGTCGCGCTGTCTAGCAATATGATGCTGTTCTTTGGGCGGATGGTTTTGGCGAAATATGATGTTTCTGTTATGAATGCTGCTGCCAGTACGGTGCTTGTCTGTAATATTTTTCAGGTCGCGGGGCTTTCCATTACTGCTATGGCTGAAATTTTTGTGGGGCAAAATAATGGTGCTGAAAACTTTAAGCAAGCCCCCAATGCTGTTTGGCAAATGATTTTGTTTTCGTGTGCGCTATTGTTCGTGTTTGTCCCTATCGCTGTGTGGGGAGGAGAGTTTTTTATTGCGAGCAAGTTTCAGGCTCTTGGTTTGGGATATTTTCAAATTACAATGTTGGGCGGTTTTCTTGTGCCTCTGCTGGGGGCGTTGGCCTCTTTTTTTGTGGGGACGGGAAAAACAACGCCTTTAATTATTAGTGCAATTATCGCCAATATTACAAATGCATATTTGAACATAACGCTAGTGTTTGGGGTTGATGGTTTGATTTCTCCACTGGGGGCGAACGGTGCTGCGATTGCTACTGTTGTTGCGTTGGGCATTCAGGTATTATTTTTATTTTTTGTATTTACAAGCCATTCGAATGATGCAATCTTTAAAACAAGGCGTCCAACCTTTGATAAAAAACAGATGCTTGAATGCTTAAGGGTTGGCTTGCCTAACGCATTTAGTCGAATGATTGAAATCGCAGGATGGGCAACTATCGTCGCTTACCTGTCCACAATTGATGAGAGCTATGTAACGGTTCAAACGCTGTGTCATTCTTTAATAATTATGTTTATTTTTGCGGTTGAGGGGTTATCAAAAGGAATTACGGCCATTGTATCCAATGCTATTGGGCAAGGAGCGTATTGGGCAATCAACACCGTTGTTAAATCAGCTGGAAATATATTGATTGCAATCTTGGTGGCGCTTTGGTTTGTATTGTGGTATGCCCCCGAAGCAACGATTTTGAAGGTGATGAATCAAGCGCAGTTTGTAGATCCTGAGCTTATTCGTCATGTTACTTTAGCTTTTAAAGGGCTATGGGTTTATTTTGCATTTAACGGTCTTAGCTTAATTATATGGGGCGTGTTGACAGCGGGGGGTGATACAAAGTTTATTATGTGGAGCAATACGCTTAGCACATGGATGTTTGCCGTGATTCCCACGTATGTTTGGGTTTCAAGCTTTCCAGCGACCCCTGCGGTTCCCTATCAGTATATTGCGCCTGTATATGGATTTTTAGGGTTTGTTATCGTTGCAATTCGTTTTTATAGCCAAAGTTGGCTAAAGCTTAATCTTAACAAAGCGGCACTATAGTATGAAGACCTTAACAAAACATCCGTCGGGAAGTTTTTCTGAATTGTTGTCGATAGCGGTGCCATTAATATTAACGGCACTTTCGGGAAACCTGTTTGTGTTTGTTGATAGGATCATGTTGTCCTATTATTCGTTTGACGTATTTAATGCCGTGTCTGGGGTGGGGGTTGTGTTTGCGACGCTGTGTTATCCTGGGTGTGCAATAGCCGCAATCACAGAGGTATTTGTTGGTCAATATAATGGTTCTGGGCAATATGATAAAATCGCAGCACCCGTATGGCAGATGATCTTTTTCGCGATTGCATCCATTGTTGTTTATGTGCCGTTAGCATTATTGGGAGAGTCCCTGTTTTTGTCCCCGGTCTTTGTGAAAGAGGGGTTGCTATATTATCAAATCCTTGTAATCGGGGCGCCGTTGTTTCTGTTGCAAAACGCAATGGCTGGTTTTTTTATAGGGGTCGGACGCGCCGGATTTGTTACCGCAGCAGTATTGATCAGCAATCTGATGAATATAATTCTAAATTATGTATTGATTTTTGGATTTTGGATTATTCCCCCATTGGGCGCCGCAGGTTCTGCGACGGCATCTATGATTGCAGAAAGCATTCAGCTGATCATTTTGTTCGGAGTATTTTTCAACAAGCACAATCATTTAAAATACTTGACCCGCAAGGCATCTCTTAATTTGAAATTATTATGGGAGCAACTAACCATAGGTGTCCCTGGCGCTGTGGGACACACGTTTGAAATTGGAGGCTGGGCTTTTTTATCAAACTTTAGAGCCGGTCTTGGCGACGCTTATGTAACGGTGATGTCGGTGAGTGGGGCCAGTTACCTTTTGTTTTCATTTTATACAGAAGGGTTGCAAAAAGCAGTTACAGCAATCACATCAAATATGATTGGTTCCAGGGATTATAGAAATATTGAAAAAGCGAAACGTTCTGCCTTTGTGCTTCAGGCGCTGTTTCTAGTGTTGATATTTATACCGTTGGTTGCATGGAGCGAAATTAGCATTCGCCCGTTAATCGACATTGAATTGCTGACACCAGAAACGTTGTTTGCCATTAAAATGGCGTTGTTGGGCAATTTTTTGTTTATGCTTTTTGATGGATATTATTGGATATATTGTGGAATGTTAACGGCAGGTGGTGATACCAAAACGGTTATGGTCGTGAACAGCGTTTCGGTTTGGTTGTTTTGTGTGTTGCCTTCTGTCATCTGGTTAACATACTTTCCTTCAGAATCATATACGGTTAGCTTGTACTCGTTCCCGATATATGGAGCCATTGTAACGGGCATCTTATATTTGAGAGTTCGAAGCAATAAATGGATCAAGCTTGATTTATCTAAAGCTAAATGATCGATTTTTGCGCTCTACCACTCTACAATCTGATCTTTTTCCCAGAATAGCCATCGAGTTATTTCTCGATTATTAGATGTTCCAATTTTATATAGATCAATTACACCAGCATTCAACTCAATTTTGTATAGGATGCCTTTATATGTTCCAACGTATAAAAATTTTTCATCTGCAGTAATATCCATAGTTTGAATATTAAAACCTAGGTAATCATCCCATAAGTGTTCGCCGGAATAACTACGTGCTCGGATGTATCCTTTTGCATCACCGATAATATAACCAAAAGAAGTTGTAACGCCCGCATAGACTCTACTTTCTGTATCTAATTCAATAAACTGTTTCTCGGGCAGTTGGTTGCTTTTTAATTCGTCAACTTGAACAGCTAGTGTGCCGCCGTTGTAAAAATGACAAGAGTTAAAACATGCCTGGGTGTCGTCTTTTGAAAATAAAGAGTAGTGAGGGTATGCAGAAATTGGTTCAACAGAGCCTAAACGAGATCCATTTACGCTATACAAATGATGTGATGAGCATTGATGCCCAAGGCTAATTAGTTCGTTTGAATGTGATAAGGAAAAATGAAACATCGAATAGTCTCCATGGCTGAAAATATCTTTTTCATTCAAGGGGTCTCGTTCATCTTCAGAAGCATAGTCAGCGATATACTGCTTGTCTGGAAAGATAGCTGTTGTTTTTTCATCGTCAACTAAAAATAACCCGTTGCAAAACCCACCTAACAAAACTCTTTTGCCGTCAGAAAAGGGTATGCATGTGTCGCCTAGAAACTTTAAAGTTTCTTGATTTTTTGCAGCTATAGTACCATCAGCAAAATAAATAGTTCCCTGGGGCCATGCCAAGACAAGTTTGCTTTTGTCATCCCAATTTTCTTTAAGATGAATGCCATCATCTTTTAAAAAGGCTATGATTTTTCGTTGTGGGCAAATTCCAAAATCACCAACCCCATCTAAAACTTGGAACATGCTATCTTTGTATACATAACAGTTTCTTTGAAAGAACCATTTGTTGTTTTCATTAGAGAATTTAGATTCGTCTATAGAGACTAAAAAAATTTCATCTGATACAGCAATAATTTTATGAATATTGCTTATGTCTGGCTTTTCCTCAGTGAGCGAATAAAAGGGCTCTGTTTGTGGCGGGAACAGCGTTCTAAGCTCTTTTGCTTTTCCAGATTTATTAAACTGTACCAAGGTCTCAAACAATTGCTTGGCATATGTGTGTCGATTATCTTCGGGGGCTTCAACTTCAGGTCGAACCTTCCAATTTGTCTTTTCTCCAAGAACTCTATAATCGTTAACAAGCTTGGTATATTTAAAAGAGTCTTGTTTGTATTTATTCGAGAGTTGTCTAATCTTAATATTCTGTAAAAACTTAAACATTTTCCGTGCTTTCAAGGTTGCCCAAAGTTAAGGAGAGAGGTGTGGACAAGATAATTGTTGTGATGCAAATAAGCAAGCATCTTATATTTGAGAGTTCGAAGCAATAAATGGATCAAGCTTGATTTATCTAAAGCTAAATGATCGATTTTTATCTATAGAGTCAATTTCTTGCTTGACCATTTACCTCAAGATGATTACATTGTGACCGTGCTGCGTTAGGCCGGGTGGTAGAGTGGTTATGCAGAGGACTGCAAATCCTTGTACGTCGGTTCGATTCCGATCCCGGCCTCCAGCAAAAGTGGTGCAAAAAAGCAACGTCGTAAAATTTTTACCTTTTTGACACTTATTATCTTGATTTAAAGATATCCTTGTAAGAATATGAGTAAGAAAAGAAATGACATTAATTCCTTATTAAGGATATTAGTGTTTACTTAAAGCAGTTTATTTAAAAGAGGTTTTTCATGTATAAAAAATTATTATCATCTCTGGTTGTGTTGTTTGCATTGACTGGGTGTTCTTCTGATCCAACAGACAGCATGTCTTCATGCCAAATGGGAGCTATGCAAACTAGCTTCATGAACCATGTTGGTATGGAAGGTGATCGCGTATTCTTCGACCTAGATAAAAGCGCTGTAACTGCTGCTGAAGCTGCAAAGCTTGATAAGCAAGTTGCTTGGTTGGCTCAAAACGAAAATGCAAGCGTTCGCATCGTTGTTGAAGGTCATTGTGATGCGCGCGGTACTTCTGAGTACAACTTAGGATTAGGTAAGCGTCGTGCTGAAGCAGTAAAAGCATACTTAGTATCTAAGGCTGTTTCTGCAGATCGTATTGATACAGTAAGCTATGGCAAAGAGCGTCCAGCAGTTGTTGGATCTGATGAAGCTGCTTACGCTAAGAATCGTCGTGGCGTAACTGTTGTAATTGAATAATTACCGGTTTGTCACTATAATTAAGCCGCCACATGTTGGCGGCTTTTTTATTATCAAAACAGGGGAGATAGAGAGATGAGATGTCTATATTATGCGACGTTAATGGTTTTTGGCTTGGTTAATGTTGTTTCGGCCGAAGAAGAAAAGGTTGAACAAAGTGTTGTTGAGTATGTTCAAGAGCTAACTGGAAAGCTAGATACTTTGACGCAAACAATAGAACTGTTGGAAAAGCGTATCGAGATTTTGGAATCGGCGTGTCATGCGCGAGGCGTTGAAGAAAATAGCAAAAAGATCGAAAATGGGGTGATGGGTTCTCAACCCGCCTCTGTTGAAAAACCAAAGCGATCTAAGCCTTCTGCTGGTGCTGATAGGTTGTCGAGCGATGGTCTGAGCGCTCTTCAGCATAAAAATTTTGATGAAGCAGAGCAGAAATTTTTGGATTTAGTTCAGTTCTACCCAGAGCATTCGGCGGTACCCGATGCCTGCTATTGGCTGGGTGAAATACACGTCATCAAAAAACAATATGCGCATGCTCAGGCGTATTATGCGCTTGCTTACAAAGCATTTCCAGAAACGAATGTAAAAAAAGCTGAGATTGGTTTGAAAATTGCCGAATGTTATTTTTCCTTGAATAAAAATAAAGAGGGATGTTTGTTTTTAAAAGAAATCATGAAATTGCAGCAGCGCGGTGCTAATATCTCAAACGCAACATTGCAGTTGATGCAAAAGTATTGGGCGCTACATAAGTGCGCTGATTTATAACGAGATCCTTTGCGGGGTGCTGACACTTAACCCCGTGTTAACGAAGGTTAACAAATTTTTAAAAAATCAATTTCGCGCCACCCCCCACCCTATCACCCTTCGTGACCTCAGGGTGGGGGGACAACACCCACCTCCTGAATCGAGAAAATAATAGACGAAGCGATCCGTCATTTCTTCACGAAACGGTGGGCTAAAATAATAATGTAAGAGTGCACTAAAAATACTATAGCCTACAAAGATTAACAGTTTATGAACAATTGGAAGATTTTTGTAACGTAGCGTTTACAGAAGAACGTAGGTCGGCGGCTCAGGCAAATTGCGTTGCAATTTGATGATGGCGAATGCCATCTAGCGCCTTGCGCTCCTGAGCCGCATAACTGCGGTAATGAATATTTCCCGCGATGCTTTTGCAGACAATTCTGCAGCCCGTTAAATCGCGCCTGCGATGTTCTTATTTTACTGGCAGCATACGTGTTCCGTGGTTCGCAATACTTTGTTGTTTGCGGCCAAGACAAGGGATTTTAGCGCTGCGCTTTTATAAATGAATTGCCTTGTTCCATGCTGCCATAGAGGCTTCTTTTAAAGCTTCTGCTGTGGTGGGGTGGGCGTGACACGTGCGCGCAATATCTTCGGCAGAGGCTCCATATTCCATTGCAAGGGCTGCCTCGGCGATCATGGTTCCTGCGTCTGCTGCAATAATGTGAACGCCTAAAATTTGATCGGTTTTTGTATTCGTAATTACTTTTACAAAGCCTTTTGTTTCGCCTGCGGCTTTTGCTCGACCATTTACAGAAATTGGAAATTTTCCAACTTTGTATTCAACGGCTGCAGCCTTTAATTCGCTTTCTGTTTTTCCAACAGTTGCAACCTCTGGATGGGTATAAATTACAGCAGGGATTGCGGCATAGTTCACGTGAGGTTTCTGACCCGCAATAATTTCAGCAACGGCAACGCCTTCGTCTTCTGCTTTGTGAGCCAGCATCATGCCGCCAATGACATCGCCAATCGCATAAATATTGGATGAGGTTGTTTGATAGGTTGTGTTCACGGGAATAAATCCTTTTGCATCAGGCTCAATACCGGCTGCTTTTAAATTTAGCCCATCGGTATTTGGGCGTCTGCCAATGGAGACCAACAGGATGTCTGCGTCCAAAGTCGATGATTTTCCATCAGGGGATTCTATTGTGACGGTGACAGAATCTTGAGAGGACTCTGCGTTTAATACTTTGTGTTTTAGGAAGAATGCGATGCCTTGATCTTCCAAAATCTTTTGTAAGGCTGATGATACTTCGTGATCCATGGCGGGAACAATGCGATCAGCAAATTCGATAACCGAAACTTTTGCCCCTAATCGTTGCCATATGCTGGCCATTTCAAGACCAATATATCCGCCGCCCATTACAACCATGTGTTTGGGAACGCTTTTTAAGTCTAAGGCGCCAGTGGACGACACAATTCGCTGTTCGTCAATTTGGATATTGGGTAATGTTGCTACATTGGAGCCCGTGGCAATAATAAAATGTTTTGCTGTTACGGTTGATTCTTCTGTAGCACTTTTTATGTTAAGTTCTGAAGCAGAAGCAAACGATGCATATCCTTTGATTCGAGCAATATTGTTTTTCTTGAATAGAAATTCGATACCCTTTGTAAGTTCGTTGACCACGTTGGTTTTGTGGTTCATCATGACGTTAAGATCTAAAGATACGTTGTCTGTTGTTATTCCAAACCGAGCAAGATGATGTTGGGTCTCGTCATATTTGTGCGAAGCATGCAGCAGGGCTTTAGACGGAATGCATCCAACGTTTAGGCATGTTCCACCTAGCGTATCCCCCGCATCAACGCATGCGACACTCATTCCAAGTTGAGCGCATTTTATTGCGGCCACGTATCCAGCTGGACCCGCGCCAATTACAACAACATCAAATTGTTTTGCCATGATAAACCTGTGTATTGATTCTTAATGACCATCATATTACCATGGATTGAATTCATAGAGAAAGAGCGCAATGCAGTTATTAAATGATTATGTTCAACTGTGTCGACTGAATAGACCGATCGGTGTTTGGTTATTATTGTTTCCGGGGTTTGTGGGGTTGGCAGTGTCTTCACCAGAGGTTCCCTTGAAATATTGGGTTGTTTTTGTCGTCGGCGCTGTGGTGATGAGATCTGCTGGGTGCATTTATAACGATATTGTTGATCGTCCTTTTGACGGTCGGGTGGCGCGCACAAAAAGTCGCCCCCTTGTTCGCATAAACAATCCCGTGCCATTACGATGGGCGCTCGCTTTTTTGACCATAAATTTAGTGACAGGATTTATATGTTTGTTGCAGTTTAATCTTTCAACGATTTTTGTTGGGTTTGCAGCGGCAGCAATGATTGTCACATACCCATGGTTGAAACGCATTACGTATTGGCCGCAATTGTTTTTGGGGTTTACCATGAACATGGGGTTTATCATCGGGTGTTTTTCAATGAATGAATCTGTAAGTTTCCCCAATCTTTTAATATACGTTGGAATGATCATGTGGACACTTGGATATGATACGATATATGGATTTCAAGATATGGATGATGACGCGTTGATTGGTGTAAAATCCAGCGCATTAAAATTGCGCCAATCGCCCCGATTGTTTGTTTCCCTTATGTATTTAAGTACAACCACCTGTTGGATGTTTGCAGGAAATCTGTTGCAATTTTCTTGGGGGTATTATGTTGGGATTGCGTTAATTGCAGTGCTGCTTGCGTGGCAGGTGTTGACGCTTAACATTCATGATTCGAACAATTGTTTGATGCGATTTAAATCTAATCAATGGGTTGGGCTAATAGTGTTGTGTGCGGTTTTAGTTGGGGGATAATTTTTTATCGTAGAATAAGCGAAAATAACGTATAATACCTTGACTAAGCAATAGGAGAGAATGGAGACAAAAAATGGCAGTTACTTCAAAAGAGTCAGATAAGAAATTGATACTTGAGATTGATAATGGAGATAGTGAAAAATTATCAATAGCATTAGAAAAGTGGAACTTTAAAGATATTCAGTCGTATTGGAGGTTTTGTTTAAGTGTCTTAATTGAAACAGAAAACAATGGTCTTTGGATTGAATCTAATGGATCTCCTGTTCGGATTATGCCAGCCAAGCATTCTTTAAAGGATGGTCAAGACGATGGAAAATAAAAATCCAAACAATTTTGATACTAAATCAGAAATAGAAAAAATAAAAAAAGATTTAGAACCACATCAGTTGGGGATTATGATAAGTCAGGCACTAAAAACACAAAAAGAGCCTGAAAACGTAATAAATGAAATGGTTCTTGATGCTATTCGAAATAATATTAAATATCACGAAGCAATTAAGAAAGTTAATTCAATAACGGTTAATCAGGTTATGGCTTGGATTGTAGGTATTCTAGGTGCTTTCTTTGCAGGCGGTGGGTTGCAATATTTTAAATAGTTCATACTTGGCAGGCACTTCTATTTCAAGGCAATACACTATGATAGACATCCAAACAAAAATTCAGCAATTGGCAGATACAATTCGGTATCATGATAGTCTGTATTATGAAAGTGATGCGCCTGAAATTTCAGATGCGGGCTATGATGTGTTGCGTCAAGAATACCGCGATCTAATTAAACAATATCCCCAGTTTATTCCTGATAACGATCCTGAACGTCATGTGGGGTCTGTGGCAGCAGCGGGATTTAAAAAAATAACGCATTTAAAACCCATGTTATCGTTGGACAATGCCTTTGATACTGACGACATTTTAAGCTTTGATGAACGCATTCATCGGTTTTTAAATTTAGATTTTTCTGCCCCTGTAGAGTATGTTTCGGAGCTTAAAATCGACGGATTGTCGTGCGCGGTGCGATATCGTAAGGGTAAGTTGGTGCTGGCTGCAACTCGGGGAAATGGTGTTGAGGGTGAGGATGTCACCGACAATGTTAAAACGATTTCGGACATACCGCATCACATTCCTTTTTCTGATGAAGAGGTTGAAATTAGGGGAGAGATCTATTTATCAAAAGCAGACTTTCTGCAGCTGAACGAAGATCGTAGGTTAGCGGGTGAAGCCTTGTTTGCGAATCCCAGAAATGCCGCAGCGGGATCGTTGCGTCAATTAGATTCCTCCATTACGGCTAAGCGTCCCTTGCGTTTTTTTGCGTATGATTTAGTGTCATCGATTTCTTTAAAAACACATAAAGAGACATTAACGCTTTTGGAAACATGGGGTTTTTCTGTAAACCCAGATCGAAAAGTGTGCCCAGACATTCGGGCGGGCGAATCTTTTTATAATGATATAGCCCTGCGTAGGGCTCATCTTGACTATGATATTGATGGCGTCGTGTATAAGGTTAACGATTTGGAATTGCAGCGACGATTGGGATATGTATCCCGGTCTCCACGTTTTGCGACTGCCCATAAGTTTAAAGCTGAACAAGCGGTGACTCGATTGAATGATATCGTTGTGCAGGTTGGGCGAACGGGAATCTTAACACCAGTTGCAGAGTTGGAGCCTATCAATGTGGGTGGGGTTTTGGTCTCCAGAGCAACCCTTCACAATGAGGATGAGATTAATCGTAAGCGATTGCAAATCGGTGATCAGGTGATGATACAGCGTGCGGGAGATGTGATTCCGCAAGTTGTTGAATCGCTAACTCAACACGAACATTTTACGCCATATCAACTGCCTTCGCAGTGTCCTGTGTGTCAATCGGAAACGCATCGCGTTGAAGGAGAGGCTGCCAGACGGTGTGTCGGAGGGTTCCAGTGTGATGCACAAGTTGTTGGGCGCTTAAAACATTTTGTATCAAAGCAAGCATTCGATATTGAAGGTTTGGGCGATAAAAATATTGAGTTCTTATATGCAACCCAGCGCGTTCTTGTTCCATCAGACATTTTCACATTGCAGCACCGTAACGGCGATGCGTTTCCACCTTTAGAAAAAGAAGACGGATGGGGCGCCTTATCGGTCAAGAATCTATTTGCGGCAATTAATGGTGCGCGCACTATCGATTTACACCGATTCATATATGCGCTTGGAATACCGCAAGTGGGCGAGGTTACTGCAAAGATTTTAGCGCGTCATTATCCGACGTGGGATGGATTTATGGAGATGTTAAAAACCCAGGAAGAGGCGTTAAAAGAACTGGAATCGTTAGATGGCATTGGTCCTGTAATGGCGCAAGATATCGTAATGTTTTTTCACACATCAACACAGATAGAGTGGGTGCAAAATTTATTGCAGCATTTAACTATTGTGTCCAGTCGTCAGATACAAACGGGCAATCTTCCTTATGATGGTAAAACGATTGTATTTACGGGAACGTTATTGAATCAGGGGCGTCAAGAAGCAAAAGCGCTGGCTGAGCGTTTGGGCTTTAAGGTGGTCAGCAGCGTATCATCTAAAACGGATTATGTTGTTGTTGGCGAAGATCCAGGATCAAAGGCCACAAAAGCAAAAGAGCTTGGGGTGACAATATTATCTGAAGATGAGTGGGCTGCTTTGGCAAACAAAAAGTAAGCGATTACAATCCAAGCTTATTCAGCCACAGATCAACTTTTGGCATAACTGAATCTGAAAGTTCTTTAAACTTAGGAATGCGGGCTTGACATTGATACCAAATCCATCGAACAAATGTACTGCTATCTTTTAATAAAACAACGGCCAGCATAAAGAATAGAATTCCCGGAATAATAGGGAGAATTGCGCCAATCCCGCTCAAGATTAAACATACCCAGCCGACAATTTTACGCTTCATTTCATTGACAAATTTATACATTCGCATTAGCATCGCATAAATCAATGGAGAATTAAATGCAATTTTCAATTTTAGGCGTACCGTTCAAGTGTACAAAAGATATGTTTACCTGGGAAAAGGCTAAGTGGTCGCTATTTGTATATTGGGCACAACTTTGGAGAGGTGGCATTCTTGGTGTTGTGGGGGTGTTGATAGTCTGTCTGCCTGCATTATTGAATTTCAAAGCTTTGTCTAAATTTTTTAGCGCAACACTTGAGGAGGCAGTATGGGTATTCATTTTGCTCATGATAGATTCAATGGGTTATTGGTATCAGCAGAATCTTGCTTTAGTTATAGTTTTATTTTGTCTTTGGTGTGTTGGGCTTATCTTGGGGATGATCTATTTCCAATATTACACACTGTTCAAAAAGAACTATCAGACATTCTCTCGTCAGCTCAATAAGTTTGAAATTCGATCGCTGTGGAGTTGGGGATTCTGGAAACCATTCATATTTATTACCGTGTTTGGATTGTTGACTGGGGGTGTCGTCAGAGCTCTGTTTTGGGTGATGGATATTCAGCAGGGCGATGTTGCTCTCATCAGTTTGGTAATAGGTTTAGTGCTTTTTCATATTTTTCTTCACGGTGGAAGCTGGGGGTTTGTGCCAGTGTCTAGGCAGCATCCAACAGCGAAATAAAAGAGGGTAAAATGCAATTTTCAATTTTAGGCGTACCGTTTAAGTGTACGAAGGATATGTTTACCTGGGAAAAGGCTAAGTGGTCGCTATTTGTATATTGGGCACAACTTTGGAGAGGGGTGTTGTTGCTGAGTGGTGCTCTGCTTTTGTTGGTTGGGATATTCTTTCTGCCTGGTGTGATTAATTCAAATGAGCTTTCAGCATTGTATCAAGGTGTTGACCCATCGATAATGTTTCTTGTGCCAGTAGTATATGCGTCTCAATATTGGTATCAACACTTGTTAGTGTTGGGTATAGTTTTGTGGAGTCTTTGGTGTGTTGGGCTTATCTTGGGGATGATCTATTTCCAATATTACACACTGTTCAAAAAGAACTATCAGACACTCTCTCGTCAGCTCAATAAGTTTGAAATTCGATCGCTGTGGAGTTGGGGATTCTGGAAACCATTCATATTTATTACCGTGTTTGGATTGTTGGCTGGGGGCGTCGTCAGAGCTCTGTTTTGGGTGATGGATATTCAGCAGGGCGGTGTTGCTCTCATCAGTCTGATAATTGGGGTGGTGCTTTTTCATATTTTTCTTCACGGAGGAACGTGGGGATTTGCGCCGGTGTCTAAACAACATCCAGCAACGAAATAAAAGGGGATAAAATGCAATTTTCAATTTTTGGTGTGCCGTTTCGATGTACAAAAGATATGTTTACCTGGGAAAAGGCTAAGTGGTCTTTTTGCGTTGGTTGGGCACAGTGGTGGCGTTCGCTCCTGGTGGGATACTTTTTAACCATTTCCTTAGCAATTGTGGCGGGGGCTGTGTCTGTGGTTTCTGGTGCATTAAAGATGCCGCTTTCTTTTGATAGTGGGTGGTCTTTGGTTTTGCTGGGGGCTCTTTATATTCCAGCGCTCTTGATCATGCTGAGCATAGATTTTTATGTTTTATTTAAGAAAAAATATAAGTCATTTGATCGACACTTTTTCAATCCTCCGCAACAGTTGCAATTCTTTAGCTGGCTTTATTGGAAACCCTTTCTAGCC
Source organism: Candidatus Bodocaedibacter vickermanii (assembly GCF_014896945.1). Lineage (GTDB taxonomy): Bacteria > Pseudomonadota > Alphaproteobacteria > UBA6184 > UBA6184 > Bodonicaedibacter > Bodonicaedibacter vickermanii. The sequence goes on from NZ_CP054719.1 coordinate 990,139, forward strand.
ATGACTTTATTGGTGTTGATATGTTTGTGTGTTATGGGGCTAGTTGGCATACTAAGGATCGTTTTTTTAGGGAGCGTGTTTGGTGTTGTTTTGGAGGTGTTTTCTTCTCTATGGAGCATAATAAGCTTTTTTGTTTATCTTGCTTTAGTGTCGGGGCACATTACGCTTCACGGTGGCACGTGGGGGTTTGTGCCGGTGCGCAAGCAAACCATAACAGAGGAATTGGAGGTCAAGAGCTAATTCTCTTGACTTTTTTTTGAAAAATGGCGATAAACGATCGATGGCGATATATCGCTTGCTTTATCCTTGCTGTTTTCATACGCGAGAACAGCTGTGGTCATAAAGACTATCAACCATAAGGAGTTATATGATGAATAAATATGAGTGCATTTATGTTGCACGTCAGGACATTCCTCAATCTCAAGTTGAGAACATGTCCGAACAATTTACTGGCATTATCAAAGAATACAACGGCACTATTCACAAAGTTGAATATTGCGGTTTGCGCCAGTTAGCCTACAAAATTAAAAAGAACCGCAAGGGTCATTATGTTGAGATGCACTTTGAGGCTTCTCCAGATGCTATCGTTGAAATGGAGCGTCAAATGGGGCTGCACGAAGACATGTTGCGTTTCTTGACGTTGCGAATGAAAGAATTCGTAAAAGGTCCGTCTCCTTTGTCTCAAACAAAGGGATATAAAGAATCTCGTCGTGTTGCTGTTGTAGCAAAAGAAGAAGCTCAAGAAGGAGTTGTGGCATAATGTCTGTACCTCAAAAACCAAGTTTTTTTCACCGCAAAAAGTCATGCCCATTTTCTGGTCCAAGGGCTATTGCGATTGATTATCGTGACCCACGCATTTTGCAACGCTTTGTTTCAGAGCGTGGTCGTATGGTGCCAAGCCGTATTAGCTCTGTTTCTGCAAAGAAGCAACGCGAATTAGCGTTGGCTATTAAGCGTGCTCGTTATTTGGCAATCATGCCGTATGTTGTGGACTAAGGAGAAAAAGCTATGGAAATCATTTTAACCGAACGCGTTCATAAATTAGGCAACATTGGCGATATCGTCACTGTAAAAACAGGCTTTGCGCGTAACTTTTTGTTACCCCAAGGTAAAGCATTGCGTGCGACTGCAGAAGCAAAGAAGAAATTTGAAGCTGATCGTGCACGTATTGAAGCTGATCATGGCGCTAAAAAAGTTGAAGCAGAAAAAGTTGCTGCAAAACTAGAAGGCAAAGTTGTTATTGTTGTTCGTCAAGCGGGCGATAGTGGTCAATTATATGGATCAGTAACAACTCGTGATGTGGCGGCAGGTCTTGTAAAAGATGAATTCGCAGTAGTTCGTCAACAAATCACAATTCCTAAAGTAATTAAAGAATTGGGATTGCACCCTGCAACTGTTCAATTGCATTCTGATGTTGTTGTGAATGTTCGCATTAACGTTGCACTCAGCGTTGAAGAAGCTCACGCACAATTACAAACTGCAAATAAAATTGCTGGTAAATCATATGGATCAGAAAAAGCTGTTGAATCAGCTGACGCTGAAACATCTGAAGAAACTGCATAATTGTTTCATGGGGGAGCGAAAGCTCCCCATCTAAGTTAAGGAGTCTTTATGTCGTCCGTTGTTGATCTTAAGCAGACATTTGCTGTGACAACAGCAGAAGGTCAAGAAAATTCCGTACCCTATAATCCTGAGGCTGAGCAGCTTTTGCTTGGAACGTTGTTGTATAACAATGCTCCATTTGAAAAGACGTCAGAATTTCTAAAACCCGATCATTTTGTTAATCCAGTACACCAACAAATTTATACGGCCATACAGCGATATGTTGAACGTGGTCATGTTGCCGACCCTATTACCTTAAAGGGATATTTTACGCAACATCCAGATGCGGAACAGATTAGTTCATATTTGGTTAGCCTTGCGACGAATGCGCATCAAATCATTGATGTTGAACATTACGGACGCATTATTTATGACTTGTCTTTGCGTAGGCAATTAATTGCGTTGGGGTCGGAGGTTGTTGTTGAGGCGCGTCGTATTGATACAGAAAAGACGACGGATGAGCAAATCACTGACATTGAGCAGAAATTATTTTATCTTGCGACTCAACAAGATTCACAACGTGCGGCGCTGCCCTTTAAGGCAGCATTAACAGAAGCGATTAACACTGCGAAAAAAGCATTCCAAAGTGATCGCAAAATTGTGGGTGTGACGTCTGGCTTAAAAAGCGTGGATGATTATTTGGGTGGGTTTCACAATTCCGATTTGGTTATTTTGGCAGGGCGACCCTCTATGGGTAAAACTGCATTGGCGACGACTATTGCCTTTAACTCGGCAAAAGCACATTTGGAAAAACGTGTTGAAGGTGCTGGTGTTTTGTTCTTTTCATTAGAAATGTCCGCAGAACAGTTGGCAACACGATTGCTTGCGGCGGAATCGCAAGTATCGTCAGAAAAAATTCGACGCGGCGAATTAACCAGCGCTAGCTTTGAACGATTTATTGAGGTAAGTCGCGAACTTGAAAATATGAATTTATTTATTGATGATACGCCAGCGTTGTCGGTATCGTCGTTACGATCGCGCGCGCGACGATTAAAGCGTCAGCATAATATTGGCTTTATCATTATTGACTATTTACAATTGCTTACCACGGGGCGCCATGGCGGCGACAACCGTGTGAATGAAATTTCGGAAATTTCACGATCACTAAAGGCGATTGCAAAAGAATTAAGCGTTCCGATTATTGCGCTGTCACAGTTGTCTCGTGCGGTAGAGCAACGCGATGATAAGAGGCCGCAGCTTTCAGACTTGCGAGAATCTGGATCGATTGAGCAAGACGCTGACGTTGTGTTGTTCGTGTATCGTGAGGAATATTATCTGGCACGAAAAGAGCCTAATATTGAAGATGTTAAGAAGTACAACGAATGGACGGATCGTTTACAAAAGGTTGCCAGTACGGCAGAGGTGATTATTGGTAAGCAACGTCATGGTCCAGTGGGGACGGTTCGCTTACATTTCGATGGACGCTTTACGCGGTTTTCTAACCTTGATCAAACTTATCAGGAAGTCTATTAAATGCAAAATCAAACGATGGTTTATAATAAGTTGCAGAATAAAAAATCTGAGCTGCCATTTTCTGTAAAAGTTTCCCCGCAAGAAACGGGCGCTATGATTGTTGATCTGGCGGCGGTGCAAAAGAATTATCAAACCTTTGAAAAACATATTGCGCCAACAACCATTGCCCCTGTCGTAAAAGCGAATGCTTATGGATTAGGCATGATTCCAGTTTGCGAAGCCTTAGCCAACGTTGGGGCAAAAGAGTTTTTTGTTGCAACGATCGACGAGGGAATTGCTTTAAAAAAGGCGATGCCTGGTGTTGTAGTGTATGTTCTTTATGGGATTTTTGCTGATACGATTGATGTGTTTTTTGAACATCAGTTGGTTCCGGTATTAAATACGGTTGAACAAATTGAACGTTGGAATAAGTTTGCTGGGGAAAAGCAGGTGAAATTACCGGCGGTGATTCATTTTGATACGGGGATGAGTCGCACTGGTTTGACAGCAAAAGAGGTTGAGTGGTTGATGGGTAATCAACACATTTTATCTAGTCTTGATTTACACTATGTGATGAGTCATTTGGCATGCAGTGAGGTTCCGGATCACCCCATGAACACAAAACAAAAGGACACATTTCAGCGGTTTGCAGAAGCGTTTCCCGGGGTTAAACGAAGTTTGGCAGCATCAACATTGATGAAGACTGACTCGTCAGCGAATCACGATATGGCGCGACTGGGGTATGGGTTGTATGGGTTCTGTTACGATACGCCAGCGATTCAATTAACGAATTGCTTGCATGTGTACAGCAGAATTGTACAGCTAAGAGATTCTGTGCCGGGTGACACCGTTGGGTATGGCGCTAATTATGTGGTTGAAAAAGCGGGGCGGCTGGCAACACTATCGATTGGTTATGCTGATGGGTATCATCGGTTTTTGCACAACTATAAAACATATGTATATATTGGTCCTTATAAAGCGTATTTGGCTGGGCGGATATCTATGGATTTTTGTGTGGTGGATGTTAGCCATGTACCTGAAGACTATTTATACGAGGGCGCTTGGGTTGAAATGATCGGAGAGCATATCCGTGTGGCAGATTTGGTGACGGGCACTGATTTTGTGCCTCATGAGGTTCCAATTTCGTTGGGCAATCGGTATATCCGACATTATTTGCCAGGCTAAGACATTTTCTAAATAGACTCCTTCGCAAGATGCTCCGGAGACTTTTATCGCCCACCCGACCTGGATTGCACAAAGGGGCGCAACCAGGTCTTCCCACCCGCGGCTTGCAAAGGGGCAAGCCGTCAAAAAGAATTGCAATTGGCAAACGGACGTTTCATTTTGTAATGAAAAGCGCTATTATTATTTATATCTAAGTTAGTTTGAGGCTAAAATGTTTGGTGCAATTGGGCGTCGTTTTATTCTTGCAATGGGAGTGATTGGGCAAATCGCGTTGTTTTTACTTGAGAGTTTGAAAGCAACGTTTACTCGACCTTTTTATATAAAGGAAACGATTCATCAATTGTATCGTGTGGGATTCTTGTCGTTGCCAATAGTTACCCTAACAGCGGTATTTACGGGTATTGTCTTGGCGTTGCAAACGTATACAGGATTTTCTAGATTTGGGGCTACGGGTGCGGTGCCAACAGTTATTGTGTTGTCAATCGTGCGGGAGCTTGGACCTGTATTAACGGGGTTGATGATTGCGGGACGGGTTGGGGCTGCGATGGCGGCGGAGGTTGGAACAATGAACGTGACCGATCAAATCGATGCGATGCGGACACTGCACACGGATCCCTATCATTATCTGATTGCTCCCAGGATTTTAGCATCCGTTATTAGCTTGCCATTGTTGGTGGTTGTGGCAGATACGATCGGCGTGTATGGTGGATATTTGATCAGCACGCTTTATTTAGATTTTAACGAAAGTTATTACATAACACAGACATTTCAATTTTTGTATTTTTCAGATGTATTTTCTGGGCTGTTCAAGTCGTTATTCTTTGGTGCGGCGATATCGACGATTGGATGTTATTCTGGGTATACTGCACTTCGAGGGGCTGAAGGTGTGGGTATTGCTGCAACAAAATCGGTTGTTTTAGCGTCGATCAGTATATTTATTTTAAACTATATTTTAACCGTCTTGTTATTTTAGGCTGCACATGAAAACAAACGCGAACATTAAAATTCAATTACGCAATTTGCACAAATCATTTGGAAAGAAGATCATTCTAAATGGTTTGGATTTAAACGTGCATGACAAAGAATCTTTTGTTGTCATTGGTCCTTCGGGTGTTGGTAAATCCGTATTGCTGAAATGTATGTTGGGGTTATTGCCGATTGATAGGGGATCTATTATTGTTGATGGCGGAGAGACCTCAAAGTTAACTGGAAAAAAGCGCAATCAATTCTTAAAGAAGTTCGCGATTGTGTTTCAGGGTGGGGCGCTATTCGACAGCATGAAAATCTGGGAAAATGTTGCGTTTGGTTTAATTCAGGGGCAAGGGGTGCCAGCACCGTTGGCTAAAAAACTAGCCATTGAAAAGTTAGAGCTGGTTGGTATGAATGCAGCCGTTGGTGAACAACGTCCAAATGAATTGTCAGGTGGGATGCAAAAGCGTGTTGCGATTGCACGGGCTATTATTATGGAACCTGAAATTTTATTGTTTGACGAACCGACGGCGGGTTTAGATCCCGTAACGGCCAATTTGATTAATCAGTTGATTCGTAAATGTCATGATGAGCTTAATATTACGACATTTACGATTACGCATGATATGTCCACGGTTCATACGGTGGCGGATCGAGTCGGAATGTTGAATGATGGGAAAATTATCTGGGAGGGCACATTGAAAGAAATTGCAAAATCCGATAATCATTTTGTACAGCAGTTTATTCATCAACAAACGTTTGAAAACTAATGGCTAAGACACATAAAACATTTGCATGTCAAGCGTGCGGCAGTGTGTATCCCCGCTGGGTTGGAAAGTGTGAAGCCTGTGGTGAGTGGAACACGATTGTTGAAGAGGTTGAGTCTGCGCCAATTCCTAAGGGGATGAAACCTGGAAAAAGCAGCGGATTGGATTTGGTTGCTTTAAATGGTCCCATGAAATCATTTCCGCGATACGTATCATCGATTGAAGAATTCGATCGCGTATGTGGGGGTGGTTTGGTTCCGGGGTCGATTGTATTGATCGGGGGAGATCCCGGCATTGGAAAATCGACATTGTTATTGCAAGTCAGTGCGGCGCTGTCATCAGATTTATCGGTTGCGTATGTATCGGGTGAAGAAGCGGTGGATCAGATTCGCATGCGGGCAAAACGATTGGGGTTATCTGAAAGCCAAGTCATGTTGGCGGCATCATCAAACGTTCGGGATATTTTATCAACCTTAGACGTTGTAAATGGCCCAAAGGTGGCTGTTGTGGACTCGATACAGACGATGTACATCGATAATGTTGAATCGGCGCCGGGTACGGTGACGCAGGTGCGTGGGTGTACGGCGGAACTTGTTCGGGTTGCAAAATCACGTGATTTGGTCATCATCTTGGTGGGGCATGTCACAAAAGAAGGCATGATCGCAGGTCCCAGAGTCTTAGAGCACATGGTGGATGCTGTGTTTTACTTTGAAGGTGATCGTGGACATCAGTTTCGAATTTTACGGTCGGTGAAAAACCGATTTGGTGCAGCTGACGAAATTGGTGTATTTGAAATGCGGGAAGAAGGATTACAAGAGGTAACAAATCCCTCATCTTTATTTCTAGAAAATCGATCTTCAGAACTCAGTGGTGTTTCAGTTTTTGCAGGGTTAGAAGGATCCAGACCCTTATTGTGTGAAATTCAGGGGTTGGTGGCGCCATCTCCACTTGCAAGTCCACGGCGTACCGTTGTAGGATGGGACGCAGGAAGATTGTCCATGATATTAGCGGTTCTGGAAACGCGGTGTTCTATTCAAATGAGCAATCGGGATGTATATTTAAACATTGCCGGGGGTTTGAAAATCACAGAACCTGCGGCAGATCTAGCGGTCGCTGCGTGTTTGTTGTCATCGTTTACGAATACACCCTTACCCGAAGACACAGTTATCATTGGTGAAATTGGGCTGGGCGGCGAAATTCGACCCGTTAAGCAAATCGAGGTTCGATTGAAAGAGGCGGCTAAGCTAGGGTTTAAACAAGCAATTATTCCAGCCACATCAAAGCTATCTGAAAACAAACACAATATTAGTATTATTGCTGTTAAGCACCTTTCAGATATGATGCGATTTTTTAATGTTCGACAGAAAAGAGACTCATGAATACAATAGATATTATTATCCTTATATTGGTTTTGCTATCTTCCATTATTGGTTTTTGGCGGGGAATTACGCGTGAAATTTTAGGCATTTTCAGCTGGGCGTTGGCAGCAGTTATCGCCTATTTCTTGTATGTATTGCCAGTGCCATTAGTTGGTATGGTTGTTAGTAACGAATTTCTGAAAGAAATCATATCGGGGCTTGTCGTATTTCTGGTTGCCTTGATTGTGTTGACGTCAATCACGTACAGTTTTTCTGATGCGGTAAAAGGCAGCATTATTGGTGGCGCGGATAAAATTTTGGGGTTCTTGTTCGGGGCGATCAGAGGATTCTTGTTGATCTCTATTATTGCAGTGGGCGCCCATAAGTTTCTTTTAAAAAGCGGTGAAAATGCTCCAACTATTTTAAAGGAATCAAAACTAATTCCTATTACGGATGCAGTTATGATGCGATTAATTCAATCTATTTCTGCGGACAGATTGAACCTTTGGAAAGATAAATGGAAAACTTTTTTAGCGATATCTCTTTAAAGGGATCACAAAAAGTATCTGAAGCCATTGAGGATTTACCAGAAAGTTTAGGAAAAAATGAAGATGAATAAACGTTTATTTTTGTATGTAGTTGCTTTGTGTTTAATGACGATTAACGCTTCAATAGTTTTTGGTGGAGCATATTCTATTCAAAACATTCAGGTACAAAACAATGGGGCTTCTTCCTCGGTTGCAAAAGACGCTGCATTAAAAGATGCTAGAAAGCAAGCATTTCAGGCGATGGTTCAAAAATTGGTTGATAAAAAAGACATGGATCGTTTTGAAAACACAGATGATCAAACTGTTGAATTTTTGATCGACAGTATGCAAATTATGAACGAACAAATGGGGCCTCAAAGTTATAAGGCAATGGTTTCGTTTGAATTTAATAAACAGCGAATAGAAGAATTTTTTAGAAACAAATCTGTGCAATTTGTGGTACCTGTTCATAAATCTATCGTGGTGCTTCCTCTGCTTTCGGATGGAGCAAAAACGTATTTGTTTGAAAAAGAAAACATCTGGATGGATCTGTGGCGTGGGCATTCATTCAATCAAGCATTAATGACCTTTGTTGTGCCTAATGGTGATTTGAATGATATGCAGTTGTTGGATGCAGAAGATGCTTTGATTGGGGCATCGGAAAAAATAGCTGCGGTTGCTGCGCGTTATCAAGTATCTGCAGTGGTGGTTCCCTATGTCAGTATTTCAATTCAGGGGCGCAAAATAAATGTTCAGGTGGATTTTCAAGAATATGATGCTAAGGGTATTAAAAAAAATAACATGATTCGCTCACACAACTTAACAGAGGTTGCTGCTGAGGTCTCAAAGCAAGACCTACTAAAAAAGTTGCTTAAAATTTCTATAGAAAATATTCAAGATTTTGTTAAGGCTCAATTTGGTGGAAATCAAAATCACAACCTTGTGTATTTGAAGGTTCCAACAAAAACATCGGATGAATATTGCGCATATATCAAAGTGTTAAATGAGTCTGGGATGGCTCAAGAAATTCAACCGGTTGAGCTTTCTAGAAATTATTCTGTCTTGCGAGTCAAAACGTTGTATACGTTAGAAGACCTGTTGAAATTCTTTAAAGAACGTGGGTATAATTTTGAAATATCTCAAGATGTTGCAAACCCTTATGCGTATGAGGCAAAGCCTAAAGGATAATGGATGTCAAAATCAACGCTATCATCTAAGCTATTAACGTTGCCGAACTGGATCACATTTGGGCGCATTGTCTGTGTACCGTTTGTTGTTGCGACATTGTTGATGAATAAACCCCTTTATGCACTAATATTTTTCGTGGTGGCTGCAATATCAGATGCGTTGGATGGGTTCATTGCGCGGTATACAAAAACACGATCAAAATTGGGAGCATATTTAGATCCGCTTGCGGATAAGTTGCTGTTTTTAGGAACTTTTCTGACGTTGGGGTATTTAAATATTATTCCGGTATGGTTGATTGTATTATCAATTTATAGAGATTTAACCATTGTCTTGGGAATTGGAGTATTAAAATATTACAGAGTTTCTGTTGAAATAAAGCCATTGTTCATCAGTAAAATTAATACATTTATTCAAAGCATCGTTGTCGTTGCTTTTTTGGTTATGCAGGCATTTTCGCTTCAAAACTCCATCATTCTTATGGGCGCCTATGTATTGGTGTATATAAATACACTGACGTTATTAATTTCGGGCGTTGGGTATATTCGACAAGGGCTGCAGCGGTTAGAGGGATATGGGTTGGTTTACTTTTTTGCGGGGGCTTTTATATGCTTGTTTATCTTAATGATGAACTATATGATTGCAGATGGAGTTGTATTATGGCAGACGTTTCATCGTGCGCTCTGTCCCTCATCATATAGGATATAGCATGTTAAATCGGTTTATTTTCCCCGTCGTTGTCGTCCTTGGCTTTGGGTTTTTATATTCTTTCAGTTCTATTACTATGCCGTTTTTAATCGCGGGTGGTATCGCGTATGTATTTCAACCGGTGGTTGGATATCTTGAGCGTATTAAGTTGCCAAGATGGTTGGGGGCGCTGTGGGTGACCCTTGCGATGTTTGCGATTGTTGTTATATTTTTTGTGTATACGGCACCTATTTTGTATGCGCAATTAACAAAGCTAATCAAGCAAGTTCCGGGATACATCAGTAATTTACAAACAGTAATTCAGCAGATGATGGTTGTTCTTAATGACCAGGTTCCTGCAGAATATTCGATGCAGATTCAAGAGGGAGTTCAAGCCATATCCAGAGATCTGGTTTCTTGGTTGCTTGGGAAAACTCAATCAGCATTTGAAGGTGGGTTGACGATCATTCACTATGTCACGTTAATATTGATTGTGCCTGTTTTAACTTTTTACTTGATGAAAGATTGGCAAAAGCTTTTAGATACAGTCAGGCATTATATACCGCCTCAAAATAAAAAAGTATTTATCCAGCAGACACAAAAGATAGACCAAACGTTGGCCAGCTTTGCACGCGGGCAAGCGTTAGTGTGTTTGATTTTAATGGGATATTATAGCCTGGCGTTGCACATACTTGGTCTTGATTTTGGCGGGCTAATCGGCAGCTTGGCGGGACTGTTTGCTTTTATTCCGTACGTAGGCGCAATTCTTGGATTTGCGACGTCGGGCGCAATTGCAGTTTTACAAACATCATCGTGGATGTTTGGAGAGGGGGGCTCGCTTGCATTATTTGGAGCCGTAACCATCGTTTTTGCATTTGGACAGTTTTTGGAAGGCGTTGTATTAAGCCCAAATATTGTTGGAAAAAGCATTAGACTTCATCCGTTGTGGATCATGTTTGCCTTATTTTTAGGCGGGTATCTTTTTGGATTCGCGGGTATTTTAGTTGCAACACCGGTGGCGGGAGCAATTGGTGTCGTGGTGCGATATGCGTTGCAACAATACAGAAATAAAATGCACTCTTTGTATCATGAGCACGCAAAACAGCGGAGATCTTATGGATCAAAGCCCTAAGCAATATACGCTGCCGCTGATACAAGAGCCAGATTTTACGTCGTATAGTTATTTTGTCAGTCAAAGTAATAAGGCGGCCTATCGCTTGGTAGAGCTTTGGCCAGAATGGTCGTTTAAGTACTATGTTATCGTTGGACCCGTAGGGCATGGCAAAACGCATCTTGGGCATATTTTAAGGGATTTAACGCACGGTGTTTTTATTAATGCTGCGGAGATTGATGCAAACGTATTAGAGACGATTAAGCCGAAAGAAACCTATGTTGTCGATGATATTCATTTGGTTCAGCAGCCTGCATTGTTGTTTCACTTTTATAATTTGACGTTGGAAAATGACTGTAATGTCGTTTACCTGTCTGGCAAGGCGCCGGGTCAGTATGATATGGGGCTGCCTGATTTAAATTCCAGATTTCGATCTTTGGCTGTGATTGAATTGCCACAACCCGATGATGACTTGTGTCGTGCCATCATACGAAAAGTATTTCTAGATTTGCAAATTAACGTTGCCGACGAAGTTGTTGAATATATGCTAGCACATATGTCGAGAAGTTTAACGGATATTCACTATAACATTCAGCTGTTAAATCAACAGTCTATGGAGCTGAAGCGCAACATTACGATACCATTCATTAAGTCATTAGATGGCACAAAATGAGTGACAAATGTTAACGAATAGTTTAAAAAAATTAACGTATCGTTTACACTATCGCGGTATAAAAGAACTGGATATATTTTTTGGACGTGTGGCAGACCAATTGTCTGAGCTATCTTCAGATGAACTTGCCATTTTAGAGCAACTTATCGATGAGTCTGAAGATAAGATATACCGATGGGTCTTGGGTTTTGAAGAAAAACCAACACATTACAAAAAAATTATCGAAAAACTTTTGACTTAGACAATATTGTCCCTATACTAGACATAGGAAATGAATAAAGGGTCGCACCATGAAAAACACAGTATTTGTATTAATGACAGCGCTATTAATGACAGCACCATTTGCGAAGGCTCTGTTAAGTGATGAGCAACAGCATCGACTTGTGAAACTGGATCGTCTTGAAAACCAGGCGCATGAAAATTTGCAGAAAGCTGAACAGGCTGCATTAATGGGTAAGATTTCGTCTAATCAACTAAGAGCAATGCGCAAGCAATACGAAGCCGCCAAAGAAGTGCTTCAGGCTGAATTATCTAAATTACCAAACAGAGCCGAGATTGAGCAATGGTTAATTGATAACCATGTGGGGATTGGCGAGTAAGAAAGTTTGAAAATAGGCATCCTCACTAGGCTCGGATGACGTTTCATTGCCCACCCGACCTGGGATTGCACAAAGGGGTGCAACCAGGTCTTCCCACCCTCAGGGGTATTCTTTATCGACGGTATCTTCGTCTAGCGTTTTCTTAATGACAACAATATGATCTTCGTGGAAAAAATTCAGAACTTTCATGGCTTGTTCTTCTAAAAAGTCTATGTCGATGCTTTTGGGATTCAGGCGTTTGATTTTTTCTTCTAATTTCTGACGTTGCGTTTGTAGTTCTAATAATTCAAATTCTTTTTCATCCAGTTCATGTTGAATGGTCCAATATTTCAGAACACCGCGTTCACCGCTAAACCCGTGATAAGCAAAGTATACGAAAATGGATAACCCAACAATAATTGGCCAGAACCGATAAAAGAAACGCCGCAAGTCCATTAGCGTCTCTTTTTTGGTTTTGATGTTGGACCGACAGAAACAGTGGGTTGTTTTTGTGGGCCGGATGAACGTTTGGTGCGCAAATGAAACGCAATTTGTCCGGTGAGAACATTTACATCTTGCAGTTCAACGTCAACGCGGTCGCCTAGTTTATACACTGTTCCGGATGATCGTCCTTTTAATTCATGGGCAGATTCGTTATAGATAAAGAAATCTGGCATGGATGATATGGGCACCATACCGGTGATGCCGGTTTCATCGACTTGCACAAATATACCAAATGATGTAACGCTGGTAATTCTGCCAGTAAAATGAACTTGTTCTGTTTCCAACATATACAAACTTAGATAACGGCTGATGACTTCGCGTTCGGCTGTTTCTGCTTCTTTTTCACGTTCTGTAATATGGTTTGCGATAGACGTTAGGTTTGAACCTTGATCATCGGTTAAAGCACCATCACCTAAATCAAACGCCTTAATAAGGCTGCGATGCACGATCAAATCGGCATAGCGTCGGATTGGAGAAGTGAAGTGCGCATAATGCGTTAGCCCCAGCCCAAAGTGTCCATGATTTGATGGAGAATATTGCGCTTGTTGTTGAGATCGCAATACCATTTCGCTTACCATAATCTGCTGAGGAGTGTCTTTGACCTGGTGAATTACATGGTTAAAATCACCGGGAGTTACTAAATGTTTTTGCTTATCGATTAATTTAATAAACGTTAAAAAGTCTCGCAATGATTGAACGCGTGATTCTGTTGGGGTGTCATGAATGCGGTAAAGACAGGGCATCTGTTTTGATTCTAACGCCTTTGCTGCGCAAATATTGGCCAGAATCATAAACTCTTCGATCAGCTTGTGGCTGTCTAGACGGCTGCGGATTCGGATCTCTTCTAGGTTGCCTTGCTTATCCAGCATGACTTGATGTTCGGGTAAATCAATATCCAGGGCGCCGCGTTTGTGGCGATTTTCCAGCAACACTTCATATACAGCATACATATTCTTAATCGCAGCATGCAATGGACTGTTTAAGGTGCCGTCTAAAATGTTTTGAGCTTCATTATATGTTAGGCGTGCTTTCGATCGCATCAAGCCGCGAACAAATTTGTATTGAATAAGTTTTCCTTGGTTGTCCAACAGGATATGAACTGCCATACAGGCGCGATCTTGGTCGGGACGCAAAGAGCACAAATCGTTCGATAATTTTTCGGGAAGCATGGGCAAAACTCTGTCTGGAAAATATACAGAATTTCCACGGGCAAATGCTTCTTTGTCCAGGGCAGAATTCGGTTTTACATAATGTGCAACATCGGCAATTGCGACGATAATATGCCAACCATTTTCATGGGGTTCAGCAAATACGGCATCGTCAAAGTCTCGGGCATCTTCACCGTCAATGGTAACCAAATCATAATCACGCAAATCTTCACGATTTCCAAGCAAAGGAACCGTTCCTTTTTCAGCCTCTAACACAGCGTCATGGTCAAATTCATTGGGTAAATCATGTTGAAGAATTGAAATTAAGCTTAAACCTTTGGGTTGATAGACATTCCCCAAAATAGCCAATACTTTTGCTTGATTGCCAGTCGAATCTTGATCCAGTATTTCTACTTTTACGATATCACCTTCTGCCGCTTTTAACGTGTGATAGGCAGCTATGTAAAACTCTTTTTTCTGTTTTTTGGATACGGGGTATACATACCCTCCATTTTTCCTGGGTTGGAAAACACCAATGGAATAACCTGCGTTGTTCTCGGTAAAAACTTTAACTGCTTTTGCAACAAATCCACCAGTTTTAGTGCGGTGAATCAGCGCCATCAAGGTCTGACCCAGCTGCAAAGGAAACGTAGAAAATGTAAGAATAATCGGATCATCAAAATCGCTCAGCTCTTTCGGCACCAACAGATAATCAGTAGGGCTCAAAATTTCAGCGACCCGACACTTAATAACTGTTTTTTTCCGACCAGAGATTGTCTCAATCTGCTTGGCAACTTTATAATCTGATTTTTTATCCCGACGTGTATTCTTTTTCCAAAGACCGTCTGTCTCAATTTCTTTCAATAATACTTTGAAGGGCTCTCTCAAGTCTCCTTTGATATTAAAGGCTTTTGCGACCTCGCGCTTACTTAGATCGTGAGATGCGGAGCGAATAAATTTCAGAACGTCGTCTTTTGTGGGTAATCCGTGTTTAACTTTGGCCATGATGATGTATAAGCTTCTTAATATGCACCTTAACCTATCATATTAGGCAAATTTAAACAAAAGAATTTCGTTATCAGCGTCACGCTGGCAACGTGCCGTTGCATCCGTTAGGCAGCATGATTGCACTCTTTAGGTTAGATCCAATGCGCTCTGACACGGATTTTAATTTTTTTCCAAATTTTATTATCTATGGGATACAACCTCAGGTTGTAAAAAATCTTTTGTTTATTCATAATTTGTTAATCAGTCTCTGATACTTTGAAGATGGTAGGCTTTTAGTAAACTCAGATCCCACTTGATTGTGGGTGCATCTGATACGCAATGGCGATTTTGGATATGGATTAGCACAGCGCTGTGCGAAACATGTCCTAGTTTGAAAAGGGATGGTATCCCTGGGATGACGCGTAAATTTTTCAAAACGATTTTTTGAAAAATACCAATTGTATTGCGTTGTGGTGGCGGGGGGAGGACACGCACTGAGTAATGATGATGGGAGGGCCCCATCGCCCGCGCGAGACCAGCAGCTAGAAAACTTCAATTTGCAGCCTGAGGGTGCACCCAATAGATTAGATTCAATCCGCTCTGACACGGATTTAATTTCCCCAATCTAACCTAACGGATGCAACGGCACGTTGCCAGCATCATGCTGCCTAATGGATCCAGAGATGATCCCTGGCGGCACGATGCCTCCTCATTTTTCTGAGCCTAAGGCGTCACATTAGTTATTGCTACATAGGTTAACAAGATCGCAACCCATGAAACAACTTTGTGACCCATTTGAATTAAATATAGGGTAAGTGGAATCTTTTCCCAAATTAATGCACCCGCCGATTCGACCGCCACAAAGAAAATAATAAACTCTAGCGCTGTTAACGCAGCTTCAACAGACCCAAAATAATGATAAACAACGGCTAAGCAGAACGACAGTGTAAGCGTTACAACAAATCCCATGCTTGCGCTCAGCGCCATGTTGCTATCTTCAAGTTGTTTGGGATTAATTTTTGATAGTGCCATCCATTTTTTTACAAACAAAAGGTCTGAATACCATACAAATCCGATAATCATTCCAACAATTGCAGCCCCGAAAACGCCCAAGTAATTAATAGAACTAAATAATACCATGGTAACCTCGTTATGTTTTTGACAAGTACAGGATATTACATAAGAAACCAAAAGCAACTGTTATTCCTAGCTCTTCTCAAATAGTGAAAAGACTGGCTTTTTGTAAAAAATATATCTAATATAAAGGTTAGGATTTAAGTTGCAGGAAATAAAATGTCTTGGGGAGCCTTGAATAATCAAAGGGAAAGAACATCAACCGAGCCGTTGCCAGAGTTTTTAACGGGGCAGGCTAGTAAAAATTTTAGTGATCGATCAGATCCTCAATTTCAAAATGCAGAGGACGTTGTTGTTCGAAAATCAGAACGACAGCATTATGCGTCACGCCAAGAATCAAGCCGCGGATATGGATTGACGTATTCCGGATCTATAAATATTCAGTTATCTAAAAAAACATTGTTTGTATCGGTTGTGTTTTTTGTGATGGTTATTTTGGCAACGTTTTGTGTTGGGTATGCTGTTGGAAACTTATCGGTTTCGATGGCTGCTGGACAAACGAATTCAATCGTTCCAACTAAAAAACCAATTATTCCAGCTAGAAAAAAGATAAAACAAGATGTGCGTACAGCGACAGAAAATATTGAATCGGTCGCAACCGCAGCAGACTTGGCAGAGCCGTCTATAAATAAAGCGGGTGATACCGCTTCGGCTCAAGAAGAAAACACCCCTCACGTTTCATCGGAAAAAAATAATAATAAGGAAAATGACAGTGAAACAATTGATGATGCGCCGTTGGCTGCAGCAGATAAAAACGACGTGGCTGATTAAGGGAATACTTAGCCTAAGTTTGTTGTTTATTAGCGGATGCGATAAAGTTAATGACTTGCTCTCGGGAGAGATGATACCTCCTGGGCTCATTGCATTAAAACAAGATATACAGCTACAGCGACTACTTTTGGTTTCAGAAAAGGAAGCAAATAAATCAAGGGCATTTGCGTTTCACGTGGTGTTAACTAAAAATATTCAAATGGCTCAAGACTTATCTCAGATGACGGCGGACCAATACTTCAAGGCGGACAAATCAAATGTGTTTGCTCAGAATTATCACGGAATGTATAAGATATTTAAGTTTTCGGTTATCCCCAGTAAAAAAATGCCTGAGCTAAAATTAAAAATAGATCCTGGCAGTAAGTATGTTGGGGGGTATTTCTTTGCAAACTTGCAACAGCCAAAAGGTAATAATAGAATTCGCATTCCATCGGGTCAACATGTTATGGTAAAATTTTCTAAAGACGGAATGAGCTTGGTAACCCCAGATCTGATGGGCGAGGGGCTTGAGGCATTAGAAGAAAAAATTGGTATCCCTGGTTTACCAGGAATGTAATAGATAAGGTTGTGTTGTGATAAAAGATTATAGATTTAAAACGGATCCTATTCAGTGGCATGAGGGAATGCCTTTGGCGCCTCAGCACTTTCAATTAAACGATCATCGTTATCAAAGTCTTTTCAGTTTTCATGTGTTGAACTCTGGACCTTATCATTGGGGTGTCGGCGAACTTCAGATTGACGCGCTTGCATTAAGCAAGGGAGTCTTTAGACTTCAGAAAATTTCTGGAATCATGCCAGATGGTGCGGTAATTCAATATGAAGAAAATGATCAATTGCCCAAATTGGAAATTCCATTGGGCGAAATTGATTTTAAACACCAGGACACATGCTCAATTTATTTAGCCTTGCCAGCATATGCGCCCGGTGAGCCATCCGCAGCGGGTAATGTTCCCAGATATATTTCAACAGCGGGCGATGTGGTGATGGATGAAAACGGTTCGTTTGGGGATCCAACCCGTGTGCCGCGACTTGCACCTAATTTGTATTTAATTGTGGGGCAAACGCCTTCAAGTAAATTTGTCAGTTTTCAAATGGCAGAAATCGCTAAAGTGGGTGGACAGTATGTGTTAACCACTTATGTTCCTCCGTATTTAACCTTGCCTAAAAAAGAACCTTTAAAAAAGGCTCTTGAAGATTTGGCGTTGGAAATCCGAACTAAAATTTTATACAGTTTGGAACGATATGATGCGGCAAGCGATAATCCAACCAATCAGCATACTCAAGCAATACTGCATACTTTAATTGAGGCGCTAATGCCGTTTGAAACGATTGTTTCTGCGGAGGGAATTCATCCGTTTAACCTGTATCTTGCATTGGTAGAGTTAGCCTCTAAAATTTCCAGATTAAGATTAAATCTTTCTCATCCCCCCATCTTTAATATCTATGATCATAACAATATCTATGAACCCTTCAAGATCACTATAGATTATGTTACGAAAATTCTTGATAAGATGTATGATAAAGTTCAAACGCGCACGTTCCAAAAGAAGCGTGGATATTTTGGTTTAACTTTACCCACTATCTGGCATTCAAAAACAATAATATTGGGAATGAAAAAATCTGCTGAAACCAGTCAGGCGACGCACCAAAATTGGATTGAAAATGCGTTAATTGGTACAGAAAAGTTCGCGCAATCAATTATCGATCGACGTATTATTGGGGCTGTGCGACGGATTGTATCGCCAGATGAAAAATCAATCATCAACGCACCAAACGATGTGGTGTTGGTTGAGGTTCAAATTGATCCGCAGTTTATAAGTTTAGGGGAAGTGTTATATGTATTTAATCCGTCTGATGTGTCATCCAACCGTCCGACAGATATTTACCATTATGTAACAATTAATGATATTTAAGTACTAAGTAGAATATTAGAAAAGAACAATAAAAATGCTACACCATCAATATCAAGATTCATTTATATATCGCTTTTTTAGTTCCTTCTATACCGAAGTTTTGCGTGAAAAACAAAAAGCCTTATCACAAGCGGGGCCCCAGCTTCCTAAGTTAGAAGACTCTAAAACCCGTATCATTACTGAACAAATTATTGCTAAGCTTGAATCCTTTTTAAGAGACTCAGAAGAAGAGGCGTTAAAGGGGGGGTCTTATATCCAGTCAGGGTATAAAGCTGTGCAGTATATCGCTGTGGTTTTAACCGATGAAATCTTTCTGAATCTGAATTGGCAGGGACAGGCATATTGGGATAAAAATATTCTAGAATCCAGACTCTTTAATACTCGCAAAGGTGGTGAAAAATTATTTCAAGACTTGGGCGATTTCTTAGAACAAAACGATATGTTGCGAACGGATATCGCAGCAGTTTATCTGCATGCGTTGGCGCTTGGGTTTCAAGGGAAATATCGTCACACTCAGGATCTTTCAATCATAGATTTATTTATGGGGAAATTGTATGAATTCATTTATCGTCAATCTCCCAAAGTTTTTACCCATGAAGCCAGCTTGTTTCCAGAGGCGTATGCACATACGATCAAAGACGCAGAACCTCAAAAACTGCCGGATCCTTACCGATGGTATTATTACTATTTATTGGGGGTAACTGCATTTTTATTAATGACGTATGTTATGTGGTTTGATTTAACGTTTGAGCTTAAAACCGCTCTATATGAACTGATTCAATTAGGAAAATAAAAACAATATGAATTGGATAAAAAATATCTGGAATTACATTAAAAACCCAGACCCCTTCGTGGGGTGGGTTAAGGCAACATTTCCTGCAGTCGCAGATTATAAATATATTGCTAATGTGTACTATATTCTCATTGCTGTTGTGGGGCTCATTCTTTTATATATCACCTTTAAAATTCTCAGATGGATATTCCGAAAACTGATACAAATTTTTATGAAGGTTAAAGCTTACTTTCTTAAGAAAAAGAAAAAAGCACTTCCTAAAGATGATTCGGTTGCGTCTCGCAGTAAAGTTTCTGATTGGTGGAAATGGTTGCGAGAGAAGCTAAACCCAGAAAAAGAACCGATGGAAGAGGCATTTCACGAAGCCTCAAAACTCTTAAAACAAGCATTCGGTGGCAATGATTACATGTACGAATTGCCTTGGTACTTAACGATTGGGGATACAGGTTGTGGAAAAGGGACTCTCTTAGATAGCTTGGATATTAAGCGTCCGTTTGGTTTGGGGCCCAAGATTGAAGATTTAGGCTTACCGATAACATGGAACTATTTTGATTATGGTGTGGTGTTGGATGTGCGGGGCGATGTTATCTATGATAATAATAAAAAAGCAACCACATCAAAAGTATGGTCAGACTTATTACAACAGTTAAGTTATCACCGCGCTCGCAGACCCTTAGATGGAATCATCGTGACGTTGTCCGCAAAAGATTTATATGGTTCCGAAAAGTTATCTGCCCTTGATATGCGAAACAAAGCACATGTTCTGTATCAAAATTTAATTACGATTCAAAATAATTTATCGATGCGATTGCCGGTATATGTGGTGATTACAAAAACAGACATCATTCCGGGATTTGATGCATTTACAAAAAACTTTCAACACTCCAATCTAAAAAACATGTTTGGATGGTCAGCTCCTCATGGTGTTCGACAACCGTATAGCCCGCTGTGGATGGATGAAGCCTCACAAGAAACAATGGCTGCAGTCAATGACTTAAAGTTGCAAGCATTTGCAATGATGCACAAGCAAGAAAAAAACTTAGATGAAGATGCCTTGTTTGTCTTTGCCGAAGAATTATCAAAAGTTTGGGATAACATTACAATTTTCAGCAACCAGCTGTTTTCTGAAAATGTGTATAAAGATTCACATTTCTTGCGGGGTATTTATTTTACAGGGTGTGTAGAAGACTCTAAACATTATACAGCTAATCTAGATTTGTTTGTTCAAAGACAGTCATTTAAAACATGTTTTGCTCGCGACTTGTTTATGGAGAAAATATTTGCAGAACGCAATATTGGGTTTCCATCCTACGAAATTGTCCAATCTGTATGGCGCAATCTTACCGCTGGAAAAGTTGGCTTATTAAGCGGGCTTGCCGTATCTTCTTTGTTGTCGATGGTTTCATATCAACAATTCAAAAACAACAAGGAAAATTTGCTGCCTGCCATACAAGATATTAAAATCGTGATGAAGGAAATCAAAAGCCTGCGCGGGAATAAAGCCAATCTTTCAAAAGATGAATTAGAAGCCTATAACAAACACTTTGATCATTTCTTAAAAACGGCTACCGAAGAAACTAAGTTTTGGGCATTCTTCATGCCGCCATCATGGTTTTCAAGTTTCAAAAAAGATTCTTACTCAGCCGTTGGTGCTGCATTCGATTTAATTTTGGTGCAAAGCGTGCATCAGCAGGTACAAGAAAAACTGAATAAGTTATTAGCAACCCCAAAAGAAATTGCGCAACTCAGTGAAAAAGAAAAAACAGTATTTGATGCGGTTGATCAAAAACTTTCGGAAAAAGCAAACCCCATTAAAACTAGATATTTTCAACAGTTGAAAGAATTCACAGACAATTTGGTCTTGTTAGAAAAAATAGCGGATGCCTACAATAACTTTTTCATTTCTCGTAAAGAAGAGGATCTATTTGCTTTGATAAAAGACTTGTTTAACTATGACGTTACGGATGGCTTTAAAAGCAACTTTAATCTTTACAACTGGGCTATTCGTACGGACGCATATGAAAAGTTAGACTTAAAAACCTATAAAAAACGCATACAAAAAAATCTGGAAAAATTGTTTGATGGGTTCCTTGTATATGGAATCACTCAAAACGACAGCCTTAAAAAAGTATTTGGATTAAACTCAGTCTTAGACGAGCTTGCGGACGTTGATTCTTATAATGATGTTTCTGCGGATGAGTTTGAAAATATTTTTAAAACAATTCAAGACGTCGTTGATCTTTCTTATAAAACGGGCGATCTTGCATGGATTGCAGAGGATAAATTTAATCCGGGTGAAGATTATCAGAACTTTTTAATTGCAATTGGTCGATCTCATTTAATTGTAAAAGAATTTGTTGGTGATCAAATGTCCCGCATTCAAAGAGCATATTCTAAACTAAAAGATGAAATCTCTGGGTCGTATTCTTCTATGTTGGATGCCAGCGTATTCAATATGAATGGTGGATCGTTCCATGCAAATCAAGAGCTCATTGATATTAAAAATTACCTGGATAGTTTTATGGGTGAATCCTTTATGACCAAGGTAGAAAACAAAGGCCTTGCGACTCAAGAAATAAAAGGAAAACTGATTTTATGGGATGCTCGACATTTGGCCAATGCAGACAGAATGCTGTCAGCGTATTATGACTTTATAGAAAAAGGAATTGAAGAGTATCCTCAAAAACTTAGACCGTTATTAGAAAAAGTATCCAAAGGACAGCTGCACAAAAACTTATTGAATTTGTTGGGAATGTCTCAATATACAGTTAGCAGTAACATTGAAACAATTGGCACCAATCCAGAAGAACGCTTTAAAAATCAAGTGCGCAGTTTTATGGCAACATGGACTTCGTTAAAGAAAATTTTAACGGAATTATCTTCGGTTGATGAGATTCCTGAAACTGTAACAGAGCTAAATCGTTTTGTGACAGAGCAATTCTTGAAAGTATTAGTAGCGCTAGATGCAATTATTGATACAGAAAATCTTTTAAAGGTTCGGCAAGGTAAGTTTAAATGGTGGAGTGGGGATGGTGATCCAATACTATCAGGATTCAAAGTTTCGGATTCTAAAGCCTTAGAAGGTCTTTTAGATACACATTTCAGGCGGCTAAGTAAATTAGCAAAAGACTATGCAAAACCATCGGTAAATTTACTTATTGCGGATTTTCTTCCCTTGCAAACGTCAGAGCGACAGGCTGTTAAACGATGGACGTCAATTTTAGAACAATCGTTGGCGTATGAAAAGAAACAGGCTGGCAATTCAATTGAAAAGTTAGTGCAGTTTTATATGCAAGATTTGAAAGATTTTAAACTTGAAACTGCGGCAGCAACGTTTAAAAAAGTTCAAGCAGTTTCGGACGAATCAGACTATTTTTTGGAACAGCGCAGCCTTACATTCAAAGACTTGTCAGATCGTGTTGATGCTATTGGAGGGTATAAACTTTTAGAACAATATCAAAAAGTATCCAATTATTTTAATGAGAACATTGCTAACAAGCATCCATTTACAAATGATCCGAATGTACAAGAAGAGGTTGATTTAGCAAGTCTTAAAGAACTGTTTAATCTTATGGCGGAAAAATCATTTGCACTTGATGATTATGTGGCGGCATTTAAAGCGCGAGAAAGCAATCCAGACAAATATATTCAGTTCTATAAAAGTCTAGATACGTTACGTCGTTTATTTAAACCATTTGCAGATGGAAAAACCGATGTGCCGGCGGTGTCTCTTCAGGTATATTTTCATGCGTCTAAACACAGAGAGTCGGCGACAGCACAAACATATATTCAGGACCAAGAGTTTGATTTTGGAACGGGGGTCCCCTTTGATATTAATGACAATGGAAAAAAGATTGTTTGGAACTATGGTGAACCTGTTAACATCGGGTTTAAGCTTGCGGATGGTGCACCTATTTCAATATTTACGTATTCACAGGACGACACAAACTTTAATAAAGTAAGCGATGCAGAAGGTGTGTTTTCTTATGATGGAGAATGGGCTCTTTTTAGAATGTTGGTGGATAAGGCGGATGCACGAGAAAAAAATATCTTGGCGTTTGATATTCCAGTTCAAACGGATAGGGGTGCAAGTAATATGCGTACGTTTATCAAGGTTATATTACAAAACACCGATGATAAAGAACCTATCGTGTTGCCTGAATTTCCAAAACTACCAGAGAAAGCGCCGCAACTGTCTAAAAAAACACGAAAGGTTATAAGCGCTTTGGAACAGGCAGCGCCGGCTAAAAAACCAGCAGTGGATGATGATAATGAATAGGGCAGACTTGTTATTGCCAATCCGTGAAGATGCGCCTGCTGGGGATATGATACGGTACGATGCGGTTTATCGGGAAATTCAATCGCTTCGGAATGCGACAGATTCTCAAACTCCAGACTATAAAAAATTAGAAACTGCCTGCGTTGATACCCTGAAAAATGTCAGCAAGGATTTGCATGTTGTTGCTATTTTAACTGAAGCTTGGGCAAATCTGTATGGGTTGCAAGGTCTGACAGAGGGGTTAAGCTTAATCATTGATATGTGTGAAACCTTTTGGGATACCCTACACCCCAATAACAGCGATGATCAAGAAGCTAGATTAAGTTCGTTCGTATGGATAAATGATAAGCTGTCTGATGTTGTGTTAAAGATTCGAATTACGGCACCCAAAATGCCAGGAATGCCAGTATATACGTTGGCGACTTTGATTGATGCACGGCAATTAGAGTTAGTCATGCAAAAGTCGGGTCTTCGTAAAACAGAGATTTTGGATCGGGCGGTTAGGGAAAATCGCCCAACGTTAGAGTTAATTACAAAATCTATGATCATTACGCCTGTTGAGTTTTACGAACAGCTTGTCGCGGATATACAATCAGCGGTTGATGCGATTGAAAGATTAGAGGGGTTTTTAGATGAGGCGTTTAAAGAAGACGCGATCACATTGAAAAGCTTTGATAGGTATTTTGATCACATTAAAGCGTATGCAAATGAAGCGTTAGAGAAAAAAAGAGCGTTGCCGACAGCTGAAAACGCAGAGTCCATTGAAGATGTTGATCAACCTTCAGAAACCGATACCACAACATTAGATGAAGCGATACGTTTGCCCGCAGACCAGCTATACGGACTGTTGGCGAAAATAGCAGAACGATTGGAAGAAATAGAACCAAAATCTCCCGCACCTAAATTGGTTAGAAAAGCGATAGAGTGGGGAAATATGAGCACGACAGAATTGTTTAATGATTTGGCGCGAAACGATATCAGTATTGCGGAAATCACAAAGCTATTGGGCTAGACGCAGCGCCCTTCGCCCCACAATGCCCCAGTGGGGCACGCAGGGGCAAACCTGCGCCGCGCAACGGGAACTAACACTGCCCCCCGCTCAACGAAAGATGACCACCGTGAGAACTCAGCTGATTAATTAGACGTTGCCATTTTTCATCTTGATCGTTAAAGATCAGATCATCAGAACATGCTGTCCATAGCCACTTATTGTCTTTTAATTCTTGTTCCAGCTGACCGGGTTCCCAGTTTGTGTAACCCAGGGCAAGCAGGCTTTGTTTCGGTCCTGTGCCTGCGCCGATACGGTTTAAGACATCTAATGTGGCTGTTAATGAAATCGACTCATTTATGTGAGTTGTTTGTTCGTGGGAATAATCGTTTGAATGTAAAACAAACCCACGCCCCATATCCATCTCGCCACCTGCAAATAGCGGAACTTTTTTCGGAAATGATGGGGTGACGGGAATATTTAATTGTTCAAGTAGGTCATCTAAATACAGTGCGGGAACTTTTTTATTGATAATTAATCCTACAGCCCCCTTGGAATCATGACCGCAAATCAAAATGATTGATTTAACGAATTCACCTGTTAGATGTGGGGCCGCAATTAAAAGCGTGCCGATTAATGATGAGTGTAATGACATGTGTTAATTCTCTGTTTCAAAACACAGAATATGTCAAAAACATGACCAAACTATTAACACGGCAGATTTTTTAGAATAAATATGATATTTCTTGGTGATATAAAAATATGAGAATTAATTATGATAAAGGAAATCCCTTATTTTAAATACCATCTCGATATTATGTTTCTATAATAGACTATAAACAGCCATTGATATAGGCGTCCATTAATTCTTGAGGGGTATATAACCGCATATTATGTGAAAGTTTTTCGTACAATCCACGCATGCCTAATAACTTTTTAACATAGTCTCGCGTTTCTTTGTAGGCTAAACCTTCAATCCATTCATAATCCCAATCATGTTGGGGGCGGCCTACTTGCTTTAACCATTGTGACATGTATGTTGGACCTGCGTTGTATGCGGCGGCTAATAATAGGTGAGACTCATAAAAGCGTTCGAATAATTCTTTTAGGTATAATGATCCCATTTTTAAATTATAGGCGGGGTCTTTGTACAACAATGTTTCTTCATAATAATGCCCTTTTGATGATAAATGGCGACCTGTTAGGGGGGTGATCTGCATCAGACCTAAGGCACCCATATCGCTTTTGATCATGGGGTGGAATCGGCTTTCATTAAATGCCATGGCGTGAATAAAGTGAATGTCTGCAAACCCGGCAGGTTGAAAATCAATGCGCAAGAATACATCGGGTGTCACCAGGTTATACACCTTATTTACTTTCTCATAATAATGAATGGTGTAATAGGGGGTTGAATATTGCTGAGTGAAATAAAATCCCAGGGCATAATCTATTCCGGTTTTTAGTCCGTCTTGCAACGCATCCAGCAATACATTTTTGACGGTGTGTTCTTTTGCTTCATGCAAAAACTGTATGGCCTGAATAATATCGCGTGTCGCAAAATGTCGAATCTCATCAGTGTGAATTGCGGGTGCTTTTAAATGTATGTCTCGATCTAACTTTTTAGCTGCCAATTGACCATAAAATGTTTGGGGAAACTGCAGGGCATGTTCAAACCAGTGCGTTGATGATTTTGATTGACCTGCGGCCGCTGCGGCTTTGCCTGCCCAATACGCATATTGAGCTTTATCGGCAGATAGTTTTGCTAACGATGTTGCCTCAATAAAATGATGCAGACCTTTTACGGGTTGATTCAGATACGATGTCAAAATCCAACCAGCTAACCAATGCAACTCAACGGATTGAGGTTGATGAACGGTGACTAGCGATAGCCCTTTTTGTGCAAGCTTTTGGGCGGTTGTATACTCTTTTATTTCAACTAATTTTCTAATGGTGCGAATGACTGTTGTGAAAAAGACATCCTTTAAAACAAAGATTCGCTTCGTGTCGCTTTCCAATAATAATTTCGCAGCAAGTTGAGCATTATCCCCACGCAGCGCATTTTGTGCTAACACAGCAGCAACGCCTGGATGCGTCGATGTCGTCAGTTTGCTTTTGCGATTGATTAGGTTGATCCATTCTTGATACATCGAACGTTTTGCAACCTCAATCTTGGATAAAAGAGCAGATGCTGTTTCGGTTTTACATTTCCACAGCAGCATCTCGATACGTTGTTGATGATCTTTCGCAGTTAATAGTTGTCCGTATTTGGACAGCAAGTTCGCTTGTTCTTTGGGAGTCATAGTGTCGGATAGCCAAAAATTGCGGAATATATTTACAAATTGATGATGCTTTCTTTCATGCACTCCCAACGTTCCCAAGAATGCATCCATTCCTTGAGCTGTAGTTGGCGCATGCCCAACAAACCATTCTCGAATAATCTTCTTAGATGTTTGAGCATTAATTTTCTTTTCCAACATGGGAATTGTTTCGGGTCGTAATGGCCAATGGGGTTCTTTTTTCATAAATCGCACACCGTCTTCAAAGGTCAGGTCATGTTTGCGAAGCATGCGCCAGGTTTGAATCGTTTCAACAAGGGGGCATTTGGATAATTTTCCCAAAGTCTTAAGATCTTTAGTGTCCTTGTGATCTTTGTACAGCTTCAGACATTCGGCGCTGAATTTTGGTTCAGGGAAAACAACAGCACTTTTTGCAGATGCTGCTGAAAACACAAACACCACACAAAAAACAACCTTGAAGCCCTGGGCAAAGGGGGCTATAGTGGTGGAAAAGTTAAACAAGGATTGCTGATGATGTTGAGTGGTACACTGACGGCGTTGATTACGCCATTCAAAAATGGGAACGTTGATTTTGAAGCGTTGGAACGTTTTGTGGAATGGCAGATTGCCAGTGGTATTAATGGTCTTGTTCCCTGTGCCAGCACCGGTGAATTTGCGACATTGTCCAAGGATGAACAAAAAGAAATCTTGAAAACGGTTGTTCGTGTGAACAATGGGCGCGTTCCTGTTGTTGCGGGTGCCAGCGATATCAACCCTTACAACGTGATTGACCTTGGACGTCAAGCGATGGAGTGTGGTGTTGATGCTGTTATGGTCGTTGCTCCATATTATGTAAAACCAACGCAAGATCAGATTCATGATTTTTATACTCTTATTGATGATTCTTTGAAATGTCCATTGCTGTTATACAACAATCCAGGACGCTGTGCTATCAGTATGTCTGTTGAAACAATTGTAAAATTATCGTCTCGTAAAACGATCATTGGTATCAAAGAAGCAGATGCTGACATTACGCGGCCTACAAAGTTTTTAAACAGTATTAATCGTACCGACTTTGCTATTTTATCTGGAAACTCATCATCAACGCCAGCCTTTTTAGCAGAAGGCGGTCATGGAACGATTTCAGTTACATCCAACGTTGATCCAGTTCGATGTGTTCAAAATGTGAATGCGTGGTTTGATCAAGATCTAAAAACCTTTGCACGGCTACGTCAAGAACTGATAGATTTAGATGAGGCGTTGTATTTAGAGCCCGCACCGGCTACTATTAAGTATGCGCTATCTGTGCGTGGAATATGTTCGGATGAAGTTCGCCCACCTTTGGGACGCTTTACCGATAAACATAAGCCAGAGATTAATCAGCTATTGTCATCAATGAATTTAGGAAAAGTATGAGCGAGCCTAAACACATCATTTGTCAGAACCGCAAAGCACGATTTGACTATTTTATCCAGTCAAGCATCGAAGCTGGAATCATGCTTGTGGGGTCAGAGGTCAAATCGGCGCGTCTGAACCAAGTTAACCTGGGTGAAGGGTTCGTCAGCGAATCTGGCGGCGCATTGTATTTGTATCAAACAAATATCGCGATTTACCCCTATGCTAATAATTTTAACCACGAGCCTACTCGCCCGCGTAAGTTGCTGTTAAAAAAACGTGAAGTCACAAAGCTACTGATGAGCATTCAAAAAAAAGGAATGACCATCGTGCCTGTATCCATGTACTTTAATCATAAGGGAAAAATCAAAGTTGAACTGGGTTTGGCGCAAGGTAAAAAACAAATCGATAAACGTGCCACTATCAAAGAACGTGATTGGACGCGACAAAAACAGCGCGTTCTAAAAGGCGACGAGTAACGAAAGGCATACACGCGCTATAACATTTATCAATTTTACAAGCGGTTCTAAACAAGGAACCTCAAATGAATTATTTTTATGAGGTTAAGTGGCGAATTCAGACGCTCCACCACTAGCATGTTACCTCAGCGTCAAACATCAGCCAACCTTGCATTCAAATCTTTTTGCCAAAATGTAAAAAAACCTTGAAAACAAACAAAAAGTCCCTATATAACT
Organism: Candidatus Bodocaedibacter vickermanii; assembly: GCF_014896945.1. Lineage (GTDB taxonomy): Bacteria > Pseudomonadota > Alphaproteobacteria > UBA6184 > UBA6184 > Bodonicaedibacter > Bodonicaedibacter vickermanii. The sequence continues at coordinate 1,019,116 of NZ_CP054719.1, forward strand.
AATTTATAACTTAATTAAAGGGCACCATGAAAACCCGTCATCTATCATTGCTGTTATGCAGCACTTTTTTGTTTACCTCATCCATAGTCAGCGGAGAAGCTTTCACTGCTGAAACCAGAGAATATTTTGCGTTAAACACTCTTGTTCCAGAGCATTATCAGTCTTTAAAATATGTAGAGTTCCATGACCCTGTGGATACGCTAAATCAAATAAATCTCCAGAGCGAAAGAGACGTAATCCAAGACGCATGGCGTAAGAAAAATGCACAACTAGAGATTTATAGCCCTGAATATTACAGGCATCAAGCAGAGTTATCAGACTGGCAGGCTCAATGGTTTCCTGAACAAAAACAATATTATACTCAAGAAAAGCTTGACTGGTTAGTCTTAGCTAAAAAAGCAGAACAACGGATTTTGCAAGATCAGTGGGATATTGAAGAGGCAGCCTACACCGTCGATACTCCAGAATGGTTTGAATTTAAAGCAAAAGTAGATGGGGCTAAAGCTGAGTGGTATGATATAGACTCTGAAAATTATACGATTCTCAAAGCCAATTACGATACTTACAAAACTGCGGCTGAGTGCACTAAGCAACAAAAAGCATGGGATATTGAAGAGGCAACCTACACCGTCGATACTCCAGAATGGTTTGAATTCAAAGCAAAAGTAGAGGGAGCTAAAGCTGAATGGTATGATATAGACTCTGAAAATTATGCAACTCTTAAATCCTATCAAAGGATTTATTTGCAAAAAGTAGATCGCATTAGGCAAAAAAAAGCGTGGGATATTGAAGAGGCAACTTACACAGTCGATACTCCAGAGTGGTGTGAATTTAAAGCAAAAGTAGAGGGAGCTAAAGCTGAATGGTATGATATAGATTCTGAAAATTATGCAACTCTTAAATTCAATCAAGGGCTTTATTTGAAAAGAGCAAAGTGCATTAAGCAACTAAAAGCGTGGGATATTGAAGAGGCAACCTACACTGTTTACACTCTAGAATGGTGTGAATTCAAAGCAAGAGTAGAGGGAGCTAAAGCTGAATGGTATGATATAGATTCTGAAAATTATGCAACTCTCAAATCCAATCAAAAGGTTTATTTGCTACAGGCAGAGATGATTCGGCGCAGCCGTGAAGAAGATGAGGCAGAATCAGATACCGAATCAGAAAACGATGTAGAACCACTGCGTCACCATCAAGTTTCTTTTTGGTCTAGGCACAGCAGCATCCCCATGGGGGCTGCACCTCCCCCAGTAATGGTGTTTGAATCACTACCACGCCGTCAAACAGCCGCCCAAACCGAAGCACAACGTCTCTTTGATGAAGGTTTAGCAATGATGGATCGCCTTGATGACTTAGATGCTGAATTGGGAGCATCGTTACCCCGTCAAGCGACAGAAGTAGCAGCAGAAACACAACGTCAACCTCAAACGTCTGATTTGACAAGCCCAATTCCAGCTGAACTTCCCCTAGTAGAGAGATTAGAAGCAGCACAGCGACGCCGTCAAGAAGAGGCAGAATCAGCAGCAGAAGCACAACGTCAATATCGAATTTCTGTTGGGCGAAGCCTAATGGGGGATCCTAACTACTATTCAGTAGTCCTGCTTATTTCAACTATATCTGTTAGCGCTACATTCGGAGGTTTGAATCTTACCAATGACGATCAAGCAGAAATTATGTTTTATATCCCTCAAGAGATAAAACATAGGATGTATAACTTGGATACACCTTTACCTGAAACGCTCCTTACCGGAGATGTGATAAGCAGAATTCGCGAAAGAGACTGGTCAGCTTTTGCTGAAATTGTTGTTGATTTTGATGCTGAAGGGGATGAATCTGAAGGAGATGATTCCGAAGATGGTGAAGCTATGCCCGAGTATATTTATGCTACACCTGAAATTGAAGACTTTATAAAAGACATATTAAAAAATGATTTAAAAAACTCATTAAGGGCTCTAGCTTTAGATGAAACCATATCAAGAGGTTTAAGAAACTGGTTGAACAATCGAATGAATGGTTGTGTCGATAAGCATTTAATTGATATCTATAGAAGTTATAGAAGATCTGAATTAGATGAAGCTCATGAAACTTTATTGAGAATCAACCTATCATGCGTGGCAAATTTTACTTTTAGACCTTATGACTCTAAAAATCTGGCAAAAGCTCTAAAAGCTAGGAGATGGACGGATGTGAGTGACTATGTAGTTGTTATTATAAAAATTATTACAGACGAAGAAACTCAAAATAAGTGGGAAAAGGCTTATAACCCAAATTTTGATTTGGATCCAAAGCGTGCATTTGATCCGAATGCTCCTTTTACTGACCGAGAGGAAGGGAAGATCGGAGCACTTATACAAGGCATTCAAAGGGAAGCAGCTATATTAAGAACTTTGGAATGTATCTTTTTGAAAGAACGTGCTAAGGCTCTTTTTAATAGAGTGATGGGCTTGGAAGACGAAGATGAATAGATAGCCTGCGCTTATTAATTCCCCTCAATCCATAGTTTGGATGGGGGGGGGCTATAACAAGTTAGACTCGTTTGTAACACGTATAAACACATTACTTGCCTACTTCAAATGATTAAAGTTGACATTTTGAAAACACTGTGTATACTAATAGATAGAATTGCGAAGAGGCTACCCAAAAAATGGGTAGTCTTTTTTCATTCTACGTCTTTGAAATCCTCAGCCAAAGGATCTAACTTTTTTTGAAAGACATAGACGTGCCGAACCGAATCCCCAGTACAGGCGCTTAACTACCCGATCAGTAGTCACAGCTCTGTAAACAACCCCTAGAGCCGACGGGCTCGTAAAACACCGACTTTGTGCCTATCAATAAAGTCCGCCTTTCCCCATTCGTGTAAGAAATGGGGTTCTTTTTGCACGTGCGGGTTACTGGGGATTCACTCGGTTTTAAACAACAAACTAAATAACTTAAACACTTTAACAACGGATCGCAGCGCCTTGAATTAACATTCTGCGGCGCATCGATCAAACAAAGGAACTAAACCACTACTCTTCACAAAAATATCTCAAAATCATTTTTCACCCCAAATGATCCTGCGCCGAAGGTGGGTTCAAAACCAACCTAATGGGTGCAGCGTCACGCTGCCCTGCGCCCGAAATGGGTCAAAGCTGGGTTCAACTTCCCCCCTCATTATCCGATCTAAACGCAGTCTCCGAACGCCGGTTTAAAAAAGAAAAAACCCGCAAAAGCGGGCTTTTTCAACATCGAACGTTATATATTCGATTCGTAATTTTCGGCAGCAAAATCCCAATTCACAAGATTCGCTAAAAACTCACCGATGTAATCAACGCGACGATTTTGATAGTCTAAATAATAGGCATGCTCCCACACATCACACGTCAATAGGGCTACGGCACCGTGAACTAATGGCAAGTCAGCATTGCCTGTTTTCATAATGCTTAGTGCGCCGTCCTTTAATATCAACCAAACCCAACCACTTCCAAATTGAGCCATCCCGGCCTCTTTAAACGCGGTGGCAAATGTGTCTAAATCTCCCCACGTCTCGTTGATCTTTTTTAGCAATGCGCCCGTTGGTTTCCCACCCCCATTTGGTTTCATACTGTTCCAATAAAATGTATGGTTCCAAACTTGTGCAGCATTGTTAAACATTCCAACTTTGTCAGTTTTACCATGAGATTCAGTGATAATTTTTTCTAACGTTGCCGTTGCAAAATCAGTGCCTGCGATCAATTTATTTAGGTTGTTTAAATATCCCATATGGTGTTTGTCATAGTGAAAATTTAACGTGTCTTCACTTATAAATGGTGCTAAGGCATTTTTTTCGTACGGTAATGGGGCAAGGTTTAACATTTTTAATCTCCTAATTTATGCGTTATGTAATGCTTTTGATAAATCTTCAGATACCTTTTTGGCATCGCCAAACAGCATCATCGTATTCGGTCTGAAAAACAGTTCGTTATCAACCCCGGCATATCCGGATGCCATGGATCGTTTCACAAACAAAACAGTTCGTGCTTTTTCAACTTCTAAAATCGGCATGCCGTAAATTGCACTTGTTGGATCTGTTTTTGCAGCCGGGTTTGTAACGTCGTTTGCACCAATCACAAATGCTACGTCACAATTTGCAAAGTCATTGTTGATGTCTTCTAATTCAAACACATCTTCATAGGGAACATTTGCTTCTGCCAACAATACGTTCATATGGCCTGGCATACGACCAGCGACGGGGTGGATCGCATACTTTACAGTGGCGCCCATTTTCTTTAGCTGATCACCCATTTCTTTTAATGCGTGTTGAGCTTGTGCAACGGCCATACCATATCCTGGAACAATAATTACATTTTGAGCTTGAGCCATAATAAAGGCTGCATCTTCAGGGCTTCCAGACTTTACGGGGCGGTCTTCAATGGCTTTTTGTCCAGATGATCCCGCAGAGCCGTCATTTCCAAACCCACCCAAGATTACGTTAAAGAATGATCGATTCATTCCCTTGCACATAATGTAACTTAAGATGGCTCCCGATGAACCAACCAACGCACCAGTAATGATCAATAAATTGTTGTGTAAGGTAAATCCAATTCCTGCCGCAGCCCAGCCGGAATAAGAGTTCAACATCGACACGATTACGGGCATATCAGCGCCACCAATTGGCAGAATTAACATCAGACCCAATACAAAGGACAGCGCAACAATAATCCAGAAAATCATATGTGATTCTGTGAAAACAAAGATCGCAGCCATCAAGAAAATCGCCCCGCCAAGGGCGGCATTCATCAAATGCTGACCTGCAAAAGACAATGGTTTTCCCTTGATTAAGCCCTGCAGTTTTCCGAACGCAACAATCGATCCTGTAAATGTTATCGCACCGATAATCGTGCCTAATACCATTTCAATCAGGCTGGATCGATAAATACTACCAATCGTTCCAATTTTGTAGGCTTCGGGGGCTTGATACGCGGCATAGGCTACAAACACTGCAGCTAATCCTACAAGGCTATGAAACGCAGCTACCAATTGAGGCAGCGCCGTCATTTGAATGGCGCGAGCAATAAATGTACCGATGGCTCCACCGATTACAATGCCACCGACAATGTATCCGTATGAATTAATACCAGATCCTAACAAAGCGGTACCGATGGCAATCGCCATACCGATCATGCCGTATAAATTGCCTCGTTTCGCAGTCTTTGCAGACGATAATCCTTGCAATGACATAATGAAGCAAATAGATGCGACTAAATATAGAAAGGCTTCTGAATTTGCACACATTTAATTATTCCCCTTCTTTTTACCATCAAACATTTCTAACATGCGGCGGGTCACAACGAACCCTCCGAAAATATTAATGGATGCCAGGACTATGGCAACGAACCCAGCAATTTTAGCTGTTCCGCTTAGGTCTTGACCAGCAGCAATTAACGCACCAATAATAATGACGCTGGAAATAGCATTCGTTACAGACATTAACGGTGAATGCAATGCGGGTGTTACCTTCCACACGACATAGTATCCAACGAAAATGGCTAATGCAAACGCGGTTAATCCCATAATAAACGGGCTTACGCCAACAACTGTTGCGCTTTCAACATTGGTTTGACCAATTGCATTTGCAATTTCAGCCGCTTTTGAACCGGCGTCTTGTAAGGTCTCCGCTAAATCTTTTAAGCGTTCTTTTAATATATCGTTCATGATAATCCTATTGATCTTTAAATAATGAATGCACGACTTTACCGTCAAAGGTCAGAATGCTGTTTTGAATAATTTCATCCTCAAAATTCAGGTGTATTGCTTTGTCTTTAATAATTAACCCTGCAAAATTAAGAATGTTTTTTGCAAATAAAGCAGATGCATCTTTTGCGATGCGGCTGGGTAAATTTAAATGACCAACAATTTTAACACCATCAATCGTTGCGATTTCACCTGGAACACTTCGCTCACAGTTGCCACCGTTTTCAACAGCCATGTCAACAATGACAGAGCCGGGTTTCATGCGACGCAACATATCCGATGTAATTAGCTTAGGGGCGGGCTTCCCAGGAATTAAAGCGGTCGTAATCACGATATCACTTTTTTCCAAAGCCTCGGCGATACGCGCAGATTGTCTCTGTTGGTAATCAGCGCTCATTTCGCGGGCATACCCCGATGCTGTATCGCCTTTTTCGCCAGAATCCACTTCGATGAACTTAGCACCCAAGCTTTCAACTTGTTCTTTTGCAGCGGCGCGCACATCAAATGCAAACACAATCGCACCCATGCGTCGTGCTGTTGCAATGGCTTGTAATCCTGCAACACCAGCGCCCAATATCAATACTCGGGCAGGGGCAACAGTTCCAGCGGCGGTCATCATCATTGGAAATCCACGATCGTATTCGTAAGCCGCCTCAATCACAGCGCGATATCCGGCCAGGTTGCTTTGAGACGATAGAATATCCATGCTTTGTGCTCGCGTGATTCTTGGGATCATTTCCAATGCAGCCGCAGTAACGCCATGTTCGCGATAGGCCTTAATTTGTTCTGGTACATTCAATATATTCATATGGGCACAGACAATGGCGCCTTTCTTCATATACTGTAATTCATTGTGCTTACCCTCTGTCGGCAAGAATGGGCGTTGAATCTTTAGAATTAAATCAGCATTTTCAAACGTACTTGCGACGTCTTTTCCAATCTTGGCACCAACATCTTGATAGTCTTTATCTGAAACATTGATATTTTCACCGGCTCCTTTTTCAACTACAACGGCAGCACCCAGGGCAATAAATTTCTTTACTGTTTCTGGAGTCGCCGCAACTCGATTCTCAAAAGGCCTACGTTCCTTGGCTATTGCAATCTTCATCGCGCTTTAACACCTACTTAATAATTATAAACTACTTTATCATAGCGTCGCTATTTGTCCAACACCCTTTCTTGACAGCCTAGAATTTGATACAATAATTTTTGATACATAAAACAGAGAGACAATACCCAACAGCAAGGGAATTACAATTAATGTTTAACCTTTGATTTTATCACTGGACAAACCGATTAAAGCTGATAAGAATGTGGTATTAAAAAAATGAAACGAAAAAAACAGCATTCATTAAAGTATTGGCAGTGGCGTATCCTAATAACAATGATATTAGGGTATGCATTATTTTATCTTACCCGTCAAAACTTATCCATAGCAATGCCCATGTTAGAAAGTAGTGAAGGATTCACCAAGCAACACATAGGATGGATTTTCACAAGCTTTTCTGTGGTGTATGGTGTCGGAAAATTTGTAAACGGTTTTGTGACTGATCGCGGCAGCGCAAAGCTTATCTTTGCAATTGGTTTAATTGGCAGCGCTGTTGTTAGCATTATGTTCGCTGCATGGCCAGTGGTCTTTGGATTTGTTGTGCTTGCTGCAATCAGCGCGTGGTTTCAATCCATGGGGTGGCCACCTGTCGCAAAACTGATTACGCGATGGTATCCTTCATCAGAGCTTGGATCAAAATGGGGCATTACTAATGTCTCTCACCAGGTAGGCTCTGTCATTATTCTGGCTGGCGGACCCTATTTAATGACAAGTTATGGATGGAGATCAATCTTTATCATACCTGGAATAATTGTGCTTTTGGGTGGAGTGCTTGTTTTCAAGGCCATTAGCAACCGCCCAGAAGACGAAGGGTTCCCCGCTATTATTGATGAAAAAAATGATGGCGATGCTTCAGCGCTCTCTCCAAAAGAAATTTTTATGACGCATATACTACCCAATAAATATGTGTGGTACGTCTGCCTTTCAACCTTCTTTTTATATATCGTTCGCATGGGGTTTTTCTTTTGGGCTCCGATGTTTTTGAAAGAAGTCAAAGGTGTCACTTTAATTCAAGCCGGTTGGGTAACGGCAGGGTTTGAGATTGCCGGCGCTATCGGGGGGATTGCTGCGGGATATATCTCAGATCGGTGGTTTGCACACCGTCGGGGACTAATTGGCACCTTATACATGGTCGCATTGATACTGTTTCTGATATATTTTTGGACAACTTCAGGTCAGCATTTATATGCATTAACGACCAGTACATTCTTTGTGGGCTTTTTCGTATATGGATCGCAAGTAATCACTGGAGTTTTAGCTGCCGATGTTGTTTCTAAAAAGGCCGTCAGCAGTGCCGTTGGGTTAACAGGGACATTCGGATATTTAGCCAGTTCAATTTTTTCAGGCGTAGTCATTGGCCATATATCTCATCATTATGGATGGGACGTGTGTTTTTTGTTCTTCGTTATCTCTGCTTTTCTAGGAGCAATTTTCTTTTTCCTAACATACTCTCATAAATAATGTTCGCCGACTTCGCGTCTTAGATAAAGATGTAGTGCTGTTTAATTGATTGATTACACAAGTATGGATTGAAATCTATGTTGACTATACGCTACCTTCATAAGGTGTTTTTAGGAGATCGCGCCCATGTTGAATTTAATTGACCTATGCCAAAGGCTTATTCGCTTTCAATCCACAACGCCTCAAGACGATGGTATTATGAATTTTTTAGTTCAAACATTGGATTCTCTAGGTTTTAGCTGCCATCTTTTGCCTCATGTGGATGATCAGGGTTCGGTGGTTCACAATTTGTATGCACGTCGCGGAACCGATTCACCAAATTTATGTTTTGCGGGTCACGTTGATGTCGTTCCAAGTGGCGCCGAAAGCTCTTGGACACACCCACCGTTTGCAGGGCATATACAGGATGGAGCCATTTGGGGGCGTGGTGCGGTTGATATGAAAGGATCAATAGCTGCATTTATTTCTGCTGTAATAAATTCTGAACACAAAGGCTCCATTAGTTTTCTGATTACAGGAGATGAAGAAGGAGCTGCAACTCACGGAACTGTCAAAGTAATTGAGTGGTTAAAAGAACACAATGAAATTATCGATTTTTGCATCGTGGGAGAGCCTACCAGTGATGAAAAGTTGGGCGACACAATTAAAGTTGGGCGTCGTGGATCGCTTAGCGGAACGTTAACCGTTACGGGCGTTCAAGGGCACGTAGCCTATCCTCATAAGGCTGAAAACCCCATTCCAAATATGCTTAAACTTCTAACAATATTAAATGCGGAAACTCTAGATTCGGGATATGATTGCTTTCAACCATCAAATCTTGAAATTACGTCTATAGATGTTGCAAATGAGGCAAGTAATGTTATTCCAGAATCCATAAGTGCGAAATTTAATATTCGATTTAATCCCAGCTTCACACAGCTTTCTTTAATAGAGCGTATTCAAGGCGCATTGAATGTTGTAGATATTTCTTATACATTAGATTTCCCGAATGGTTCAGAACCATTTCTAACCAACGATCATCCAGCCATGGAAAAACTTAGTCAGGCAATTCAAGAGGAGGTGGGGCTTTTTCCAGAATATTCTACAAATGGTGGAACGTCAGATGCGCGATTCATCAAAGACATCGCACCTGTCGTGGAGTTTGGATTGATGAATACCTTTGCTCACAAAGTTAATGAGCACGTTTCATTAAAAGACTTAGAAACGTTAGCGCGCATTTACAAGCGGTTTATTGATTTGTATTTTGAATAATTTTGCAGGAGCCCTAAGCTTATCTTTTAAAGTGTTTTTCCAAGGTTAACGATAGTGTTGGAAATCGAAATATCGTCAAATAGCATATCGACATAACCTTGATTTCTGTAAAAGTATTCTGCGGCTAATTCTGCGTGGGTCTTAATTGCTTTGATGTTTAGATGGTGTAACCATTGTTCAACAAATCTTAACAGATAAGACGCGTGTCCTTGTCGCTGATGTGGTGTATCCGTTGCAATCGATCGTAACACGGCAACGTCATTATCTAACATTTCAATCTGTGCAACTGTAACGATGATGGTTCCTTTGTATAGGACGAAATGATAGTGATTGTCTGCTGACAGTGTTGGATGATTAGGGTCATAGGTTATTCCTGTTGGCGCAAATAACTGCTCAGTTCTAATGCGATGATAGGTCTCCCACTCACGATGGTGAGTACAAAAATTAACGGCTATCCCATCAAAATTAGCTGCCTGTAATGTTGATTTGATGAAATCATTTTTTTCCAGAGTGTACCTGGGAAATCCCCCGTTAACACGTTCAAAGTTTATGGGATCTTGAATCAAGCGATGCTTTAATGCTTTATAGTCTAATCGTGTTTTTTCATTGCTTCTTAAATAATCTCTAAAGCATAAATTCAAATGAATAAACCCATGATCGGGTTCTACAACATGCAAATTAACTTTTAAGGTAGGCGTATTTTTAGAAAAATAGTACCTAAGAGGTATATTAAATTCGCCCTTAAAAACATACCCAAGCTCTTGTAAAACTAAGCTGTGTGATAAATCATTTACGACGCAAAGAATATCTATGGTGTCTTTTGCGCTTAATCCAGGTACCGCTGTGGATCCGATGTGATGAACTTGGTGACAGATATCGCCCAGAGTATTTTTTATACGATTAGATTCATCCTCGAATTGCTTTTGCCACTCGGCGGTGTAAGGAAAAATTTCAATGTGTTTTATGGAGCTCACTCTTAATGCTTTCTCTTCCTTGAGCCGTGTGTATCAATCTTTGAGCGTTCTAACTTCGCTATATTAATCCTCAGTTTATTGATGTATTCGATTATAAAAAGATTGGATGATTTCGTTTTTTCTAGGTCCCTTGATTGTGTATTCCGTTTGAAACTCATCCAGAGATAATATTTTTAATACTATGCTATATATGTCGTCGTTACAATAGTGAGTGTGGTGCAGTGTTAGTGGTAAATTTGGATGACTATGTGGAATGATAAATTCATGTAATAAGGATTCTTCATATTTTTCCATGATCATACGACCTGGCAAAAATATAAAATAACGAACTTGAAAGAACTCTTGTTCTTGACCATTTAACATATAGCGTCCTATTTTTGTATGTCGAGTTTTTTCATCACTTATCGGTTCAAAAATAGATGTACCTGTAAATGAAAGATTTTCGTTTCTAGTAACTTGTTTGAAAGCATAGCGACCTGCAAGACATGATTTTAATATGTTGATCATTTTCCAACCTCCGATAAAGTTTCACGATCTGCATTCATTATGTATAGAACATTTTCTGCAATTTTCTCAATTGACCAATCCCACCATTTTAGATTAAGCAAAAAGTCTATCGTGTTATCGTCAAAGCGTTTGCGAATAAGCCTGGCAGGATTACCACCAACAATTGAGTACGGCTCGACATCGTGTGTAACCACAGAATTTGTGGCAACGATGGCGCCATCTCCGATTGTTATGCCGGGCATGATTGTTACAGAGTTCCCAAACCATACGTCGTTACCTATAACGGTGTTGCCTTTGCTATTCGGGATAAAAGGAACCTGCGGCCATTTAGATTTGAATATGATAAATGGGAACGACGAATATCCATCTAGATAATGATTGCCACCATTCATAATGAAGCGAGCGCCGGTTGCAATTTGGCAGAATTTTCCGATAATGAGTTTGTCCCCAATAAAATCAAAATGATACAAAACATTTTTTTCAAAATTATGAATGTCTTCAGGATCATCATAATACGTATAATCACCAACACTAATGTTTGGGTTCTTAATGATGTTCTTTAAAAAACATGTTCGTTCAGATCCGGGTATAGGAAACAAGGTATTAGGGTTTGGATGCATAGGATGCCTCATGTATATGATAAAAGTACTATAGTCAATTGGTTTTACAATAACAACAGTGTTTTCGAAACTATATTGCTTCCATGGCCAATAACGCATACACTATAATAGAAGCAACAAAGGAGCTCAATATGATGATGCCGCTTATGCCAAAATCTACCACTGCTTGGTTGGTTGATAATACCACGTTAACATTTGAACAAATTGCCGAATTTTGCGGTCTTCATATTCTTGAGGTGCAATCGATCGCTGACGATTCTACGGGTAAAGTAACACCTTTTGATCCGATTGCGCATTCACAAGTTACACGAGAAGAAATTGTCAGGTGTGAACAAGATCCTGCTGCTAGGTTGCACATTACTGAAATGGCGGCGGAACAGCTAAAACAAAAGGGGGCAAAATTAGTGTCCCGAACGAAACGGCAAGATCGCCCAAATGGAATTTTGTGGTTGATACAACAGCATCCCAAAATATCGGATAGTATTGTTTCAAAGTTATTGCACACAACCAAAAGTACGGTTGAATCGATTCGAAATAAATCGTATAAAAATTATACTGCATTAAAGCCACAAAATCCAGTTACCTTGGGGTTGTGTGAGCAAGTTGATCTTGACGATATTTTAATGTCGTTTGTAAATGAGGAAGTTGGAGCTTAACTGTGTTTGTTGAATATAATGATCAAAATGTGTTTGCAAAAATCTTGCGTGGAGAGATACCTGCAAATAAAATTAGTGAAGATGAGCATACCTTGGTATTTCATGATGCGTTTCCCAAGGCAAAAATTCACGTTTTGATCATTCCTAAAAAGCCTTACATCTCATTTCAAGACTTTTCTCATAAAGCCTTTTCTGAGGAAATTATCTCCTTTAATCGCATGATTGGAAATGTTGCAGCGTCTTTAGGGTTAGATATCACGGGGTACCGCCTTCTTACAAATCATGGGGCGCATTCTGGGCAAGAGGTGCCTCATTTCCACATGCATTTATGTGGTGGAGAGCCCTTGGGACCATTGCTGAGCAAACAATGATTCTAATTTTTGACGCCTCAATCGAAGGGTTTTCAGTTGGAGTCTTTCACTCAAATGGCGCTATGCTTCATAGCGTTACAAACAGCACGCCATACTCACATACCGAGCTGCTTGTTCCAACGATTCAAGACGTGTTGAGTGCTGCTAGCGTAAAATTCCAAGACTTAACACAGGTTGTTACTACTAAAGGACCGGGGTCGTTCACCGGAATTCGGGTGGGTCTTGCAACCGCAGCAGGCTTGCGCACTGCTTTAAATATTCCTGTGACGACCGTCAATACGCTGTCGGCGTTGGTGCATTCAGCAATATTTCATCACACTGTTAACACACCACATATTCATGCTGTTATCGATACAAAATGTGGTGAGTTCTACCATCAAGGCTTTTCATATAAAGATGGCGAGATCTTGGTTGATGCGTCGCCAACCTCTGTTCCGTTGACTGAGCTTGTTTCAGTTGCCGGGCAGGGAATTATTATCACCGATCCATCATCTGAAGCTATGCTTGAAAACATTCTGTGCATTTCAACCCCATTAACGTTGGAGGGAGTTTTGCAGGCTTCAAAAGAAAGTGGAAGCACAGATCTGCAGCCTTTATATGTACGGTCGGCAAACATCACCAACCCCAAAATACATGTTTAACATTCAACGGCTTGATATCAGCCACATTGCACGATGCTTGGATATTCTAACATCAAGCTTTGATTCTCCTTGGACAGAATTAAATACTGTGTTTGAGAATCCCGCCAATAGGGTTTGTGGCGTGTTTATTGAGGATGTCGTTGTTGGATTTATCGTCGTATCAATCATCTTGGACGAATGTGAAATTTTAATGTGCGCTGTCGATCCAGAACATCACAAACAAGGTGTAGCAACCGCGCTGATTGAACATGTGTTAAATGACATAAAAGATCTTGAGATAGGGGTGATCTTTCTGGAGGTTGACATTCATAATGTGGCTGCCCAAGGATTGTATAAGAAATTTGGGTTTCAAACTGTCGGACAACGCAAACACTATTATCATCAACCCGATGGTTCATATCATGATGCAGTCATTATGCGGTTGAGTATTTGATTTGTTAACCAATCTCTGGCGCGGCGTGTTAGACAGGTTTATGCATTTGCAGTGAATGAGAAGTTTGAAATTAGCTCTTTTGGCCTCGTGCCCGATGGGGCTCTCCGCCGTAAGACCTCGCGCCCAGTCTTACCCACGAAAAACATAAAACTTCTCCGTTTCCTTTCAAGGGGTGATACCCTCTTAGGGATTGATGAGGACTCTGTTCTTGACAGAACAATCCCCACGACCAAGGCTAAACATATGCGTTTGAATTTCTCAGTCCAAAGTAAGCTTTACGCACAGACCAAACAGTCCGTGAACTAACCAACATCTTTAAACTATCAGACGATAGTTAATAAACTATGAACGCAATAAAAAATTAGATGCTCTGTCGACACATCATATTCCTGTTGCAAAATTCACACGGTCGGTTTAAGGTGAAGTGTTCTGAGGATTATACACATGACCATTCGCTTATTAGATCCAACCACCATCAATCGTATTGCCGCAGGAGAAGTTGTCGAGCGCCCCGCATCTGCCGTAAAAGAGCTTGTTGAGAACGCTCTGGATGCCGGGAGTACTCAAATTGACATTACCATTCGGGATGGTGGGCAAAGCTTGATTGTCGTTCGTGACAATGGTTCTGGAATGGGTCGTGACGATTTGGAGCTTGCAGTTGAACGTCATGCGACATCAAAATTACCCGATGATGATTTAATGAACATCAGCACCATGGGGTTTCGTGGTGAGGCATTACCCTCCATCGGATCTGTCAGTCGGTTAAGCTTAACAAGCCATGATGCGACAACCAATCAAGCCTGGATATTATCAGTTGAGGGTGGGCATAAACACGATGTGATTCCCGCAAATTTAAATAAGGGAACTATTGTTGAGGTTCGTGACCTTTTCTTTGCAACGCCAGCCAGATTAAAATTCTTGCGAACACCCAAAACTGAACAAGGTCACATTGTGGATGTGGTTACTAAAATCGCACTTGCGAACCCAACGGTTGGATTTTCATTGCGAGACGAAACCAGGCAACTGTTTGATTATGCTCCAACAGAGTCTTTAAAAGATCGCTTGGCAGATGTGTTGGGTGCGGATTTTGTTCAAAATGCATTGGGCATTGAAGGTTCGCGTGATTATGCCCATGTGTCTGGGTATGTGGGTTTGCCGACGCTTCATCGCAGTTCAAATCAACATCAGTATTTATTTGTAAACGGACGCCCTGTTCAAGACAAACTTTTGGGCGGCGCCGTGCGAGCGGCTTATGCTGATTTGGTTGCAAGAGACAGACACCCTATGTTGGTGTTGACGTTAACGTTACCCACAGATTATTTAGATGTGAACGTTCACCCAGCCAAGACAGAGGTTCGATTTCAAGATACTCAACTGATTCGAAATCTAATCGTATCAACAGTGCGACAACATTTAACGCAGGTTAGTCATTTGACGTCAACGACGATTCACCAAGCGGCGATGGATGCGATTCAATTGTTTGAACCCAGAGGCGACCACAGACAATCGTCATCGTTTGCGCAGATGTCGACAGATCATCATCGATCACAATCTTATGGCGGACATCAGCAGGGGAATCCAAAGGGCTTTACTCCATATGCTCCTCAAAAAGCATTTGAAACAATGGGGGCGCATGTCCTGGAAACGCGTCGTGTATTTTCGGAATCCGAACCCACGGATATTATGTTGAATGACGATCCATCGATGGGGTATTTGGGTAGGGCTGTTGCTCAGGTTTACAATACATACATCGTGTCCCAAACTGAGACTGACATGATTATTACAGATCAACATGCCGCTCATGAACGGTTGACGTATGAAAAAATGAAACGTCAATTAAGCGATCATGGTGTTATAAAACAATCGTTATTGATTCCAGAAATCGTCGAAGTCACAGAGCCTCAGCGTGAAGCATTATTAGAATTGCGTACAGAATTGGAAACATTAGGCCTTACTATTGATGCCTTTGGTTTGACCAGCATTCAAATCAAAGAACTGCCATCCTTACTGGCGGGAGTTGATGCAAAAGCATTATTGTTGGATATTGCAGATCAAATTACCCACATGGCTCCCACGTTAACATTGCAAGAAAAAGTCTATGAAATTTGTGCTGAGTTGTCCTGTAAAGGCAGCATCAAAGCGGGGCGCAGGTTGTCAGTTCCTGAAATGAATCAATTGTTACGCGATATGGAAATTACTCCATTTTCGGGACAGTGTAATCATGGGCGTCCCACGTATATTAAATTGCGCAAAGCCGATATTGAAAAGTTGTTTGGAAGAACCTAATAGGATCGATTGATTTTGAATGCCTGGTAAGTTAGGCTGCGTGTGATTTGAGATACTTGAGAGAATGGATGGGATTTTTGACCCACCTTTGACCCATTTCGGGCGCAGGAGGGGTACGGGTGAAAAATGATTTTGAGATATTTTGTTGAAGAGTGTGTTTTAGTTCCTTTGTTTGATCGATGCGCCGCAGAATGTCAATTCAAGGCGCTGCGATCCGTTGTTAAAGTGTTTAATTATTTAGTTTGTTTTTTAAACCGAGTGAATCCCCAGTAACCCGCACGTGCAAAAAGAACCCCATTTCTTACACGAATGGGGAAAGGCGGACTTTAGTATACTATACAAAGTCGGTGTTTTACGAGCCCGTCGGCTCTAGGGGTTGTTTACAGGGCTGTGACTACTGATCGGGTAGGTGAGTTCCTGTACTGGGGATTCAGTTCGGCATGTCTTTAAAAGATTCAAAGACGTAGAACGAAAAAAGGCTACCCAGGTTTTTGGGTAGCCTCTTCGCAATTCTACTTATTAGTATACACAGTGAGTTCGGAAAGTCAATTTCTTTTTGAAAGATAATGGTGTTTTTTGTAATCCGTGTTTGTGCGAATCGGATCTAATCTATAGGGTGCAGCGTCACGCTGCCAAAAAAGTGAATTCCGTCAATCTTTTGTTAACCTTTGTGAGGTATGTTAATTTTTAGAGATCTTATACATTGTTATTTTTTGCCCACCGTTTCGTGAAGAAATGACGGATTGCTTCGTCTATTTAGTCTCGATTTAGGGAGTGGGTTTTGTCCCCCCACCCGAAGGTCACTGAGGGTGACTAGGGCACAACTGTTGAAAGTGATCAGAAGAGGTGTTTAACGATATTAAAATCACCCACTTAAACACCAAGCTATGAATATTATAAAAAGCTTTATATTGTGTAAATTAGTCGCATATCTATTGCTTAATTCATACATCTCTGTATCATTGACACAATTAATTGTTTTATCAATGATTTCACCTGTTCTATTGATTTGCTGTCAAAAACATTCTTTTTCAAATCACTTTCAACAGTTGTGGTGACTAGGGCGGGGGGGGTGGTAAAAAAATCGAGTTAACTCAATCTTAACCTTTATTAATTTCACATTAACGGCACGCTGCTTGCGGCATCCTGATTGTCAATTGATTATCGAAACCAAGTGGTCGTGCTTTGCAATAAATTTTATTATCAGCAAACACTGAATATTCGCTATACTATTAAAAATAGTTTGGAGTTTTACACATGCGTACTCGTACTGAATCTGATACGTTTGGATCAATTGATGTTCCTGCAGATCACCTTTGGGGGGCCCAGACTCAACGATCGATTCAAAATTTTAAGATTGGTTCAGAGCGCATGCCAGCGCCATTGATTCGGGCGTTTGGACTTTTAAAAAAAGCGGCAGCATTGGTTAACAAACAATTCAACGATATTCCAGATCACATCGCTGATGCAATTGTTGATGCTGCAGATCAAGTTGCCTCATTAAAGCATCTTGATGAATTTCCGTTGGTTGTATGGCAGACGGGGTCGGGGACGCAAACCAATATGAATGTGAATGAGGTGATTTCTAACCTTGCAATTCAAGCTTTAGGCGGGGATGTGGGATCTAAAAAACCTGTTCATCCAAATGATCATGTCAATTATGGGCAATCATCCAACGATAGCTTTCCAACAGCGATGCACATTGCTGCGGTTGAACAACTTCATCACCTGCTATTGCCAGCATTACATCATTTACAAGATGCTTTAACTACAAAAGCGAATGTGTTTAAAGACATTATTAAAGTTGGGCGTACTCACTTACAAGACGCAACGCCAATTACCTTGGGGCAAGAATTTTCTGCTTATGTAACCCAGATTGCAAAAGGTATTCAACGCATTGAGCGAACTTTGCCCAACTTATATGAACTTGCTCAAGGTGGGACTGCCGTTGGCACTGGGCTAAATACCCGAAAAGAATTTGCAGATCAATTTGCATTGACGATTGCGCAGCTAACAGGTTTGCCATTTGTATCGGCGCCTAATAAATTTGAGGCCTTATCTGCCCACGATGCCTTGGTTGAATTATCGGGTGCGCTAAACGTAATCGCGGTATCTTTTATGAAAATCGCAAATGATATTCGATTGTTGGGATCTGGCCCCCGTTGTGGATTTGGCGAATTGTTGTTGCCTGAAAATGAACCGGGTTCATCCATCATGCCTGGCAAGGTAAACCCAACTCAGTGTGAGGCATTAACGATGGTGGCGGCTCAGGTCATGGGGAATCATGTAACGATTACTATTGCAGGTTCAAATGGTCATTTTCAATTGAACGTCTTTAATCCCGTAATGATTTATAATATTTTGCAATCCATACAATTACTTGCTGATGGAGCCCGTAGTTTTACTGATAATTGCATCCAGGGACTTGAAGCTAATCATGATCGTATTCAAGAACATTTACACAACACGCTGATGTTAGTTACAGCGTTAAACCCCCATATCGGGTATGATAAGGCTGCGTGTATTGCAAAGATTGCGCACACAAAAGGCATTACCTTGAAAGCGGCAGCTTTGGAATTAGGCTATGTATCCGAAGCTGAATTTGATCAATGGATTAACCCTGCAAACATGATATCCCCAGAATGAAAAAGCGATCTTTAACTATTGATGGTCATCGCACCAGCATCAGTTTAGAAGATGAATTTTGGGATGGTTTAAAACACATCTCTACTGTTCGTGGGTGTGCTTTGATAGATATTATTAGGGAGATTGACGAAAAGCGAAAGTCTGGTTTATCCAGTGCTATTCGAATCTTTGTTTTGAATTATTATAAAGATCCAGGTGCTTAGATTTAAAAGCGGTCAAAAGACACAAGCATAACTTTTTTCATCTATTCATAGTTTGTTAACTTTTTTGTCTTAGTATTATCAAGTAAGTTCAAAAATAGGAAAAAAAACATGGCAAAAGCAGAACAAAGTCAAAAGAAAAAAGTCAGCTTGGCGTTACAAGGTGGCGGTGCACACGGAGCATTTACCTGGGGTGTAATTGACAGACTTTTAGAAGAAAATGTTGAAGTTGATGGTATCGTAGGTACCAGTGCGGGTGCGATGAACGCCGTATCTGTTTTGCAGGGATTAATTGAAGGCGGTAATGACGGTGCCCGCAAAACGATGCGCAAGTTTTGGGAAGGCGTTGGCGAAAAAGGTAAAGATGGTCCATTAAAGCCAATGGGCGATGATAAAAAACGCGGCAATTATACAATGTATAATTCGTTTGGATACATCATGTTTGATAACATGATTAAAAACATGTCTCCGTATCAATTTAACAAAGATGACAAAGATCCATTAAAAGAAGTTATTGAAGCAACGTTTGACTTTGAAACTTTGTCTCGCGAGACAAAGCACAAGGTTTTCTTGTGTGCTACACACATTCGTGATGGAAAAGTAAAAATCTTTAAAAACGAAGATTTATGTCCAGAGGCAATGTTGGCGTCAGGATGTTTACCCTTAATTCACAAAGCAGTTGCTGTGGGTGGCGAATATTACTGGGATGGTGGATTTACAGCAAACCCAGCAATTTATCCATTGATTTATGGATGTGAAGCTCCAAGCATTATTATCGTTCAATTAAACCCAACTCTTCGTGAAGATGTTCCAAAAGACGTTCGCGGAATTTCTGACCGTTTGAATGAAATTTCTAACAACGTAACAATGATGCGTGAATTGCGAGCAATCAACATGATTACAAAGTGGATCGATGATGGTCACTTAAAGCCTTCTGCTAATGCAAAACGCTTAGATGTTCACATCATTCAAAATGATCAAGTGTTCCAACCCTTAGGATTCTCTAGTAAGTTGAACTCTACACCAGAATTCTTACACTATTTGTTTGACGAAGGTCGCAAGTGTGCAGATAAGTGGTTGTACAATCACTGGGATATGGTGGGTGTTAACTCTACTGCCGATCACTATATGGATAATGATTTCTAATAATTATTATCTTCGTACTAAAAAAGGGTCTATTAATAGACCCTTTTTTATATCGCGCTGCGAAAAACACGGGGGATCTGCCTTTGAAATGGAAAGGCGATAATGTACAGAGAAATACGTTATGAGATTTCGAATATAACGACATAACGAAATAGTGATGATGTATTTGATATTATATATCGGTTTGTGTGGATAGGGAAATATCGGAAGGTATGATTAGACTATACAAATAGTCGAAATAGATATACCAGAAGATCATATACACATAGGGTCATTTGATCAGAACCCAGGATCTCACCTTCAGATACTATGCACATCGTAAAGAGTTGGAGGTGCGTGAGTTTTGGAAATACTATGCAGAAATGTATAAAACAGTGGATACAAAGTTATTGTGTAGAAACTATTGGAACTGCTGGACATGCAAACGAAGCGACGATAAGAGACTATACTCAGAATCAATTTAAGTCGACGAATCAGTTAGAAAATGTTTCTAAACAAATCTGTCTTTGCTGACGTTCGGTTGCTTGCGGTCGACTAGTTCATCAAACTTGCAGTACATCGTACTGTTGTTCCGGCTACAAAATGTTCGATTAATCGTCTCTTTCTCATGTTTTACCTTATAACATTTTTTACATTATGTGGTACAACTCTATGAATTATTGCAGATAATATACCAGAGACTATATTCACTCCTTAACGTAAAAATACAGATTAAGTAGCCAGTCCAACAGAAAAAAGTCAGAGGATATGGGGCTCAATGCTTAGCGTGATTTTCTGTGTTTTTTCATAAAATTCATAGAGCTGTAGCGTAGTATCCAATGTTTCGTGTGTCACAAGGGTACAGTTTTTTGAATCATTACTATCTCGTAAAATAACTCCAAAACTGTATGTATGTATTTATTTGTTGTGATAAATAATAATTTTGGTTAGATTAATATTTAGGCATCTTGCTATCACTCAAAACAATAAACATCATAGTGTTCCAATAGCCGATTAAGATCTAGAAAATAAGAATCATAAAATAATGTAACTGCTGAGGAGGGTTATTTTTTGGTTTGCATTTCTTTGATTCTGTTCAGCGTTTTTTCAAAATCATCTTGTTTTTGCCTTTTTATTTCACAACGTAGTTATTCTCATTGGGGGTTCTCTTGAAAAAATCATCATATAATATATTACTCTTATCCACATGCTTAATGACGTCAAGTCCTCTTTTTGCTGCAGAAGAACTTAGGGTAAATGATCCACCATCCAATGCAAGCAACCAAAGAGCCACCGTCTATTCTCCCGCGTCTCAAACATCTAAAAAATCTGTTCCGCCTGTAACGAGTCCTAACCCAGCCTTACGACCCGAAAGCGTTTCGCGACCTGGTCTATATTCTTTGCCTACTCGGGCGTTGAGCAGAGGGGGGGCGGCATATCCAACCATAGATCCCCCATGCGATGCTATATTTACTGTACCTCGCCCAGGAACACCTAGGCAAGGCTCAGAGCCTCAAACGACTCCACGACCTCTCCCCACGGGAGCAACTTGTGCAGCACAGACTCCGAGAGCGGGGAGTAATGTCCGACCTGCTTCGGTTGCACAAGCTTTTGGGGAAACAGCAAGAAGGTCAGAGACTGAGGTTAGAGCATCAAGAGTATCAGATGCTCCATCGAGGATGTTAGATCCTATTAGTGTACCAAATATTATTCCATCGATTGTTTTTTCGACTGTTAATTCACAACAACAACTTGAGTTAAATCTTAATATTAATAATCGAACGATTTCACACACAGTTGATCTGATAAACTTTTCAGAAATTGGTCAATCACAGCGGTTTGTTTCTGAAGAGTACGTAACCACGTTAACTCCCGATGAAGGAGGGATTGCGCACATACATATTTCTAGACAGGGACGACGTATTGCTGAGGGAGCGTTTAGGGTTGATTCTAATAAAAGCACGCTTTTAATAGAAAGATTAGTGTTCGAGGAAAGTTTTCATATTAACTTTGCCGGTAAAATTATAATTAATCGGCTTGAGACTGTATCAACCGACACTGCACCCTCACATTTATTTCTAACAAGTGGAAGCGCTGTTATACTAGGAAGTGATGTCAATACAAACCTTAATCAACTGACTATTAACGCAAAAACGTTTGTTCAAAAAGGAGAATTGCGTATCTATAAACTTTCGGCTTCAGTAGAAGAGCTTATCAATGATGGCAGTATGGAGATACAAGAAGTTGTCGTCTTAAGACGTTTAAAAAAGCTAACAAATAATGCTAGCCTTTATTTCTCTCAACCTTACTTAAGCATTCATGTGCCTGAATTTGTAAATGACGGAATGCTTCTTGGAAACAATATTGGTATCGTCTCGACCAAAGGACGAAACTCAAGACTTATTAAAGCGAAAGTTATCGATATTAAATGTGAGGGGGTATTTTCTAATACAGGGGGCGAGCATGATGGTCTAATGCTAGTCGATAAGAATCAACCGGACGGTTTATGGGGTATTCATGGTGAGACAATAAAGATAGAGTGTAAAACTCTAGAAAATGATCTACAAGGCATCATATGGGCGTCTAAGCGCATAGACGGAGTTTTTACCGAGTGTCAAAACAAAGGATACATTCGGTGTTTAGAAGATGTCTCTATAACAACAAGAACCTATATCGATCAAGCGCACGCAGTTCAAAGACGTTCTCGAACTGGCGTAACGCCCCACACAAAAGCATCATTAGTTGCTTACCAAGGTTTAACCTTAAAAGTTTCTGATGGAACCATTCAATCCTCTATCTATGGAGAACATGCCATTGAGCTTTTAGGATGGAGTACAACATCTGGGAAACTTAAAAATTTGGGTCTCATTTCATCTCCTGGAGTTTTATTAATCAAAAATCTTAGATTGGTGAATAGTGGCAAAATTAGAGTTGAGTCTAGAATCATGGCAGAACTAAGAGCAGTTTTAGAAAATAAAGGGGATATCGAAAGTGGAAGTGTTAAACTCCATAGTTTAGAGCACTCAAAACTTGGGACATTTAACTGCCAAGAGCTGACGCTTCAACAGGGTGATATCGCGGGATTAGTAAGCGCCAGAAAATGGATTGAGATTGGAGGCGATGTTAGTGGTCAAGGTATATTAAAATCGAACAACCTAATTCGGTTAGCAGAAAGAATACGAGATGATATATCCATTCAATGTAAAATTGAGGCAAAAGACATACGGCTTTCTACACCCAACGATTTAACATTAGCGCAAATAGTGGGTGAGCAAGCCTGCATAACAGCACGTTATTTTGAGATTCCAGCGCGTTACTTAAACGATGGCAGTGAGGCCGTAAAGTTAAAATCATTATCAATTACTGTGGGGGATTCTGGTCGTATTAATATAGCTCTTCCTTTAAGTGTTTCTGATACTGCCGTAACATTCAAAGCAGACACCATTACACTGGGTGATTTGCACGTTCCTCTTGGGCTTAGTCTAACTGCAGAAAAGGTAGTCCTTAATGGTAATCTTTCAGAAGAAACTGCACGAAAACTACATTTTGTAGCGGTAAATGAGCTTCATATTGTGGGGGATTTTATCGCACCTTTAGTATGGTTTGCACCGACACTACACACACTGGTGATTGCGCCCACGGGACGAATCGATGTGAATAGATTTCAACCCAACACTCAAGAACTAAAGATTCATGGAACTGTCAATGCCTCTGGAAGCATAAGTCTAGAGTATTTCGGTAATGCCAAGGTATTGATAAAAGGATCTTCTGCAAAAAAAGCAATCGTATCAACAAAAAATGAAATTAGCTTTAGGTATAGAGGTGTCTTGGAAATGGAACATGCTGAGATTGCTGCGAGTAACGTTCTGTTTGGAGTGAAATGTGAGTTTAGAATTGATCATATCAAGATTCATACAAATGTGCAGGTGATTGCACAGGATAGATTATCATTAGGCTGTATTAATTTAGACGTTGATGAGTCTGGAGGTGTGTCTGCACGTCAAGGCAACGTGTTTCAAGGAAAAACAGTCATGCTAGTAACGCAAGATGGAGAGATGCATTATCGCTTGTCACGCATGGGGATTAGAACATTAGATGACGGTACGTTAATGATCGTTACAAATGGAGAGTTATCCTTGCCTGCCTTTGAAGAGGGAGGGTTTAGTTTCCATCACGGACATTTTAAGGCGACAAAAGTAAACCTTCCTCGGGTAAATGAAATCACGATTTGGTCTGGAGATATGACTATAGAGTTTCAACCAGATGCGCCTAAAATACCTTCTTCGGATCCTAAGGAGTCTCCCGCTGTAATGTTTGAAATCGGGCATCACACTGTAATTTTAGGTAAACTAACAGTAACAACACCAGACTCTCAAG